>JALOQZ010000047.1 GCA_025459245.1 Pirellula sp.
TCAAAGTTGTCATCATCATGGTCGCTGCCTTCATACGCTCTCAAAGGAGAGTTACTGTCGCGGCATCAACGCCAAAGATTCAACGCATCAAACCCTCGATATTAGAGCAAAGCGAGGATAAAGACATTTCGCAAAACTACGGGCACTCGATTGCGCAATGCGCAGTGAAGATCTGATCGAGCCGGCGGATAGCTATTCGGCCGCAAGAAAGCACCATTCTCCAGCCAATTGCCTTCCCGAGAATCATTGAAGGCGTTAAGAGGCTATCCGAAAGCCATCGGAAACCGCGGCTAGCGCCAGAGCGGCTAATGGTTGTCGGACAGGCTCTAAGAGATAGGCTGAATTCACAATCCGGGACGTCGGAGCGATCAAGGACAGAGCCGATAGCTTCGGTTCTGTCGCTTGATTTTATTGACGGACGGCGGATCTTTACAACGGAGGGCGTAACGCAGCCAACTACTTGGATTCGAGCTGGAAGTCGAAGGTATTTGAGCCCGACTTCACGTCGACCTTTAGCTCACTCTTCGTGTTGTACTTGGCAGGGACCGTTGGCTTGGCGGACTTGGACTTTTTGGAAGCCGCCTGTGAATCGCCATCTCCTGGCTCTTCTCCTTCGGATTCCTCACCTTCTTCGCTTGGTGCAACTTCAACGCGATTCGGCCCTACTTTAGTCCCTTTCGTCTGGCGAATGTACACCAACTCGTACTTCCCCTCCGCATTCGTCATTCCTCGTGCGGGTCGACCATTCTCAGGTTGGAAAACGACGGCGACACCCGTCAGAGGTTTGCCGTCCAAAGTGATCGTCCCCGTCACTTGTCCAAGCTCCGGTTGATCGCTGGAACTGCATCCCAAGGGACATAAAACCAACCCAACAAGAACGATCATGAAATATCGAAACGAACTCATATCTTCTCCGACTCTTTAGGCACTACGGAATGGGGGGAAACTACTGCATGAAGTCGGCAGTCTCACCGCCATTGCGAGTACTGACAGCTTGGTAGGTTCGCATGTCCATGTTCTCGGAGAAGAACTGAATGCTTCCCCGCGATCAAGAATTCTGTCATCTCGGTCGGAGGATTGGAGTCGGCTCCGCCAGAAAACATCGCTTTGCGATCGGCACCCGCGCTGAATCCACCCATGGCATCTCCACCCGAATCAGGGACTTCGCTGACGAATATCGTATTGGATAAGCCATCGGTCACATCGCCGAATCGGGTTCTGCTTCGGACATAGAAAACGCCGTTGCCGTTCATACATCCCCAAGGGTTGGAAAGCATATCCGACAGGTTAGCCACTCCCGTGCAAATACAGTCATCGTTTCCATTGCCGATTCGCGTACCCATGTTTCCGTTGTAGTTGGATGGCTGGTAGCCCCCCTTTTGGGATCCATTGGAAACATCTGGCTGCGAAGGACACCAGAAGAGACGAACGACATTGGCCCTGACGATCAATGGTTTGCCCGAGGTCGTACTACCAAGCTCATTGCCCATCCCATCGGGGCCTTGAATTGCTTCGTACAAGTTCGTTTGCTCAACGAAGGGCAACAGACTTGCGTGCCAAGTCCATCCATGGCCATTGAAGTTGGTGCCAGCTGCATTCGGGATCCCGTTGCAACCTGCGGGTAACATCTTGAAAGCTGTTTCGTAGTTATGAATCGCCAAACCGATTTGTTTGAGGTTGTTCGAACATTGCATGCGTCTGGCTGCTTCGCGTGCCGCTTGAACAGCCGGGAGCAAAAGACCGACCAAAATGCCGATGATGGCGATGACAACCAATAACTCAACAAGGGTAAATCCGCGGCGAAACTTCGATACTCTAAGCAAGGTAGGATCCTTTGAGGACTGTATCCAACGAGGGTGAATCTGGTGTGCGGTTACAAAAATGGAAAGCACTCGGTCCGCCCCTCCTTTTGGGGGCAGGAACTATTCTCCAATGGTGTGCGAAGTTACCGAATTCGTTTCAATACGTCGATCCTCTGAACCCGATGTTCATACAATCTTCACATTCAAGCGAGACCATGAACGAAAGTGACAAATATTCTTAGCATTTCTAACTTGGGTGCTGTCGATTGTTTTGCTTTTGATTCGGAAAGCACTCAACTAAGCCGTAATCTCGGTCTATTTCGACTTTGAGCCAAAAAGGTAGAACAAGGCGGGTGTGACGATTTGGTCGAGCGCGGTGGATGCGATCATGCCGCCAAATAAAACAATGGAAAGCGGATAGAGTATCTCTTTGCCAGGCTCTCCATCCCCAAACAACAGAGGGACGAGACCGATGAAGCTCGTCATAGCGGTCATCATCACAGGTGCGAGCCGTTCCAAACTGCCTCGTATAATCATCTCCTTTCCAAAAGGCATCCCCTCCACTTCCATTAAATGGTGATAGTGGGAGATCATCATGATACCGTTGCGGCTCACGATTCCGATGAGGGTGATGAAGCCAACCCAGTGAGCAAGGGACAGGTGTGTGGATTGAACCCAAATCCAAGGCCACTGAAACCAAGGCTGTCCTGCGAGCGAAGACGCTTCTGGTCGATTCACGATCAACAAGGCGACGATGGCACCAAATGCAGCCAAGGGAACGTTCGCTATGACTTGCAACGCTGAGCTATGCGAACCTAGCGCCTTCATCAGGAGCAGATAGACTCCGATCATACTTAAGACGGCCAAACCCCAGAGTCGAAACGTTGCGTCGCGCTGGGCTTCAAACTGCCCACTATACTCGAGATAATACCCTCCGGGCAGTTGACGGAGCGACGCTTCGACCGCGACCAACGAAATGCGAATATCCCTGACGACACTGGCTAAGTCGCGACCTTGGACATTGCAAAAAACCGCAACTCGTCGTTGAACATTTTCACGGTTCAATACGTTCGGTCCCGTTGTATCGAGTACCTCCGCAACCTGGGACAAAGCCACCTTAGCACCAGATGGCGTTACTAGCAATGTTTCTTCAACAGTTCGAGGATCGCTGCGCGAACTTTCATCGAACCAAACAACAAGCCCAAAGTATTTATCCTCTTCAATTACTTGAGAAACCACACTCCCTTTGAATGCGGTTTCGAGAACGCGGGCGACGTCGCCCGGAGCAAGCCCATATCGAGCCGCTTCTGCCCGTTTGACTCGCATCTGCAATTGCGATATCTCAATCTGCGGCTCGATTTGCAAATCGACGACACCTTCGATGGTCTGCATTCGAGCTTGGATGTCATACGCCGCTGTGCGTAGTTCGCGTAACTCGTTTCCAAATACCTTGACCGCAATCTGCGCACGAATCCCGGACATCATGTGATCCAATCGGTGCGAGATCGGTTGACCGATATTGACCGCAGCACCTGGGATACTTGAGATTCGATCGCGAACATCGGCGACAACATCGGCTGGTGGTCGCCCGCGGTACTCATAGCCGAGCAAATGTAAGATTGGAACTGCGCGGAGAACTACGTTTAACCAACCTGCCTTCTCTCTTTTGTACTCGGCGAACCGGACTTCGAACTCGGTGTTGTTCACACCTTCGGCGTGCTCATCCAACTCAGCGCGCCCCGTTCGTCTCGCCACTGAAAGAACTTCTGGAACTTCCAAGAGGATCGACTCTACTCGGCTTGCGACTCGTTGGCTCTCCGATAGCGAAGTCCCTGGTTCTAATCGCAAATTGACCGTTGCTGTCCCTTCATTGAAGGGTGGTAAAAACTCCCCCCCCATCCATGGAAGCGTGAAGCAACTGAGTAGTACGAGCAGCCCTACGAAGACAATCACTACTTTCGGCCTGTCCAGAGTCCATCGAAGTACTTTCTCATCTGTATTCTTCAGCCAACGCATTAATAAAGGTTCGCGGTCGGCTGCAAGCATCGGCGCGTGCGGCAAGAGAAAACTCGCTAACACAGGAGTGAACGTCAATGAGACAACGAGCGAGGACAGCAAAGCCACTACGTACGCAATTCCAAGCGGTGCAAACAACCTCCCCTCAATTCCGGACATCATGAAAAGTGGAACGACAACGAGAACCACAATCAAAGTGGCGTAAACGATGGAGTTTCTAATTTCACTCGATGCCGAAAATACGACATCGATCGAACTTTTCTGATCCCCCGGAGGCAACATTTTGTTTTCTCGAAGCCGACGATAGATATTTTCAACATCGACAATCGAGTCATCGACCAAATCGCCGATCGCTACGGCGATTCCACCCAAGGTCATTGTGTTGATGGTGATACCGAAATAGTAGAACACGAGGATCGTTAGCAGAATGGATAACGGCATCGAAGTCAGAGAACTAATGCTGGTGCGAAAGTTTCCCATCAAGAGAAACAGAATCACAACAACCCAGATTGCACCATCGCGAACCGCTTCGGTGACGTTATCTACCGCAGCCTCGATAAAGTGGCTTTGTCGAAAAATTTCTGATTCGATCTTCACATCGTCTGGCAAGTCTTGCTGCAGTGATTCGAGTACCCCTTGAATTCTTCTATCGAGCTGAACGGTATCTGCATCCGGTTGCTTTTGGATCGTTAACATGACCGCCGGACCACCTCGTAGCTCGCGATAAGGTGCCGCGATTCCGCGGAGTGGTGCGTTGCTATCGTCAAGGGAATGAGAGGTCGATTTGCTGGCTTCGTATTCCTCGGGGTGTTCGATCGCGAAAGAAACATCCGGTTCTACTTTAACGATTGCAGAAGCATCCCCGCGTTTGACAGGGCCACCCAAGCGAACGTCGGCAACGTCGCCGATGCGTATGGGGATTTGATCTCGAAATACCACTGGCGTCGCGGCGATTTCATCGAGGGTAAGAGATTGGCCTTGAATGCGAAGCAGGGATTCTTTGACCCCTCGATCCATCACGCCCCCTCCAGCTAGCACGTTCGCTTTCGCGGTGGCGTCGGTCAGTTGTTCGAGCGATACATTGCGAGCTGCCAATCTCGATGGGGATGTAAGCACTTGGTATTGCTTGAGAATCCCTCCCATGACAGAGACTTGCGAGACACCTTCAACGGCGAGCAACCGGTTTCGAACCGTGAATTCTCCGAGGGTTCGCAATTGCATGGCTTTGGCATCGGCTTCCTCGGGTGTCGCCGGAGCTGAATCGCTGCGAAGCGCAATAAGCATGATCTCACCCATAATGGAGGAGATCGGTGCTAGAGTCGGGTTTGTGCCAACGGGAAGTCTGGACTGCGCGAGTTGAAGTTTCTCGTTTACGATTTGCCGATCGATAAAGATATCGGTCCCCCAGTCGAATTCTACCCAGATGATCGACAGCCCAATCGCCGATGAAGAGCGCACTCTTTTCACTCCGGTGGCCCCATTCAGGAGCAACTCGATCGGCCTTGTCACCAGAGCTTCGACCTCCTCAGGGGCGAGACCGGGCGCTTCGGTCATGATCGTCACGGTCGGGCGATTCAAGTCGGGGAAAACATCGACCGGCATCCCGCGAAGAAGAATCCCGCCGACGATAGCGACGAGGAGAGACATGATTGCGACAATAGGGCGATTCTGAAGTGAGAACCGAATGATTCCATCTAACACGTTGCTTTACCTCAAAGATGCATAAGCGGTTTGCAGATCGCGCCCGCCGGCGCTAACGACAGTCTCCCCATCGGAAATGCCGCTTACTATTTCGCTCCATGAACCATCGGATCTGCCCGTCGTGACTCGCCGTCGTTCGATGTAACCTTTGTCATTTTGCACGAAGACAAAAACATGCAATCCGTCGCGAATCAAAGCAGAGTTGGGAACGGCAAGTACTGCGTCGCCATTCTCCACTTCCATTGCCACTGAAAGTAGCATCCCAGCTCGAAGCGGCATTGGAGAATTGCGAGCGTTCGGTGCAAGCCAGACTCGTTGTGTACGCGTCGTTTCATCGATAATTGGACCTGTGCGAGTCACGATCACAGGGATCTGATCTTCGGGCTGAGCAAGGAGCGTAGCAATTCCACGGTTAGCTACTTTGATAGCCCCCGAAGAGGTATTGGGAACAAAGGCTTCGATCCAAATCGCGTCAACATTCTGCACTTCGACCAACGGCTGATTTGCAATGACCGTCTCGCCAAGAGTGCTTACCGAAGATGCGATCTTTCCATCAATTGATGCTCGAATTGGGAGATAGTCGAGAATCTTTGCCTCTCGTGCAATGGACTCGATTTCCCGTTTCGAAAGTCCAAGTGTTTCGAGCTGTCGTTGTAGGCTTTGCGAGCGAATCTCCCACTGCTCTGCTTGAGCAAGTGACTCGATGGCGACACGCATCGAAACGGCGTCCCCTTTCACTTCGTTAAGCCGCTCTGCACGGCTCTTCAACCGCGCTGACTCCATCGTCGCCATGAGCAAATCGAGTTGCAGTTGATAAAACTCTGGCGAAGCAATCTCGAGCAACAATTCCCCTGAGCGGACATCTCGACCAGGGCTGAGGGTGTGAGATCGAATCGTGCCATCGAGCTGAGAGGAAATAACATTTCGACTCTCGGGAGGTAGCGATACGACTGCAGGCAGAGCGACGGTTCGCGCAATCGCCTTTGAGTCGACCTTGATTGTCGCTATTCCCAAACGTTCTCGATCGCTTTCCGAAAGTTTTAGCACTCCCAGAAAGAAGAGACTGGACAATTCATGCCCCCCAACGACAACCACTCGGTCTCCTGGATAAATGTCTCCCTGCACGATCTCGACATGCGGATGCATCGCATTGTTTGAGTTAAGCCTCCTCTTTCCCAGTTTGACAACACGTTTCCTATATTCGGCAGAAGCTTTTGTGGAAGCCTCCTCGACGAATACGTAGGATTGCAGTCCGTCGCTGAATACAGCTCGTTGCGGAACGGTCAACGTGTCGCTCCGGGTCGAGGTACGAATCGTCGCTTGTCCCACCATTCCTGGAACGACTTCCGAATGAGAGACGGTCATCCAAGCCCAAGTGACTTGACTCTTCGGATCCATGCTGGCATCGATGCTTTCGATTCTTCCATCCAGTTCAAGCGATGAATCGAGAAGCTTGAGTTTGACGGATTGGCCGATTGCTACTTGAAAGACATCCTTTTCTAAGAGTTGAAGACGAACCCAGATCGTCTTCGAGTTGACGATCTCGAAGAGATGCTCAAACGCTTCGACATACTTCCCTTCGGAGAGATCGGAATGGACGATCTGGCCGTCGATCGGGGAACGAATCTGGTGAACTGCTTCTAAATCGTCTACAGCAGTGCTCTCAGTCCAATCCATACCAAGAGTTGACGCGCGAACGCGAGCAATCTCCAGCCGATTCAAGCTCTGTTGGAAAGCATTCTCTAAATCGATGAGTCGTTGCATCGGAACCGCGCCCGAGTTCGCAGTCGGCTTGGTGATCTCGAGCAGTCGTCGATTGAGCGCCACCTCTCTCTGAGCTTGTTGAAACTCGAGTTTGACTATTTCCAATTCTCGGCTGCTCAGTTCCGCCACCACTTGATTCGCCTGAACGAAGTCGCCAGGACGGACAAGCAGTTTCGATATTCGTCCCGGCAGTTGCGCTGAACCCAAAGCCCTCGATTGCCAAGGTGCGATGGTTTCAGCGTAGACCTGGAGGGTGGAAGAGACCTCCCCTGCAGTGATCTCTTCCGATCGAACTCCGAGAGTGTCCCTGGCTTGACCGGACAAGGTAACTTGTCCCGTCTCCGTGTTGACTTGAACTCCCTTCGACGGAAGAGGTTGATGCCCCTCATGCCCCCTTGCCCATGGAATCGCCAGAGGTATCGCGAGGAGAGCGAACAGAAACGATCGAGTGTACATTCGAGTGTTCATCACTAGGATCCGTATGTGATCTTCGGTCTACTGCTTGACGAATGTAGCGGGATCGGGCAGCGGATCTTGCGATGCTTTGGCCGATTTCAGGAACTCATCCACACATGGAGGGCAACAAAATTGGTATGACTTTCCCCCGATGATCCATGAGAACTTTGGATTCGCCTTGGTTTCGGTAATCGGGCAAATTCGGTCGCCTTGTTTGGGATTCATATCATGAGCCGACTTGATCCCTTTAAATTTTTGGGATGCGGTCATGCCTCCGTTCGCTTCGATATCGGCGGCTGTGTATTGCCCCCCCGGTACAAGATAGAGTTCCTTTTCTTCGCTATCGGCTAGCTTCTCTGGCATTTCTGTGCCGGGGCCGTGGTCATCGTCGCCGGAGACAAACCCCAGGCGAAATCGCTCTCCCTCGATACGGATATTCGGGATCGTGACATCGAGTTTTTTGCCGACAAGCTCCGAAGGTAGTTGGGCTACGAAAAGGGATGTCTTTCCCGATGTATCTCCCTCTTGAGGGCTTGGCTCAAACGCGATTGGTTTTGAATCGGTGTCTCCGAAAGCTTTGACAAATCCTTTAAGCGTTTGGTTTTCCACCTCGAAAACTCGGCTTTCGTCTTGCCCTAGGGTGTACAAGCGCACCGAGCCCGAAGAGTCGATAACCGCCTCGACGTGGTAGCTGTCTCGGCCAAGAGAGACCATGATCCCGCCGTGGGCTCCAGGCTTGTGGCCGTGCTCAGATTCGTCGGAGTGGGCCAGCAAAGAACCTGAGGAGGATTGTTCTTTTTGCTTGGAATTGATCGAGGCTTCTGCTGAGTCTGTCTTGTCTGATTTGGTCGTCGGTCCGCACCCTGCAATCGCGAGGAGAGAAAGGGAAACGGCGGGGACAAGTGTCCAATAGAATCGGCTTTTGTTCTTCATCTTTCGATCTTTCGATATGAATAGCGAACTATTGTTGTTGGATTCGTAAACACAAAAGGCAGCGGCGAGCTTGCCGCTCACTCTAAAGCAAGGGTGAACAGCGACAGTGCTCGAACGCAATGGCTGAATGCAATGACAAGCGGATGCACCGAACCCAATCATCCAGGGCGATCGATTGATCGACCTAGAGAGAAGGGGCAACTACGACCGCAACATTACGCATAATGTTGGGAGCATCCGCGGAAAGAAAGTTAGGTGCAGAAGGAGCTAGGTAGTCCAGATACAGGCGTACGCCTGCCATGAAACTCCGCTCGGGTGCAGAGGTACTGTCTCGCAAATCAGTGCGCGAGTCGTGGATGGGAGAGTTTGTGTCGCAACCTCGGTGAGCAAGGACCAATCAAGAAAAGTTTGAGGAACCGATTTAGTCCAGGTTGCTAGCTCGGCTGCTGCGACGTATCTCGTGCATTGGCATTGTTCTGACCCATTCGACTTGCAAACAATACCAGAGATGGGTTTGCTGTCTTTCGATGGGGCAGGAGTCGCAGTCTTTGCCGCGGAACATCGTGGGCATTTCGAAGATGTTTTTCCAGGTCCCGAACGCTTGGATGGCTTTAGGGGGTCGCAATGCTTCGAATCCATGTCGGAATTCGATGAGCTTGATCCCCAATCGAGGAAAAGCGAACGAGATAGACAACAGCAAGAAACCCCGCCAAACACTTGGCTAAACGCAACTGCGATCAGCAAAAGGATTGGGAGAGGGGATGATGCCATCAAAAAAGCCTTCAGAAGTCAAAACAGTGCATTCGGACTAGGGTTTGGTCGACAACCGCCGATCATTCACTAGGATTCCAAGTATCGCGGAAGAGCTCATCCCGTTAAGGGGTTGGACTTCGCAATCCCGACAGAGTCTATGATACCGAACAATTCAACGAAATCCAATAAAGGGGCAGACTATGAGCGAAAACCGGATTACGAAAATCTTTCAGGTGACCGGAATGACATGCGGTCATTGCAAAAAGGCTGTTGAAACCGCTATTCAGACGACCCCAGGAGTTCAGGACACGCGCGTTGAACTAGAGTCCGGAAAGGCTACCGTGACTGGACAGTTCTCCGACGAAGCGATTGTGGTGGCGATTGAAGATGCAGGATACTCCGCTGAATTGGCCCATGGGGAGTAACATCCCGCTTCTCGTCAATGGAATGGGAGTCTCATTGCAATGAATCGCCAACCGTCCACAGTTGAAATAGGCATCCGCGGAATGACTTGTGCCGCCTGTGTTCGCCGCGTCGAAAACGGACTGAAGAAAATACCTTCGGTTCATCAAGCGACGGTGAACTTGGCGACGGAACGCGCCTTGGTCCAATTTGATGAACCGCCCGCTAGAAGCGATATCGAATCCATTCGAGCTGCGATCACCAAATTAGGTTATGAACCGATCGACTTGCAAGCGTCGAAAGCGTCTCTGGACAAAGATTCCCAGGAGAACGGACTGTGGTGGACAACTCTCGGAGCATCGTTGTTTGCGATTCCCACGGTAGCACTCGCCATGGCACCGATGTTGTCCGATCGAGTGATGGATTGGATGATGCAGTGGCTGACGATGGAGCAATGGAACTGGGTAATGCTCGCACTCACCGTACCTGTTCAATTCTGGTTTGGCCGACGTTTTCTTATCGCAGGCGCGAAGAGTCTCTTTTCAACTTCGCCCGATATGAATGCGTTGATTCTCCTGGGAACGATGGCTGCATTTCTGTTTAGTACTCTAGTTACGATTGCCCCATCATGGTTTCCTGTGCAGTCTAGGCATGTTTACTTCGAAGCGTCCGCAGTGGTCATCACCTTGGTTTTGCTGGGGAAATATCTCGAGACGAAATCAAGGCACCAAGCGTCCGATGCGATGAAGGTTTTGCTCAAGTTGGTACCTAAAATGGCGACCGTTCTTCGAGATGGAACCCCTGTGACTATTCCTGCCGAAGAAGTTCAACTCGGCGATCTGCTTGAAGTTCATCCGGGTACTGCGATCGCGGTCGATGGTCTCGTCGAAAGCGGCAGTACCTACATCGATGAAAGTATGGTAACCGGTGAGAGCGTTCCTGTTTCCAAGGAGAAAGGGGACCGCGTCGTCGCCGGAACGATCAACGGGAATGGGAGTATTCGATTCCGAGCGACCGCAATCGGAGCAGACACTACCCTCGCAAAAATTGTCGCCTTCGTTGAATCGGCCCAATCATCCAAACCTCGAATTCAGGGAATTGCAGATCGCGTTGTCGCCTATTTTGTTCCTGTGGTCTTGCTCATCGCAGTTCTTACAGCCTTGGCCTGGATATTTGTCATGCCAGGAGGTTCGATCGATCAAGCACTCGTTCACGCGGTTGCGGTTCTGATCATAGCTTGTCCTTGTGCGATGGGATTGGCTGTGCCAACGAGCGTTATGGTGGGCACCGGGAAAGGAGCGCAACACGGGATCCTTTTCCGGTCAACAGAAGCGATCGAATCGCTAAGCCGAGTCAAGTTTGTGGCTTTTGACAAGACGGGAACGCTCACCCTGGGCAAGCCTCAGCTATCGCAATTGCATACCGTTGCACCCTATACAAAGGAGTCCATCCTCCCAAATCTCGCGATCGTCGAGCAGCGTTCGGAACATCCACTGGCCCACGCAATTGTCGACGCTTTTAATGCGATGGGATTACAGCCGGAGCATCGAGTTGTGACTTTTAACGCAATCCCCGGAGCGGGGGTCGATGCAACGCTTTCCAATGGAGATCGAATACGAATTGGTTCTGAGCGATTGATGAAAGAGAATGATATCGACACAGAGCCTCTCGAGAATCAAGCGGCTCAAGCAATCGAGGATGGGGAAGGCTATTTCTTCGCTGCAATCAACGATTCCATCGCGGCTCTTTTGGTTATCTCCGATCCGATCAAGCCGACCACTCCGACAGCCATTACGAATCTCAGGCAACGCGGTTACCAAGTTGCGTTGATCTCGGGCGATAACCGAAAGACTGCCGCAACAATTGCCGAGCGATGCAACATCGATCCTTCTAGGGTTTATGCGGAAGTTCGCCCCAACAACAAAGCGGAGTTAATTCAGTCTTTGAAGCAGGATGGAAGCCATATTGCGTTCGTCGGAGACGGTTTAAACGATGCACCTGCGTTGACGGTTGCTGATGTGGGAATCGCGATGGGGACCGGGACAGATCTCGCGATCGAATCCGCCGATGTGATCGCGATGTCCGGGGACACACTTCTCGTTCCAAGGGCTATCACCTTGTCACAGAAAGTAATGTCGAACATCCGCCAAAATCTGGCATGGGCGTTCGGCTACAACGTGGTTCTTATCCCTGTAGCCACCGGTCTGCTTCAACCATGGACCGGATGGAGCTTGTCGCCGATCGTTGCCGGAGGTGCGATGAGCTTATCCAGCTTCTTTGTCGTGACCAACGCACTCCGACTAAGATCGGTACAACTTGATTAGCCCTTCGAACGATTCCAGCCTCGGCTCCGGAGCGTCTATACGGAGCATTAGAAATAATGGGAGCAACATTACTGAGCCGTACTTGAAGCGCCGTTAGGCGACGCACCGATGGGGACGCCAAATGGAAGCGGGCGCGCGGCGCAAAGATATCCTTCGGGAAACAATCGTTCCTTCAGCTCCCGAAAGACTTGAAAGCTATCTGGGTAGACCCATACGGTTACGGTGACATTTTTGTCGCTATGCGAAGCTAATTCCGCTCGCAACCTCCCCGTCGCGGAGAGTGCTTGCTCCAGCGATTCTTGGAGAATATCGTCGGTGGGAACGAGCACAAACTTGTCCAGTTCTACCAAGCGTCCCATCCGCATCGTCGAACCGTCACTCATCATCCCCGACTGACTCTTCAGAGAGTACTTCATCGAGAATCCAGCAATCGGGCCAAGCGTGTTGGTGATATGGCTTTTTTGCGTATTGCGTTGCACAGCGCCTCGAGCTTCTCTTTTGAGAGTCTCGACCAATTCGTTCCAAGGCACGACGGTAACAAGTCCCTTGGTTAGCATAATATGAATTTCATGACCGAAGACCGTTTTTGCCATGGGGGTGGGCAAGTGCTGCAGGATGGCGGCAGGTGATTGTTGCTGCGTCAGTTCACCTTCTTGATTAAGTAGATCCGCCAGCTGCTTTTGTAGCTCGCTAAGCTCCAAACTCGACTCCACGTCTGCATGGCTTTCCGATTCCAGCTCTTCAATTTCCTTCTCTAGCCTCTGCCTAGCGATGGTAACCATATCGATCAGATGCATGCGTTCTAAAGAGCGGCGAGCAAGCTCATTCTCATACCGCTTCATCTGTTCAATCTGATCGTGAATATCCTCTTCGATCCGTCGAGATTGTTCGCGAGGTTGTTGAAGTGCTTCGCGCCGTTGGTCGATTTCCTTCGCGACAGCTTGCTTGGCGGATGTATAGCTTCTGGCGCCGACAATCATCACGAGGATGATGAGGATGCCGATCAAATTGGCGATCGTATCCATGAAACAATCGTCGCCGATCGGTTGCTCTTCGTTTCGCTTACGCCCCATACGCGACCTCTCGCTGCCCGTTATTTCGGAATGGTAAGAGGAACAACACGCAAATCGACGCCACTTCCTTCGAGCAGTCTTTCGAGTCGCGCTACGCTCGTTTGCGCATCGCTCGCCGACTCTACAACTACGAGAGGCACCCAGTACCCCCCTGGAAGCGATAATCCCCAAGAATCCACACGGCCTCGGATGGCGTCTGCGAGTTCATCGGAAACTTGTTTCGGGCCATTGTCGAGAAGGATGACCCGATCGAATTGCTTTGGATCTTGTTCGGAGCGGATCAACCACTTGCTGTTGATTGCAACGATCTGAATGGTTCTCGAGACGGGAGTTGCTTTGCCCTCAGCTTTTGCTTGCGCCCAATTTTTTCCAGCGCCGACGGAGATCGGCTTTAAGTCCCCCTCAGGTTTGACATACTTATTGCTCTTCTCACCAAGCTGAATGTTTGCGGATGGAATCGCTGGCTGCATTTCCCCTTGTTCGGGATTTTGTGTGGCTGGATTCGACATGCTTCCTGCGGTCGGAGCACCACCACCTCCCATCGAAGACGGGTTTGATGGCGATGGCTGATTGTTCGCAGCTTGATTTGTAAACGATGTACCAGCTCCAGCGTTTTGCGAGTTTTGAGCATCGCCCCCATCGAGGCCCCCAGTGGAGTTGTGTTGGCCTTCCAGCGCTCCGTTGTTGTTGAGTTGCTGAGATCCTGCATCGAGTGAGAATTGAGATGCAGAACCGCTGGTTGCTACCGATTGTTCGAACGAAGAGCTAGGCGCACCTCCTTGCATGACTGCAAGAGATCCTTCACTCACGGTACCCACAGCTTGATTGGGAATCGGTTGCGATCGATTCTGCGCTGAGGAAGTGTGATTACCACTCGCACCCATCGACGGAGAAGTGCCGGCAGGAATCGGCTTCACCATGCTCCAGTTTTGAGCATCTTCGATAGGCTGCATATTGAAAGAGCTGTTGGAGCCTCCCGCGTTACCTCGAGAGGGATTTGAGCCCGACGACTGCGTTCCATCCATTTCATCCCAATTGTCTAAGGCTAGTGCGTATTCGCGAGCCAACTTGGGGTTGGCAGCGAGCAATGCTCTCTGCCTTTGTTTGGACGAATCAACCACTTGTTGAAGCAACTCTTTAGTCCCTGGGACGCTCGGGGGGAACGCAAGCTCCATCTCCGCATCAATCAATTCGTAACCGAATTGATCATCCCAGCTCTCGATTGCTTTTCGGGCTATCGCATACGTTTCGACGCCGTCAGGCCGAACCATGAGCAGCGGGTAGGGAGCTTGCTGCGCTAGTCCTTGGGCGCGATCCGACTCTTCGTATCGATTGCGGAGCATTCGCAGCGCGGAGGCTAACGGGTTACTCGGTCCTGGCGGAAACATATCCTTGGGTTCGATCAAAACTCCTTCGGGCTGGATATAGATCCCATCGGCGCGGCATTCGAGGTAGATTGGCCGGCGTGAAGTGCCGTTTCTGCCGGAGTAAGGAATGATTGCGAATGCGGGCTTCTTCTTTTTCAATGCGTCCACTTGTGCAGCTAATTCCGCCTTCTTTGCGTCGATCTGCCTTCGCAGTGCATCCGCTTGTTCCTGAACGGCGTTCTGTTCTTTTTGATCGGAGAAGTCTTCCGATTCCAGCCGCTTCAGTTTGTCGTGTAGGCTGGTGAGCTCCTCCTGCAGGCGGCGCAAATGGTCTTCGACATGCTGCAAAGCTTCGCGTCGCTTTTCGAGTTCCTGCTTGGAGGCTTCGCGCGTGTTCAAAAGGCCTTCGGAGATCGATTCGGCGAGATTCTCTTTACCCTCCATCTCCGCGAACACCATCTCCGCATCCTTGCGAGCTGAGGCATGCGAGTTGGTCACGGTGATTGAGAGGATGAGTACAAGGGCGCCGATCAAGCAGAGGAGAACGGCCATGAATGGAAACAAGGCCGGAGCTAGCTGGTCGTCGCGGCGTTTTCGACCGCTCATCCTGCTTTCCTCGGGAATGGAATCGAAATCGGAGAATCGTCGCTACTTGCATTTGCCTGTTTCATCGCGGGCTGATTTGCGACAGACTGCTCCTCCGAGTTGTTCGTGCGGCGGCGAACGGGCTGACGGCCGAGATATCCGTAGCGTTCCATTTGGGTTCCTAGCACAGCGACGGCTTCAGTGAGGCACACTGCCGCATCGTGAAATCGATCTACATCGGTTAAACGCTGCAAGGTGGATTGAAGAGGCGTTTCCATCGACTTGACGAGCTCAGCCTTCTCAATCAACTCCAGGAGAAGATCGGTTTGCTTTCGCATCTCGGCTTGCTGTTCGACCATGGCGCGAGCTTGATCGGAAATCGTCACTTGCCATTGCTGGACTCGATGATCTACGAGCGTCGCACCCTCGGCGTGAAGTTTGGCAATTCTCTCTTGATGCTCATGGAGCGGGGAAACCAAACTCGACATGGCTTGCGATATCGCGGGCAACAGCGATTGCTGAACCGCTTCGCTGGTCCCGTTGGTAGCAAGCTTCCATCTTTCCTCGGCTTTTTCTAAGGCCTCCTGCCAAAGTGCGGATTGCTTTTTAACGAGCTTCTCCACTGACTTTAGCACCGACGCTGTCACGGCTTCAACGGCCGATTCGACTTTCGTGAAGTCATGGCTGTTGGTTCGCGAAACCAGGGTCGTACCGAGGAGATCTTCTGAGAGCGAATCGATCTGCTGGAGAACTTTCAGTTCCAGCTTTCCAGTCATGAACTGCGCGAAGATGACGACCATCGTGAGGACAAGGCCGACGGCTGTCGTATCGAATGCAACATACAGTCCTTGAGTAATGTCATTCATCGCCTTTTGAGAGCCACTCGCCAACGCTGCGGCATCCATTTGGCCGAGAGTGGTCGAAAGGCCAAGCACGGTTCCTAGAAAGCCGAGCATCGGCATTGCCCAAGCGAAGATACGCAATAGAGCGTAGCTGTCATGTTGCAGATCCGCATCGCGCTCCGCAAGCTTCTTCTGCGTTTCGTCGCATTGCTCAAGGGACTTGCGCAGCATTTGATTCTGCAAGAAGTCACGAATACGCTGGCCGAACCAACTGGTATAGAGGGCACGTGTTTGTGATTTCCAAGCAGCCTCTAGCCAGAGCAGTTGCTGCAGATCACCGTCTAGCTCTTCGTCCGACCTAGCAAGTTTGATTTCATCGACGGCCGCGGCATTCGATCGCTGCAGCTTTTGTTGCTTGAAGACCTCGAGCAGTTTGTAGACGAGAATACAGGCCGCGATGAAAAACAACTCGACGGTCACATACGCAACCTCGTGGCATGTCGAGTAGCGATTCAAAAGTGCTAAGCGTTCGGGATTGAATTTCAGCACCGCGTAGTAACCGTAACAGATCAAGCTCCCGAGCAAAACGCAGGAGATCATCGGAGCTTGAAACATGGCTACGTTTTGACGTAATCGCTTGAACACGGGAGTCCCTGCCTTCGGGTAAAACGAATCGAAGGAATGCAGTTCCTTCGCAGCCGTTCGGGTCTTGTATCAATCGCTCAGGATTGGGGCAAGCCAAATGTCTCCTCGGCAAGAATGCTTGCTATTTCGTTCCGCCGTGAGCACATCTTCTCAAGTCCATCGGCATGGCAAGGCTGGTTGGGTGAGCCGAAGATTGGAAAGTTTGGCAATCTGTATCGATCGAGACAGTCGAATCCTCCCCCATTTAGAATTTTCGTGGAGAATGAACCTTTTGGCTCAATCCAGAGAGAGTCAGAAGCTCGGCGAGAGAGTCCAGTTTGCTGTCCCGAGCGGCAAGGAATTGTTAAGATAGCAATTCGAGAGTTGAAAGGAACGAAATGGTAGGCGAAGACACGACAAGCTCCCTTCAAGATCGGAAAGCGGCTTGGAAGCTGGGCATTTACATTCTTTGGATCGCTCTGGTCAGCGCGTTTCTTTGCGCGATGAATACCGGGATGGTGTTCGCCCTCACGAAGGGGATTGAAACCAAGCTCCCCGAGATCCCGGGTTCCAATCAAATCATGCAGTTCTTTCTCGCGATCGTCCCGGTCCTCCTGTTGTTTGCAGAGTGGTATGCGTGGGACATTCTCACGACGCGCCGTCATCGCTAGAGCCGCAAGAAAATCTTTCGCCGGTACATCCAAGCGATGATGCCTTAACTGCCACATGCAGTAAAGTGCTAAAGGGTTCATGCCAGCGACGATCAATGCAAAGGCCCATTTCTTTTGGTTTGCGAAATCGATCACCCATACGAATGCAGATAGGACAATCGCAACGACGCCAGAACTAAAAAGAGCAAAGCTTGGCGTCCAAATACGCTTGACTATCGGGCACAGGCCGGCCCAGTCGAGTCCCAATCCAAAAATGATTCCAGCAACACCGAAGATCGCAATTGTCAGCGCCGCATTGGATAGGTTCGAGGGGGGAAGCAAGGCGCGGCCGGTCAGCAAGCCGAATGCCATCGTGGCAATCGAAGGAACGAAGTTCAAGGTTTGATATCCGCCGCCACTAAATTCGAAGGCGCTTTCTCGCGGAAACAGATTCAGAAACCAGCGGTCGAACCATGCAGCGAAATTGGCGTTCTTTTCCCAGTGCGATTCAAAGCCGGTCATCCAGTTCCAAGTGGAAGGAACACCAACGCGTCCCCAATCAAAATCGGCGGCCGGAAGGGGAAACATCGCGAAGGCCAACCAATAAAGCAGCAAGATTGCAGCCGTTGTAAGCCAAACGATTCGATTGGTTGCAGATGCCATGAGAAAGACGAAAACGTATCCAAGTCCGATCTGTGCCAAGACATTAGTAAAAACCCATTCTGTCTGCTTACTCCAAGCCGATGTGAGAAATATTGCTAACGCGACTAGAAGAACGGAACGCCAAACAGCGTGTAGCAAAAGTTTGTTAAACGAATCACCGATAGCACGCCGCTTCGACAGAGACCAAGGTAGGGAAACACCAACCATGAACATGAATGCGGGTTGAATGAGATCCCAAATGGTGCACCCTCGCCAAACAGCATGCTCCGCCTGGGTTCCCAGCCGTTGGAGCCAATACGAATCGGGATAGGCGGTCGCTATCTTTGCCAACCCGAATCCCCCGGAAGCCATCATCAACATGACCAACCCTCGAAATGCGTCGAGGGACAGCAAACGCTGCTTCGCCGTAGATACCTCACTGCTCGGAGCAGTTTGTGTCAAATCACTGCTGTTCATCGAAATGCATACCGTTGTGTTGTCGTCATCGAAGACTGCTTGGTTGATGAACAACCAGGGTGGGGAGCGTCAGTATCATATCCTCGAATGCTGTGCATGTTTGGCTCTAGATGGGTAACGCTCGCAACATTTTGTTGCCCCTTTTTGAAGGTGTTTCGGGAATCCACAAAGTTCAGAAGCGAGATGCGTGTTATAAGAGCGTAGTGGATCTAATCTTGACTCGCCCCGCCATCACTCGAACCTATCGCAACGCAGGGAATGAAACGAACTATCGAAGAGCAGATTGGCGAGGAATTGGCCACACAGCGGGGCGGATACTTGGGGGTCGTGATCTTTAGTCGCCCCTATCAAAATGCGGCAGAGTCAAAGATCCAGCACTATGGGCCCGTCGCTGACTTTTTAATGGTCCCTAAGCATCAATCGGGAGCTTGGTTGATCGAGGTCTTTCAAGATCAAGTACCAAGCTTGTTCGCAGTGCGTTGGAACGAAGAGACCGCCGAATGGGAAAACCTTGGGCTTGTCCGATATTCTGCGCTGTAGCAGCATAGCCTTTCTAGATAAAGGCAAGACTGGTGGCCACTTTCACCAATTTTGCTAAATGACAACGACATTGCCGCAATCGGTTGGATTAGAATCGGGGTCGGTAAAGCGATAGGAACCAAGCCTCTGGTCCACTGTCAGATGGCTTGGTCGATGCCATTTGCACACCTTTTCTTTTGCCCGAACATGATCCCCCTTTCGACAGACGCTCCTATTTATCATCCTCCATTTGGCACCGGTGGATTGATTGCGGTCAATGTTCTTTGCTTCGTTATGTTTTGCATAACCCCGGTGGAAGTGCCGCTTGAATCTCTCGAGGTCTTAGAGGAGACGAGCACGTGGGTTGAGCGTTTGTCGCTCGAATTTGGAGCGTTCAAGCCTTGGCAATGGTTGACGAACAACTTCATGCACGCTGACTGGGTCCATCTCATCAGCAACATGGTTTTTCTCTGGTCATTTGGACTTATCGTCGAGGGCAAAGTCGGGCTTCTTCGATTTCTAACAATCTATCTTGCGGTGGGGACCATCTACGGATTGATTCTGCAGATCGGTTCTTATGTCCTGCCATGGGAGGGTTATGCTCTCGGAGCTTCGGCTGCAATCTTCGGCCTGTTAGCTTTTTGCGTTGCCTGGGCGCCTGCGAATGAGTTTGAAGTGTTATGGTTGTTTGGCGGCCGAGGGGGCACCTTTGAGATATCGGTTCTCGCATTCGGTGCCTTCTTCTTTGCGAAAGAGGCTTTTGTTTTCAGCCTAGGCGGTTTCCAAATGAGCTCCGAGCTTTTACACATTCTCGGCTTTGTGATTGCAATGCCTCTGGCGTTGTGGATGGTCAAGAGTGGCCGTGTGGATTGCGAAGGTTGGGATGTCTTTTCGTATCTCTCGGGAACAACCGGAAAGAATTCGAAGATCGCTAAAAATCAGCAAGCCATGGAGATGGCAAGAGAACGAGCGGCGATGGCGAGACAAGATCTACGCAACAGACCAGGGGCGCCAGGCAAAACGCCTGTCACGCTATCTCCGACACAGCGAGCATCTCAGTTGCGGGCACAAGTGAAAAGCGCAATCGATGCGGGAGAATTCGAGCTTGCTGCTAAACTGCAAGAAAAGATCGCGCTAGCCAATCCCGGAGTGACTTGGTCGCAAGAAGATCTTTACCTCACCATCCATGGATTGCTCAAACAACGGAGGTATGACATCGCGATACCGCTGATGACTCTCCATATCGAGTCTTTTGAATCGCATCGTTTCGCCATGCAAAAGCTGTTACTGCGAATCTGGCTCAAAGAGCAGAGGCCCCGCAAAGCATTGAGTTACTTGCGAGGCCTCGATACGAAAGCTTACCAGCCGACCGAAATTGCCGAATTCCAGTCTCTCGCCGATCACGCGAAAAAGATGATCGACGAGGGCGTGATCGAATTCTCGAACTGATTACTTCGTCGCTACTTTCTTAGCGTCTTTTCGCAGCGTAGGATCGAGATCAAAACGATCCAGGCTCATGACTTTGTTCCAAGCTGCGACAAAGTCCTTCACGAATTTTTCTTTGCCATCTTCACTCGCATAGACTTCCGAGATCGCTCGTAATTGCGAGTTGGAGCCAAAGATGAGATCGACGCGCGTCCCGATCCATTTCACTTTACCTGACTTGCGATCTTTTCCTTCAAAGACCTCCTCGGAATCACCCGCTTTTTGCCAATCGGTTCCCTGGTCGAGCAGATTGACAAAGAAGTCGTTCGTGAGAGTTTCCGGTTTGTCTGTAAAGACACCGAGCTTGGAATTTCCGGTGTTGGTCCCGAGAACGCGCAAGCCCCCGACCAGCACAGCCATCTCAGGAGCGGAGAGAGTCAGCATGTGAGCGCGGTCCACCAAATAATGTTCCGAGGGCCGTTTGTGTTTGGGGTGTTTGTAATTGCGGAAACCATCTACCGTAGGTTCGAGAGGTTCGAAGGAAGCGGTGTCGGTCATTTCTTGAGAAGCATCCGCGCGCCCTGGTTCAAAGGGCACTTGGACTTTCAAGCCAGCGCGCTTCGCGGCTTCTTCGATCCCAGCGCATCCGCCGAGGACAATCATGTCAGCCATCGAGACTTTCTTGCCGCCTCGCTGCGAAGCATTGAATTCCTTCTGGATCCTTTCCAAAACGAACAAGGTGTTTTTCAGCTCGGCTGGCTCGTTCACCACCCAGTCTTTTTGGGGAGCCAGACGGATACGAGCTCCGTTTGCTCCACCCCGTTTATCAGTACCGCGGTAGGTCGAAGCAGAGGCCCAAGCGGCGGAAGCGAGCTGCGAGACGGGCACTCCGGACTGAAGAATCTTTGACTTCAGCAAAGCGATATCTTGCTCACCGATCAGTTCGTGATCGACAGAAGGAATCGGATCTTGCCAAATCTGTGCTTCCGGAACGAGAGGTCCAAGGCATCGAGCGACCGGTCCCATGTCTCTGTGGGTCAGCTTGTACCAAGCCTTAGCGAAAGCAAGCTCAAACTCTTTGGGATTGTCATGAAATCGCTTGGAGATTTTTGCATAGATCGGATCCATACGAAGTGCCAGGTCGGTCGTGAACATCATCGGTGCATGCGACTTGTTCGGATCATGCGCATCGGGCACAGTTCCCTTGCCTTCATCACCCTTGGGTTTCCATTGCCATGCGCCAGCAGGGCTCTTGGTTAACTCCCATTCGTATCCAAACAGGTTTTCAAAATATCCGTTCGACCATTCGGTGGGGGTGGATGTCCAAGCCCCCTCGAGACCGCTGGTGATCGTACTAGCGCCATTGCCTTTTCCGAGTTTGTTCTTCCAACCTAGTCCTTGCTCTTCGATGGTGGCTCCTTCTGGTTCGGGGCCGACGTTACCCTCAGGCGAAGCTGCACCGTGCGCTTTGCCAAACGTATGACCACCGGCGATCAAGGCGACCGTTTCCTCGTCGTTCATCGCCATACGCGCAAAGGTTTCTCGGATATCTCGAGCGGCCGCCAATGGGTCAGGTTTTCCATTCGGCCCTTCAGGATTGACGTAGATCAAGCCCATTTGCACGGCAGCGAGTGGGTTATCTAGCTCGCGATCTCCTTGGTAGCGTTTATCGCCCAACCATTCACTTTCTGGCCCCCAGTAAATATCCTCTTGTGGCTCCCAAACATCGGCACGGCCACCGGCAAAGCCGAATGTTTTGAATCCCATCGACTCGAGCGCGACATTGCCCGTCAGTACCATCAGATCCGCCCAGGAAAGCCGTTTGCCATACTTCTGTTTGATGGGCCAAAGAAGCCGCCTCGCTTTGTCCAAGTTCGCGTTATCAGGCCAACTATTCAACGGCGCAAATCGCTGTGTCCCATATCCGGCACCACCTCGGCCATCCTGCACGCGATAAGTCCCAGCACTGTGCCACGCCATGCGAATAAACAAGGGCCCGTAGTGGCCATAGTCCGCAGGCCACCAATCTTGCGATTGCGTCATCAACGCAGCGATATCTTTCTTCACCGCATCCAAATCAAGTTTTTTGAACTCTTCTGCATAATTGAAATCTGCCCCCATCGGATTCCCCATAGGAGAATTTTGATGAAGGATCTTCAAGTTCAATTGTTCGGGCCACCAGTCGCTATTGCTCATTGCGCCGCTTGTGACATTGACGCTCGAATCACCTTGCTGCACCGATTTCGCGAGCGCGGCAAAGGATTGGAACGCGCCCGTCACTGGACACTTTCCCCCGGCTGCACTGTGTCCTGCGGAACCTCCGTTCGTACTTGATGCCACAGGAGCTGCACTATCGTTCGATTGACCGAACACAGAATTCGATCCGATACCGAGGGAGCCGATGGTCAATGCTCCCCATAGCAACGGCCGAATGACACTCAATCGGCGTTGTCGCAGTCGACTGACGAAGAGCGTCTTCCTGGCTTGGAATCGCTGTTTTGCTGAGTTGGATCGCATGGAAATCCTCTTTTTCTGGAGACGGATCGGAAAAGAAAATCATTCACTAAGAGCCTATCCGAAGACCATCGGAAACCGCGGCTAGCGCCAGAGCGGCTAATGTTTTTCGGATAGGCTCTAAGTCGTTATCAGACAATGCACGATAGGCCTGTTCCCTCTCGGAGTCCAATGCCGAGGGTGCATGCAACGGATTCATTTTCCGAATACTCTCATTGCACAAATAGCAGGCCGACGGGGCCATCGAGTCACTGTCTGTCGACGTTAACGGCTGCGTCGACTTTTTTAAATTCACCATCGGGCATCAGAAGGTTTTCTCCTCCTTCAGGCTTTCTAGCATTACGGGCCTGCTCCTTAATTTCGTCAGCCTCGCTCATCAGCCCCCCTTCCGCCTCTGTCACTGACTCTCGAAGCTCCTCCTCGCTATGGATGCTTGGTGCAACATGAGGTTTTACTAGATTGGAGATCGAACCATCGTAGAGTGTGTCGGTTCTGTTGTTGTCATGAAAGACAGTCGGTTGCTCATGTACGATCTTGATTGGGATCTCCCGGGGGAAAATTACCTCGCGAGCTCCATCCGGAATCGAAACGCCTTCGTCTTGGATCGCCTGCTTGATCAACCTCAATAGAGAGGAGCGAACGCGAAGTGCGCTGTGCTTCGAAGTATCGATCCACGCATAGCAACGAAGATTGACGGAGGAAGTAGCGAAGGTATCCGCCAGAACCATAGGCTCTGGATGATTTAAGACCGCTTCGTGATCTTGCAGTACATTTAAAATGACTTGCTGAACATGACTGATCGAATCGTCGTATCCAATTCCAATATCGATTTGAAGTCGAACGTTGGGATTCGACGTCAAGTTTCGGATGATGCTCTTGTATACGATCGCATTCGGGATCTGAAGATGGTTTCCTTCCAGAGTCATCATCAACGTACCTCGCATGGTGACACTCTGAACAAACCCTTTGTTTGTATCTACTTCAATGAGATCACCAAGCGAAAAGGGGCGTTGGACGCTTATGAGAACACTGGCGAGAAAATTTTCTGCGATGTCGCGAAACGCGATACCGATGATCAATCCGATCAATCCAGTGCCACCCAAAAGTGTTGCTGCGATTTGAGTCAATCCCGAGATCCGCAGCGATACATACAAGCCTATCACAAAAACCAAAAGTGTTACTCCTCGCGCTGCGACTTCGGCAAGGAGAGGACTCTTGAGCTTCGAGCTAAATGTGAATCGCGTTAATCGATGGGTGATCCCAGCTAGCAACCAAGTGAGGACGACCAAGACTACGGCAAGAAGCATCAAGGGTACCGAGCGAATCAAGTTGCGGCCCAACTCCTCAGCCTCGCGCCACGCTGGACGCAGATCCCACAACGGCGAGGCTTGTACGCTCATTCGATTCACGACTGCTACCACATCTTGGGTTTTTTGCGACAACTCCGAAGCCCAACTTTTATGCTCTTCGCGCCTCGCAATTCCCGTCAAGAAAACCACCCCCTCATCAACGCGAACAGACGGCGCAGTGAACCACTCGGTCGCATTGAGAATTCGAAGCAGTCGCCTCTCAATCTGCCGATCCTCTGCTATCGGTTCCACTTCCACTTTTGTTGGAGCCGCCAGCTTTTCCTCTGCTTTATCATCAAGTTTAGTTGGTTCAGATTGGTCCGTTGCCGTCTGCTCCTGCGCTTGCGATCGAACGCTCCACCAATCCGATGGCGTCGCAATACTGAATAGCAGTAGGAAGGATGCAAACGGGCATAGCAAACGGAATTTCGCACAAAGTCTTCGCACTCGCTCTTCCTCTTTTCCGATCAAACATCCCGTATATGCGGAATGAAGCACCATGAATCAGGCTGGTTCGTCACAGACCAATTTGGTCGCTGAGCAAACAATTAGAGCCTATCCGAGAATCCTTAACCGCTCTGGCACTAGCCGCGCTTTCCGATGGTTTTCGGATAAGCTGTTAGGCTACTCAGGTCCCGAACTGATGCAGATCTTTATGCGAACGCGTCATTAGTCGGCCGGATTCCCGAAATCGCCGCAGATAAGAAAGAGCAAGTAATGTGCCTCAGACACGTCGAATTGTGACAAAAGGAAGAGCTTAAGGTCTATTCAATGGGCTGCGCGGTGCGTACTCTCGCAGATCGACAAATCCATCTTGATTGACGTCTCGTTGCTGAAACCAACGCGTTGCTTCTTGGGGATCGCGATTCACGCGAAACTCGATCGGTGTGAGCTTACCATCTTTATCCGAATCAAGTTCATGAAAACGAGCAACCCGCGCTGGATCGGGCTCGACGCCTGGGTTGCGACCAGTTTGTTGCTTTGATCGCTTGGTCGATTCGGAATACGGCTCAGGCAA
>JALOQZ010000318.1 GCA_025459245.1 Pirellula sp.
TCGACTGCAAATCACCGAAGCAAAACAAAAGGTGGAGTCGTATTTGCTTTGGACGGACCAAGTTGCGGGTCCTCGCCGTGAGCCACTTTATCAACTTTTGTGGAGAACTAGTCAGCTGCGTCAAAACGGTCTCGCACCTCTCTCCGCGATCGAGCTGACTCGCGACTTTTCCGAAAAGGAATTGGAGGAATGCAAGGCAGCATTGACCGCATTCTCCAAAACCGCGAACGCGATGGGCACCCCCTCCTCGATTGCTTGGTTCGGGTTCTTCCCCGAAGATCTGTCGACTTCTCGGATTCCAAACGTACGCAATTGCATCGCTCAACTTCTTCCTATCGCGAAAGCCTTCGAACAGGATCGACACGAACTGGACAGCCTGCTCGGGGCTCGCCAGTATTCCGACGTATTGTTGACCAGCACCCCAATCGATCGACTTCAACGACTGCGCACCGAGTGTCCAAACCACTCTAGTTTTCCCAAGCGAATTCTCGCTGATCCTCAAATTCAATCGACCGCGGAAAGCATGGAGTCATGCGTTGAAAAAATTCGACAATGCGAGTTGAAACTGGATGCCCTTTGGGCTCGATGGCGCAACAATCTAAGTTCGATCCAACTTGATGAGATGGCGGTCCGTTGGATCGAACTCGTGGCACCCAGCGAGCCTATCTACGCTCTCGATGCTGTTCAAAGCTGGCTGTCGACCACTCGGTCGATTCGAGAACAATTAGGAACGTGGTTAGCTAGGATCGAGCAAGAGACTCGATCCCCCGTGCTTCGAATCGATGAGTCATTGCGCACTACGAAAATGATGTCGTTGCTCTTCCATCCATCATGGAAGAATTGCGATCCAATCCCAGACGAATGGTTTCTGGAGTCCACTCGCCGAGAGATTCATGCTGCGCTGGATTCCCATCAAAAGCTCCTCGTTGCAGAGAGAGACTTGTCACTCTCATTCCATTTAGAGCGGCTGCCAAGCCGAGGCGAGCTAGCGGCGATCATTGAGAAGATGAAACAATACACCAGCCGTTGGTGGAGGATTCTGGAACCTGGGTACCGAAGACTCCGCAAGCAAATCGGACAATTCTCGCGACTCCCGTGGTACGCAAGCTACTCGCACATCCTGGCCCAATTGGAGTCGTTGCATTCACTGCAAGAAAATCGCGAGGCGTTTGAAAATAGCAGTCAGTGGAAGCGAATACTGGGGAGCCTCTTGACGGAGTCGGATTTCCATTGGGATCGCGTTTCCGACCTTTGGGATCGAATTGCACAGCTGCAGTCCTATGGTGTCGATGTGAATCAAGCCCGGGAGCTTCGAGCACTAAGATCCAATCTTGAAAAAAAGGTCGATTGGTCCAACTTGCTTCGCGTATGGCAGCAGTGGGAGCTCCAATTCGATTCCCCAGCCGTGAAGTATCACTCCTCCCTTTTATCGACTCTCCGCAACGGGGCATGGGCTGATGTCGATCGGCAATTCGAAAAGTGGACTTCTGCAATTCGACAACTAAACCAAATTGCTGAGCTCGCGGAAATTGGAAAGTCGAACCCCATTTCTGCCCTTTCGAAATTGGTAGTGCCCCTTCGGGAGTATTTGCTCGCACAAGAGCAAGCTGCGACATTTGCGGAATCCAAGGACCCCCGTGAACGAGAGATATGGACTTACATCGTTCAGCACGGGGGATCAGTGAAGCAAGAAATCGTCTGGCTTCGTGAGTTTCAGACCTTAAACTTGGGCGACAAAGTTATCGATCAACTGGATCAACTCGGTCCAAGTGTTGTCTGCGATTCTTTGCTTTCAAGAGCGGAAAGCGTACAAGCCTGCAAGGAACGATGGGAAGCTATCAGGAATGAAATTGGTTCGAAAGCCGAAATGCGATCGGAATGGGCTCATTGGGCGCAGTCCAGTTCCGATGGCGTGCGCACATTACTGAAAGACGACATCGTTGGGCCAATCGAAAAGCTTCATTCGGAATCGGACACGCTGGAGTCATGGTTTGGACTTTGTAGATCGATCGCCAGATGCAAACGCAATGGATGCGACGCATTTGTTTGGGTCACCCTGGAGCGAGAGTCCATTCCAGAAGATTTAGGTGATTGGTTTGAATTAACATTGTTAGACAAAATAGCCGAGGAACAGATAAACTCCACATCCTTAGGGCATCGCTTCACTCGAGCTGAATTAGAGGATGCCATTGCGTCCTATCAAAGACACGATCGTTCTTTTCAAACGCTCAAGTCGAAAGAGATTCAAAGTTGTCTCAGTCGTCGATCTATTCCTACGGGTAATAGCCGAGGAAAGGTTGGTGAATTGACGGAGCTCGGGTTGATTAAGCATGAGGTGAGTAAAAAGCTAAGGCATTGTAAGATACGTGACTTGATGTCCAGAGCTGGAGACGCCGTTCAAGCGTTGAAGCCGTGTTTTCTTATGAGCCCGCTGTCTTTGGCCCGTTTCTTACCCGCAGATTCGATTTCGTTTGATTTGGTGATCATGGACGAAGCGTCCCAAATCCGACCAGAGGATGCAATCGGAGCGATTTTGCGTGCGAAACAATTGGTTGTTGTCGGCGATCCGAAACAGCTTCCGCCCACCAGCTTTTTTGATCGACAGTTACAAGAAGAAAGTGATGCTGAGCAATCACAGTTCGATCAAGCGGAGTCGATATTGGAAGTTGCAATGCGAGCCTTTCAACCATGCAGGAGACTGCGCTGGCACTACCGAAGCCGGCACGAACAACTGATTCGATTTTCAAATGAGCAATTTTATGATTCGGATTTGATTGTCTTCCCGTCTCCCAAAGGACCGAGTGCTGGATACGGCATTCGCAGTCACTTCATCGAGGATGGATCCTTTTCGAATGGCATCAATTTACGTGAAGGGGAGAAAATAGCGCAAGCGATTGTTTCCCATGCCATTGAGCATCCGGATGAATCGTTGGGTGTTGCGGCTTTTAATCAATCGCAAGCGGAGTGGATCGACGATCAGCTCTTTTCGCTGTGTCGCAGCGACTCGAGAGCAATGGAGGCGGTAGCAAAGTTAAGAGAACGAGCCGATGGGCTCTTCATTAAGAATCTGGAGAGCATTCAAGGAGATGAGCGAGACGTGATGTTCCTCTCCTATACCTATGGCCCGGATCCAACCACAGGTAAAGTGTTTCAACGCTTCGGTCCGATCAATTTTGATGCAGGGTGGAGGCGTTTGAATGTCTTGATCACGAGGGCTAGAAAGAGGATGGAGGTATTTTCATCCCTTCGCTTTGATCAGATAGCAAACGACGCAAAGACAAGCCGTGGCGTTCGGGCCTTTCGAGGCTTCCTCGAGTACATTCAAACGGAGTGTTCTCATGAGCCGGTGTCGTGCACATCTCGTCTTCCCGAGTCACCTTTAGAGGAGTCGATTGCTCGCATTGTTCGTTCGATGGGGTTTGAGCCAGTTTTTCAAGTAGGGGTGTCAGGTTGCTACTTGGATGTGGCTGTTCAAGACCCAAAATCGCCGGGAGAGTTTTTGCTCGCGGTCGAGTCGGATGGGGAAAGCTATAGGACGGCCAAATCGGTTCGAGATCGAGATCGCATTCGAGGTGAAGTGCTTCGCGAACGAGGCTGGAGTGTCCATCGCATTTGGTCGGTCGATTGGTTCCTTCACCAAAACTCGGAAGAGGAACGTTTGCGTCAAGCTCTGGGCAGGCTTTCAGATCGCCATTCCAATAATCGATGACTGAGAGTTCGGGAACGAACGCATTTTCGTGGTCAAGAAACGAAAAAACCCTGTGGATTCGTTGGAATACACAGGGTTTTAGAGTAGAGGCTCCGGTGGGAGTTGAACCCACGATGGCGGATTTGCAATCCGCTGCCTTAGCCACTTGGCTACGGAGCCGAGCAATAAAAACATTGGGTTTTTTACACCCAGTCGCTTCGCATTTTAGGGTCACATTGCAGGTCACACGATTTGCTTCCCAAAAAGTGCGACCTAGAGTGTGAAATGTTCCGCTGCTGTAAGGAGTGTACCCGATGAACAAACCTTTAATCAAGCCCAGTCCAGATTTCCCTTTGACGCCCCATGTTCGGGGCTATTGGGTGAAGTACATCAACGGCACCCAGTACCGATTCGGTAAGCGCTGGTGCTCTGCGATGGATGCCCTAAAGGAATACTTCGCCACGATCGATGACATCAAACAGGGGATCGCCCCAGACCGAAAACAAGAGGGACTGAAGCTTCGTGACGCCTGCGAGGCGTTCCTTCGTAGTCGAAGGACGAGGCATGAGGCTGGGGAGCTATCGAAGAGGTCCCTCCAAGACTACGAAACAGAGGTCGAGTGGATGATAGGAATCCTGGGGCCGGGTGTGACAGTTGACAGCCTGCGTCCAGCCAATCTCGATATCCGTCTCGTCCGTCCGCTCGCTCACGCCGGAATCGAATGTCTGCCCGATGGTGACGCCCAAGCTCAGCACGCCAACGGGAAGATCGCGCGTGTAATCCAGTTCCAGCGCCGTGCTGTCCTCGGTGTCGCCTTCTTCGCGCGTCAGAAAGACCGATGCAAATCCATCGATCATGTCATACTCGACGCCCGCGCGGATGATGAACGTATCAGCCACGACGCCAGTAGCGCCATCTTCCCGCGTGAAGCCCAGGCTGAAAACGCCGTCCATCACCT
>JALOQZ010000319.1 GCA_025459245.1 Pirellula sp.
AGGCTTTCCGAGCGCATCCCTCTGACTGATTCTTCGTGTTCGAAGGCGACTTCGGCAATTCACCACGCAATCCTAACTCCATCTTCATCAAATTACTCGCATCGATTCTTACAATCTCGCTCACACTACTTGACCGATAACACTTCCAGGATCATGCGATGGCTTCTCGTAAGACACTAAAGGCAGCTGCAAAGCTTCTCACAATCACAACGTTTGCTGCCCTTGGCTCGGACGCCTTTTCGCAATCTCCATCTGTTTTGAGCGTTGATTCGTCCGCCGAAGTAGTAGCAAAGGCGCCGATCAAGCTCCCCGGCATCCAAAGAAACGGACAAACACTTCTGCCCAATGGATGGTCATTGAAGCCTGCCGGTGAACAAGTGGCCTTAGGAGACTTCCCGTCTCTGATCCGATTAAGTCCGGATGGAAAATTCGCTGCGATCTTGCACACCGGTTATGGTGCGCACGAGGTGCGAATGGTCGACACGACCACAAAGAAGCAAGTCTCCTCGGTCGTCATCGACCAAGGCTTCTATGGGATGCGGTTTTCGAAAGCTTTTAAACACGAGAACGGTTACCTCTCGTCCGATCGAACGATTCAAGTTGTTGACCCTAAGGTCACGTTTGTTGCCACAGGAATCGACTTCCACACTTCTTCCAACCAGTGGATAGTTTGTGGCATGTATTCCAGCCAAATCGCATTTGTGTCTGCCGAGAAGAAATCCGAAGGCAATGTGAATTCCACTACGATGCTTGCCTTGCCCAAAGACAGCTTCCCCTTTGAGGTCGTTATTGGACCAGACGAGAAATTCGCCTACGTGAGCCTTTGGGGGCAAGCTGCGGTAGCGCAGATCGATATTGCGAAACGCCAGATCGTTCAGACTTGGGATGTTCACTCTCATCCAACCGAAATCTTGTTTCTCGATGAAGGCAAATATTTGCTGGTAAGTTGCGCCGACGATAACTCGGTCGTTCTTATCGAGACCGCAACAGGTAACCGAAAGGAAGTCATTCGAACATCGCTTTACAACACAGCCAAGAATGGAAGCACGCCCAATAGCATCGCGGTTTCTCCTGATGGTGGTGTTCTTGCTATAGCGAATGCCGATAACAACAATGTCGCGATCTTCGATATTCGAACTCGCGGTCAGAGCAAGTCTCTCGGCTTTATCCCTGTCGGTTGGTATCCCACCAGCGTACGATTCTCCAACGATGGAAATACCATTCTCGTCTCGAATGGAAAGGGTATCACTCCAAAAGATAACGAATCAGGTCCGAACCCTCTCAAGGAACCACCAAAGACGATTCGTGAGTACATTGGGGGACTTTTTCAAGGGACTTTGAGCTTTATCCCATCGCCATCTCCTGAAGATATGGTTCGGATGACCAAGGATTCTTACGCAAACAGTCCTCTCCAAGTCGATAACAAAGCGAATACCACGGACTTTGCAAAAGACTCCGTTGTGCCATCCAAAGTCGGCGAGACCAGCCCGATCAAGCATTGCTTTTACGTCATCAAAGAAAATCGCACTTACGACCAAGTTTTCGGCGATGTCGTTGGTGGCAATGGCGATCCTAATCTTTGTATCTTCCCAGAGAAGGTCACGCCAAATCACCATGCCTTGGCGAGGGAGTTCGTTCTTCTCGACAATTTCTATGTTGAGAGCGAAGTGAGCGCGGATGGGCATGAGTGGTCGATGGCCGCTTATGCGACCGACTATGTCGAAAGGACTTGGCCTTTGACTTATCGCGGCGGCCGTCGAAAGATCGGATATCCCTCTGAGGGGAGCGTTGAGATCGCTGCACCATCGAGCGGATATATTTGGGATCAATGCAAGAAAGCTGGCGTCAGCTATTTCAGTTTCGGCGAGTTCATCGAAAACGCTCCTGTCGTCGGGCAACCATCCAAGGCAAAAGTCGCGGCTCTAGAAGGGCACTACGACCCGATGTATCGTGGTTATGATCTTGACTACATGGACATCGACCGCGCGAAAAGGTTTGCAGAGGTTTTGGCGAAATTTGAAAAAGAAGATAATCTTCCTCAATTCATCGTCTTGCGAATCGGAAATGACCACACCAGTGGAACGCGAGTTGGAAAGAAAACGCCGACTGCGATGGTCGCTGATAATGATGTCGCGTTGGGCATGATCGTAGAGTCGATCTCGAAAAGTCGGTATTGGGCGAAGTCGGCTATTTTTGTTGTCGAAGACGATGCACAAAACGGATCGGACCACGTCGATGCTCATCGCACCGTCGCTTTAGCTATTAGTCCGTATACCCGGAAAGGTACGGTCGATTCGACGCTCTATACGACATCCAGCATGTTGCGAACGATGGAACTCATATTAGGGTTGGAGCCCATGACGCAGTTTGATGCCGCAGCAACTCCGATGTATAGGAGCTTTGGTAGCAAACTAGACCCAAAGCCTTATTCGCACTTGCCCCCCAACGTGGATCTATACGAGACCAACAATGCTCTCGCATGGGGGGCGAAGCTTTCGGAAGAGCTCGACTTTACCAAAGAGGATGCCGCGGACGACTTGTTGCTCGGCGAAATCGTTTGGAGAAGTGTCCGCGGGGCCTCGTCGCCGATGCCACCCCCTGTTCGGGCAGGTTTTGTTTTCGCTGAGGCCGAATAAGAGCATCTCTGCCTTTCTTGGAGGATGTTAACCCACTGGGCATGTCGACAGGCGTGCACGGATTGGGGGGGAAGGCTCCTGTCTTGGGGGACTTGATGCGAAGGTGGACGTGAAAGTCGACCTATCTTGCCAGTGTTGTGCGGTCGGACTCTTTTTGCTTTCCTGTTTGTTTTGCGTAACTGGAGCAAGTGGCGCGATCAGGCGAACGAGTATCAACAATCCACTCAGATACCGTTTGATCTTGCCTACCCTTTGAACCGAAAACGAAAGAGGACTGGTGTCTTCCTCTTCGATAGCATTTGTCGGATAAGGCATCGGTGTTCATGGATCGAACGACACCTTGCGCGATGCGCAGAGTGGCTACTAAGGGATTGAGTATGAGACGAGAGACAACTCGCGGCGGAAGGGGATGGATCTATGCGATTCTCGTTGCGATTTGCCTAGTACTGGTGTTTTACATCGGAGGGATCGTCACCCAACAGCGTGGCGTTACCTATCGAGACTCTCGTACTACGGTGCTGAAGGTCTCGACGATGCCGAAAGCACCAACTCGCATCGCTACTGACAACATCCCACTCGAAATCGAGCCGCTCGAGCAGGTACTCGCCTCGCAAGCTTGGACCGACTATCGCCGTGAGTACACGCATTCCATCGCATTGCTAGCCCCGCCGGCGGGGGCACGACTGCTGGCTCCGATCAGTCAGTCGAGCGAAGATCGCATGCCATCACCAAACTACGGGCGAGATCCCGTACAGATTGCAAGCGACGCGGCGCAAGATGTCGAGGTACAAGCCTCCTTGGTCTCTGCCGCTCGCGACGATTGGTCTGCTTCTATTCATCGTTCACCACCATCCCTTGAGCACATCGACGCGCCGTCCGGTCGAAAGTCGTGGCCTCAATCCGTTCAGCTTCGCAATCTGCTTCTTGAAACATTCGCCATCGTCGAGTCAGAGCGATCCGACGAAGCGCGACTACTGTTGAATCAGATTTCTGAAGCGTTGGAGTCGCTCGCGGAAGCAGAAATCAAAGAGACCCGCTCTCGAACCCAACTTGAGCTTCTAAGGGACGGTGGTCTCCAATGTTCTGAGATCGCGAGTCAAGTTGCGGATCAGCAAGGCCGTCTTTCAAACGCGTTGATCCGACTCGCGTATGCGATTGAACGCCGCTCGTCTGTGTGGCTCGCAGTTCACGATTGCGTCGCTCGTGGGGAGCAATTGGTTTCTCTCCGCCAGCACGAAATCAGCTCGCAATCTGTGATAGAAAAAATTGCTACGCTCGAAAGAGTACTGCAAAAGACGGGTGACGCATCCAATTGGAAAGAATATCTACTGCTAGACAGAGTGCTCGCGATGGCGTTGGACGGCATCCGAGGTGATGAGGCGCAAGTCACATTGGCTCGTGACTTCCTCTCGAGGGTATTAAACCCAAATACATTAGATGCGCAGCGTGCAGTATTGACCTCTCCTGAGGTACATGATCTCGCAGACTTGATGCACCCGCTTACTATTCGCCCTGTCGACTATGTGCGGTTGTTGCAGGACGTGGAAACGCTTGAGGCGGATCCAACGCATCGCTGCAGCCAGGGCTTGGCCGAAGCGATTCAATCCCTCCGCTTCTCCGAACACCCCGAACAAGCGGCGATCAGCCACCGGCTCGCGGCTCACTACCGCAATGCGAATATCCGAGTGGCTGTTTCCGAAGAGTTTGCTAATCGCATGCTTCCCAAGCAATCGTTCACTCAAAAGCCTGTACGACAAACGATCCTCGGAGCCGACACGCGCGGTGCAAGTCAAATTGCAACCAAACTCCGCGTCGACTTCATGGAAGATCCGAACGCTTGGAAGGTTGCTTTGCAACTAGAGGGCGATATTGCAAGCAACACTCGATCCAGTCGCAACGGGGCAACGTTCTACAACACATCCCACGCTAGCGTCCAATCAACTCGTGAGATCCGAATTCAACCAACCGGTTTTCAAATCGATGGCAAACCTGCGACCGTGCAGTCGAATGACTCGTTGAAGAAATTCTCTACGGAGTGGGATAGTTTGCCTATTTTGGGGGATGTCGTTCGCAACATCGCCCATCAAGAATTCGTCGAATCACGCCCAGTCGCGAAGCGAATCATGCAAAGCACCATCGCGAAGGAAACCGATCGGGAGTTTGATAAGCAACTTAACAGCAAACTGCTGGAATCGAAATCACAACTCGACGCTCGACTGTTTGGTCCCCTTCAAGTTCTCCGTTTGCAACCCACTATTTTGGATATGCAATCAACCGATAGCAGGTTGATCGTGCGGTATCGCGTCGCAAGCGAGCATCAAATCGGGGCTCATACCACACGCCCGATCGCGCCCGCGGATAGTTTGCTATCGATGCAGGTTCATCAGTCGGCATTCAACAACATCGCT
>JALOQZ010000048.1 GCA_025459245.1 Pirellula sp.
CGTACAGCCAACCCCTCTTCTCTCTTTCCTTGCCGCAGCAAAGCAGTCGAGAGAGCCATAACCAACTGGTCGTTGCTCCCCCCGATTTCCAATGCTTGCTTGGCATTCAATTCTGCAGAAACGAAATCCCCCGATTGATTCTGTGCTTGCGCTAACAAGGACAAGAGTTTCGGCTCTTTTGGAAATCGCTCAAGTCCTTTCTCGAGAGTGGGTATTGCTTGTTCTATATCCCCCTTTTGCATCATCGCTTCCCCCAACGCATGGAACAGACCAGTGCTAGCGTCGGGTGCATCTTTTAGTTTAGAAAGTCTTTCGATCGCCAAATCTGGATTGCCCGCCTTGGATTGTAAAGCAGCATACTCGACCGCCGTTTCTGTGGCATTGGGATTGAGTTCCAGCGATCGCTCGAAGCACTGGGTTGCTTGTTCCGTGAGTTGAAGCTCCGTGTAGGTGATTCCCGCAATGCGGTGAATGACGGGGTCCTCAGCAAACCGTAGGCGCGCGATCTCGAGTCTTTCAAGCAAATCGGTTTGCTCGATCTCATTGTTGTAAGCTCGTTCAGCCAGAGGGACGGAAATCGGTCTTTTGGCGATGGAGCTCTTGCTCGATGAAAGCTTTTGCTTGACGGCCGCAACCGGATCGTCTTCAGCCGCTAAACCTTCGATCTTGGATGGTTGCTCCGGATCTGGATACGGAGTAATCAGAAGGAAAACAAGGATGACGGTCGAAGCAGCTGTGAGAGCAACGAGCAAGCCCGAAAGCCAGCGATGCCCAGCAGAGGAACGAAAGCGCGACGAGGACTTTGAGCTCAGAACCGCTTCGGTTGACGCCTGGTTTGGGCTAGGCGTACGACGACGACCGCTGGTTTTCGGCATGGCGGCTTAAGCGGTAGAAGCTGTGAAGAGGAATATTACGCTCCGATTGACAATCGAATCGGATGCGGAATGGAAATCGTCAACAATATACAGCATAATCTTCCTTTGTACGCACGTGTAGTGAGTTTCGTGGCCACTCAGCCCAGTTACTTGCTTGGTGCAATTGGAACGACAGGTAATCCGAAGGAGCAATGAGTGGCAACGAAATGGATGGTATTCCTTTTGGCGATACTCGCAGGGAACTCCGCTGCCATTGTGTGGCTCCTCCGCGCTCCGGTGGGGGAAGCCGAAAACCATTCCAATGCGGAGACCTCACCGACGATTGATTTCCCCTCTCGTCCTAGCTCCGCCAATCCCACCCCCCTTTCTACCAACGCAGGCCTCATCCAACGAATCCGCGATGCCTCTTTCGAACTGGTTGAGTTGGTTGCTCGCAAATACCCTCGAGATCCCGACGCTCTCTGTTTGCTTGGGAAAGTGCATTTGCGAGCAGGGAATGCAGAAGATGCCGTCCGTATTTGGCAAACGGTCCGGTCCCGATTTCCTGACCATGCGGAGCCTTGGGTAGATCTCGGGTTCTACGAGCAGATGCAGGGCAATTTAGAAGCAGCCGAGAAGCACTTTTCCCAATCGCTTGTGCTGGCTCCAGATCGAACGGAAGCCTTGGAAGCATTGGGCAAGGTCTATTTGGCAAAGGAAGACTGGAGCACCGCGATCAAAGCGTTTGAGTCTTGCCTTGCTCGACAAGACACCCCATCCCTCCGGAATCAAATCGCTCTTGCCTACCTCATGGGAAAAGCCCCCGAGTCGGCGATCAACCATTATTCGGAATCGCTCATCATGGATCCCAGCAACCGTGAAGCCACAATTGGGTTGGTGCAACTTTTTGCAAAGGCGGGCGATAAAGAACGGGCGAAACGATACGAGCGAAGGCTTGTAATCCTCGATGAAGAGCGCCGCCGAGTCGAAGACTCGACACCTAGGGGGGATGCCGATTTGGAAAAGGTGGGAGCCTTTGCTCGTTTCGCTTTCTCCGAATCGATTCGGCTCACCGAAAGGTACGGGGACAAGGAACGGACGTTAGCTGCGAAGGAACAGTTGGTTGATCTCTTTCCGGAAGATAGCTCGCTGATGGAACAACTGTTAGCGGAGTACAACCGCCAAAATAAACCGGAGCGAGGAGTCACGTTTCTCAAACAGCTTGCTCAGGCAAGATCGAACGACCCAAGAATATGGCTAACCCATGCAAAATGGAGTTTGAAGCACCGAGCGTTGAATGAAGCGGAATCGAGTTTGAACAAAGTGATCGAGCTTCAAGGAGATACCGCCGAGGCCTATGCTCTCTTAGCGCAAACGAAAATGCCCAAAGATCGAAACCCTCGCGAAGGACTGACTGACGCTTTGAAGGCGTTGGAACTCGAAAGCAGTTCATTTCACCTTTATCTCGTTGCAACGGCCTACTATAACGTCGGCGATAAAGCGAAAACCAAAGAGTATCTCGAGAAATCCCTGCTAATGGATCCCGACAATACAGAGGCTCGGGCTGCGATAGATAGGCTGGCGAATGAATAAGACAATCGTTTTCACCCTATCGATGGCTATGGGATGGATCTTTGTCGGTTGTGACGCAGAACCTGAGCGATCTAAACCTCAGATGGACGCACCTAAAACAACGGCACCCGAGAACGATTCGCGGTCCTCGATTCAGGGCATCGCATCTTCAATTCGCTGGACCGATTGGACCGATCGTTCTGGTATTGATTTCGTGCATACCTACAACGGCTTCGACGAACGATACATCATCGAGACCGTTGGCGGTGGGATGGCCTCGCTCGATTACGACTTGGATGGTCTGATTGACGTATACTTCTTAAATGGCTCAACCATTCCGCAGCAAGCAGGTGATCTGTCTCCAAACAAACTCTATCGCAATCGAGGCGAGATGCGATTCCAGGACGTCACAGCCGCGGCGAATTGCGGTGTAGAAGAGTTCGGCATGGGTGTTTGCGTCGCAGACTATGACAACGATGGATTCTTTGACATTTTTGTCAACAATTTTGGCTCGAATCGATTCCTCCGAAACAACGGCGACGGCACCTTCTCAGAGACTGCTTCGGAGCTGGGCCTCGCGCTAGAAGAGGACTTGGGCGCAGGCGTTTGTTTTTTGGACGCTAACCGCGACGGAAACTTGGATCTCTACATAGCGAACTATGTAGTCGATCCTGTCGCCAAGAACATCAAGCGGACGACGGAGGGGTTTCCAAGCTACCCAGGCCCCTTGGATTTTCGAGGTGGGCAAGATCGATTCTATTTGAGCCAAGGGGACGGCACCTTCGTCGACAAGACCAAAGAGGCAGGCTTGGATGGATTTGCAACCACCTCGATGGGCGTTGTGGCTGCCGATTTGGATTGGGACGGGGACGACGACATCTTGGTCGTCAACGACGTCGATAGAAATCTTCTTTTTCTCAACGATGGGCAAGGTCATTTTGAGGAATGCGGCGTGACTCATGGAGTTGCCTTCTCGTACGATGGGCGAATGAATGGCAATATGGGGATCGATGTTGGAGATATTGACAACGACGGTTTGTTCGATCTTTACAGCACCACCTTCAGCAACGAATACCCGGTTCTCTACCGAAATCTAGGCGACGGCATGTTTGAAGACGCGTTGCTCGCCACCAGCGCAGGCAAAGAACTCTTTCCGCACGCAAACTGGGGAGTCGCGATCTTCGACATGGAAAACGACGGAGACAAGGATATCTTCGTTGCGAATGGCCACACCGATCCTATGGTTCAGTCATGGGCATATACGACCGCCTGGAAAGTAAAGAACTCCGTATTCGAGAATCGCGGAAAGGGAAAGTTTCAGCTTTTGGGTGATGAAGCGGGATCTGGACTGCAAGTCGTCGAAAGCAGTCGAGGAATGGTAGCGGAGGACTTTGATAACGATGGCGATCTGGATGTCATCCTGCTGAACTCCAAATCGAAGGTCACGGTTCTCAAGAACGAGTCGAACATCGGGGGCTGGCTGCAACTAACCTTTCGAGGGACGAACTCTCCCCGCGATGGGACAGGTGTACGAGTCGAGTTTGACCACGAAAATGGGCGCTTTGTCGATGAAGTAATCAACAGCCGATCTTACCAAAGCAGCTTTGGCAATCGCATCCATATTGGTCTCGGACAAGAACCCGCGGTAGGTTCGCTGAAAATCCATTGGCCCAGCGGCATTACCGAGTCGATCGATCAAGTCCGTGCCAATGCGAGGCTTTTTCTAGTGGAACCGAATCGATCCCCGAGCCAGTAGATCCCCGAGCCAGTAAGAGTGTTGGCTTTTGATAGCTTTGAGCTGGAGTTAGGTGCCCCCCTGAAATGATCTTGCGCTGACAACCTAGATTTGCTATAGCTCCTGGTCATGGCCCCTTCGAATCCGATCAACGCGAAAACCATTCTATTGCACCGCACGTGGCGACGTTGGCGGGTATTGGGATGTTGCTGCGCTTTAATACTTGCGACCGTCGGGTGCCAGAAGTGGCCCGGCAGCCAGCAAGCGAGCCAATTTCAAATCGACCGAGAACGATTGCTGGGCGAGTTTCGTGCGGAAAAGAAGCGAGTCGAAGAGCTCGCTGCCCGCAATCGCATGCTCGAACAACGGCTTGCTGAATCGGAAAAGGCGATCGCTCGGCAGAACTTGGTCGACGGTCGAGGCACTGGCAGGAGCCGAACAAGCTCCGAGATACGAATCGGGGACGAGCGAAACCCCTCTCGCAACAACGACGGAGTCTCGTCTCTGTCGAACGTCAATACTTCGCGAGCCAATGCGAATCGATCTCGCATTCCAGACGGTCGCGGGCTGCCGGATACAAGATCAGGGATCGGCGGCCAGTTCACATCGACCGGTTCCGAGCCGAGAGACTCCGGGGCGACGAAGGATTTGTGGCGGCCGAGATCCAGGTAATCAGGCGGCTCCGTTCCCAAACCGACGGGCGATTGCAAAACCGGCGGCTATCGATCGAACGCTCCCGCATACGCATTGCGGATTTCGTTGTCGTGCGAAGCGGATTCCGCCATCGCCGACTGGAAGCTTGCCTTGCTCAGAGAGCAGATATAAGAGTCTTCTAAGGCATAAACACTGGCGTTTCGCGGCTGCCCGGTAAGGAGTGCGGCTTCACCAAAGTAATCACCCGCGTGAAGGGTCGCTACCTCGGATTCCGGAGATCCTCGACGGACAGCGACGGACCCTTGGCGAATCAAAAAGAATCGATCGCCAGGATCCATCTCCCGAATGATGCGAGTACCAGCCGGTACCAACTCGATCGTCATCTCGTCGGCGATACGGGTGAGCGTGCGAGGGGTCACCCGTTCAAAGACGCTGCATTTGGCCAGCATCTGCGTCAGGATGGCCGCTTCCTTCATCAATGCGTCGCTTCGTATTCGTCCATCGACCAAGGTTACGATTCGATCGGCCACGTCCAGGATTCGATTGTCGTGCGTCACGATCAGGATCGTTGTCTGTTGTTCGATCGCTAGCTTCTGAAGCAGATCGACCACCATCCGACCGCTCTGCTCATCGAGGGCCGCCGTTGGTTCGTCAGCGAGTACAAGCTTCGGTTGATGGACCAATCCGCGCGCGATCGCGACACGCTGTTTTTGCCCTCCGGAAAGTTGCTTTGGTTTGTGATGGATCCGATTACCGAGTCCGACTTTCTCTAGCATGTCTTTCGCTTTGGCGTTCCACTCTCGGCTGTGGCCATCTTGCTGATGCAGTTCGAGCGACATCCGAACATTCTGCTGCGCCGTCAATGACTCGAACAGATTGTGCGCTTGAAAGATAAATCCGATATCACGGCGAAACTCTTGAAGGGCAGACGATGAAGCTCCCTGTAGAGATCGGCCCAGCACCTCGAGGCTCCCAGACTGGACCGTTCGGAGGGCGCCGATAAGGGTCAGAAGAGTCGTTTTCCCCGATCCGCTTGGACCGGTCATGATGATGATTTCGCCTGGGTAAACGGTGAGGTTGTTATCGAATAGAATCTGCTTGCGCAGCTCTCCCTCGCCAAAGTGGTGCTGGAGATCGACGGCGCGAATCGAGGGTGTCGCTCCTTGAGCAAGCCGCATGCGGGACTGTGGATCAAAGAGGGTCGCACGCTGAACTTTACCTGGCTCCATGTTGCGCTGGGATTGGGGGAGTGTTCGAGATTTTCAAGTCTTAATTTGCAGACGAAACCTTCCTGCATCGGTTCAGAGTGTAACCTATGAAGTTAGGGACAGACGCATGGAGTTCGAAAATGTGTCAAAGTCCGAATTATCGTCGCCACCCTCGTTCGTCGCTCCGTCTTTCATGTTCAGCCAACGAAGCTTGCCACTGGAAACTTCTATGGAACAGAACATCGCTTTGAATGTGCAGCGCGGCATGCGATCTTTCGCACTGCTGGCCATCGCGACCGCCACCGGTTGCTCTTCCGAAGGTTGGGTCGGGTCTGCAAGCACCTTCGCCCTTCGAACCTCACCTCCTGCCGCTGTCGGCTTTGTGGCTTGGGAACCCCAGGCTCGCACCAATAGTTCTACGGCTCCTAGTTCCACAGCTCCGTTATCGACGGAGATTCATGCGCAAGGGAAACTCATGCCCGCGCGAGGGATTGCTCGGCTCAGCGGAATGCCGGGTGATCGGGTCGAATCGATGCTGGTCAAAGCGGGAGACCGCGTAAGAACAGATCAACCTCTCGCGACCATGCAAAGCCTAAAGATTCGAAGTTTGGAGTTGGAAGCTCTCGAGTCCAAAAAACGTGAAGCCGAAGCGGCCTTCGAGGCAACATTGCGAGAGTTGCGTATCGCTGTGCAAGCAGCGGACGCCAAAGTGCAAGCAGCTAAACAACTCGAAGAACTAGCGGCACTTCAGAAGATGCAATCGATTCAATCGCTTAAGCAAGTCGATGCACTTGAACAACAGATTGAACGACTAAAACGGCTTCGGCAAGATCCGCTGACTCGCGCTGCTATCGGCGCTATGGAGTTGGAAACGAAACAATTCGAAGTCGAGAAGGCGCGACTTCAAGCCGAACAAGCGGTTCAAGCGGCGAACAATCAGATCGAACAGTCTCAACTTCAAACCAAAACCGCCATCGATGCGTTCCAATCGGCCAAGGAGACTTTGGATTCCGCCTCGAAGAACTCACCCACGCTCGCATTGGAAAAGCAAGCGGAAGTACTGCGAATGCAAGTAGCCGAAGGCACGCTGAAAGCACCGTACGATGCGATCGTCTTGCAAGTACTGACCGAGAAAGGTGAGAGAATCGCAAACTTGCCCGTCGTCGAAATTGCGGACGTTTCGAAGATGGTATGTGTCGCGGAAGTCTATGAGGCGGATGTATCCCGTGTTCAAGTCGGGGATACAGCAACGATTCGATCGTCCGCACTCACCAGCGAACTCAGAGGAACGGTCACTCGGATCGATCGCGTGGTCGGTGCATCGCAACTGCGTTCTCCCAATCCCATGGCGAGGTCCGATTTCCGAGCGATCGGAGTGTGGATCGAAATCGATCCAGCGCAAACCGAGCAAGCGGCCGAGAGAATTCAATTGCAAGTCGATGTAACGATTCGCAGCAAAAAGTAACAAACCATGCGATCCAGGAGAGCGATAAGCCCCCCTGGCAATTATCGCTCCCCCGAATCGCATGATTCGTGTTTCGTGTGCGGCTGCCTATGAAAGCACAGGTGCAGCCGGTTGTTCGGAATCCTTAGTAGCGATACTGCAGACCGTAACTAAGGCTATGCAGCGAGTAGTTCGATTCGACAAGACTGAAGCGAGGTGTGGCTGCACCGGTAGGAGGATTCCCCAGGTTCGAGGCCAGTTGAGGATCCAGCTGATCTCCGACCCGCGCGGCTTTTGGTAACGTTAAAAAGGAGTAGCTGACGGTTGCTTCCAAGCCGCGTGTAAACCGATAACCAAGTGTGACAGCGACTTCCGGTGACACGACAAAGGTATTCGTATCATAGAGGCCCTCGTTGGTATTTCGAGCCAACAAGCCGTTGGTAGAGGTGGTGGTGCTAGGTGGATTGCCTGGGACCGTGAATTGCGAAGCACCTCGAATGCGGACTTCGCGATCGACATTTCCCAGTCCGAGTTTCGCCATCGCACCAAGGCTCCAGCACCCTTCCCGAAGGTGGGTGTTCAGGCCGAATGCTGCACCATGAAAGCGATTGGATGTGGCGAAGTGATCCTCGAGTATGGATACGGTACCCGCCGGTGCGGGAGTGTTCGTCAACGCGGTCGATGATGACACGAGGGAGAGCGATTCTTCCAATCGCATCATCTGGTAGCCTGCTAAGAATTCGAAACGGCCCGCATGATCCTGATGGATTGTTTTTCGAAAGAGGACATCTCCTCCATACACATCGCTGGTGATACTCGCGGCGATGGAACCAGACGTGCTACCTGGATACTGAACCGCAATCGTGGACTGCGCGTTGTCTGCAGTGCTAAAGAATGGCCGCATTACGACAGGTTCGCCCGTGCTGGCGCTGTTGTAGGACTCCGAATTGCTCGAAGCATCGAACATTCGAATCATGAAGCCGCGCGTTCGACAAGGATCGAAAAAGAGCCCGATCTCGCCGCGAACACCTTGCGTCGAGTCATCGAGAACCTCGCGACCTCCGAACAACGAGATCGTATCGGGACGGCCATTGAGACCGTCGGTGGCTGGATCGTTGGCTGGTCTGCGAGTCGTCACGAGCGACGGAAGATTTTGACCATCACCCCAAAATGTACCTGCCTCCACACGTATCTGGGAGAATCGGAGCATCGATCCGAGAAGACCAAGAGGGTGAACGACGTGTCCCGGGCCGCAACTATCGCAAGCATCCGTTCGAAAGCGATAGGCATCCGGTTGGTGAAGCGTGGAGTATTCGTCTTGGACAGGCTCTTCGTGGGCCATTTCGATAGTGTGATCGGAATGGACCGCTCCGTGCGACTGGCAGTTCTTGCATGCCGCTTGTTCGACCGCGCCGCGATCTCCGGAGGTTGAACCTACCCTGGTAGGCGCCGAAGCTGTGCGCTGAGTCGAAACGGATCGAGAAGCAACTCGCACCGGTTCCACCGATCGTTCCGCCACGACGACTTCCTCGCTCGCTTTCTTCACGGCTTGCCCGCTGTTGGCGGTTGCGCTTTGGGAGCGAGAGGAATTCGTGTTAGTGCGGTTGGTTGCGACCGGCTTTTTCGTGCTCGTGCGAACGCTTTGTGCCTCCGCGATTCCCGGAAAAGCCAGGCCTGCGGCGAGCATAGCAACGAGGTGGAGTCGGCGGCGAACGATGGCTGATGACATGCTTTCCTCAGCGGATTGAAGGGCGCGGACGTTAGCGATTATGAAATCTGTACCGTATGGATCGGATGTTCCGCCTGAAGAGATTAAGTAATCCTGGTAGATTTTGCGGCCTCGACGAGCGATGACGCAAGATTGCGGTTTGGGCAAACTCTTCTGCTCGAGAGAATCCTCCCGTTGGAGGACGGGGTGATTCGCCGATAGCGGAGAGAAGGACCAAGGAGCGGACCGCGATCGATCGGGGCGAGAGTCCGGTCACAGGAAGCTTGAAGAAAAGGGATTTTCGATGCGAGTACTAAAACCAGGGATCGCGTTGTTGGTGTTGATCGCCTCCTCGCCAGCGGCTCAAGCCGAGTGGCCATGGAAACACAAAGCCAAGGTGGATCATGCTCGCAACAATGCCTGGCCTCAACCTTTTCGAGCCGCCGATGCTCAAGCAGTCGTTGCACCGTTTGAAATCATGAAGGCAAATGGGTGGCGGGAAAACAATACCCTGGGTAGCCCTCTCTTCTCCCAAGAAGAACAACTGAGCGAGGCGGGTAAACTCAAGATCCAGTGGGTTCTCGTGTATGCTCCGCAAAGCCAGCGAGTGATCTACGTCAAATCAGGCCCGACCAAAGAAGCGACCGATGCTAGAGTGGAAAGCGTACAACTGGCGGTCTCGGAGCTCGTTCCTACTGGACCACTGCCGCAAATCTTGGTGACCGACGTCGATCCCCCAACATCGTCCGGCGTCTATCAAAACCTAGTCCATCGCGCCCTCATTCGGACTACTCCTGCCCCACGTTTGAGCGCGTACACCGGTCTAAACACGCCATCAAAGCAGACGATCGCTCCAAATGCAGCCCAGGATGGGACTGCGAGCGGCGGAAAATAAAGAGCCTGTTCACGACAGTCGCGCAAGGCAACCCCCAGCCGAAAATTTTTTTCCATAGTATCGAAACGAATCTGAGCAGGCTGGGTTTAGCAATGGAAGGCCCTAATACGTAGGTCGGCCCCTTGTCTATCTAGTTGTCCTCTCTGAGGTTGCGAAAATGCGATTGCGTAATTTGTTCGGTTATTTCTTATTGTTGGGTTGTTTGGTCGCCGTTCCCTGCTCGATCGCGTCTGCTCAGCCTCCTGGGGGGCAGCGTGGCCAAGGTGGACCTGGAGGTCCTGGTGGTCGCGGTGGTTTCGGGATGATGGGCATGGGTGGCGGCGGTTTGGCCGGTGTTCTCGGCATTCCTACCGTTCAAGAGCACATCAAGCTTGACGAAACCCAGAAGACGGAGCTTCGCGAAGCTCAAGAAGCGATGCGCGAAGAGCAAAACAAGCTTCGCGAAGAATTGCGAAACAGCGTTCAGGGTGGCGACAACCAAGGCGGTCGAGGTCGCGGCTTCGGTGGCATGACCGACGAAATGCGAGCAAAGATGGCGGAGATGGCAGCGAAGTCCGACGCCAAGATCCAAGACATTTTGGATCCCGCTCAATTTGATCGCTTGCTCGGGATTTTTGCACAGCAAGACACCGTGCGTGCTCTTAACCACAAGCTCATTTCAGAGCGACTTTCGATCTCCGAAGAGCAAAAAGGAAAGATCAAGGTTGTCGAGGAAGAGTCGGGCCAAAAGCTCCGTGAACTTTTCACCGGTGGCGGCGGACGACCAGGACCAGAGGCTTTCGAGAAGATGCAAGCCGCTCGCAAGGAGACCGAAGAGAAGGTCGTTGCTGTCTTGACCGATGATCAAAAGAAGAAGTTCGACGAGCTCAAAGGCGAGAAGTTCGAGTTCCCACAATTCGGTGGACCCGGCGGCCCTGGTGGTCCTGGCGGACCCGGTGGACGTGGAGGCCGCGGTGGTGACCGTGGCCCAGACCGCAGCTAATAAACCCCCAATCGCATCGATTTGTAGCGAGCCTGCAGCAAACCTGCAGGCTCTTTTCATTTTTACAAGGCGGATTGCAGCAGATCCGTCGTGGGGTCTCGGTCGCGGACCTCGCCGAAGAACTTGAGTTTTCCAATCCGAATCCCACACCAAGTCGAAGAATTGATTCCAACCATGCCGATAGAATGATCTAGGCGGAGGCGAATCGTCGAGATTGGTTTCTGTTTTTCGATCGAGAATTGGCGCGAACGCGACTTGGGAGAGCTAGAATGGAGTAGTTCCGCTCCGCTCCCTCAACGACCGCATCGCGTTGTTCGCGTTGTTCATCCTCGTTGATCGTCATCACGGTAATGATTGCACTGAGTTTCAGCGCGATGCCAAAAACGCAAAGCGACAACTGTTTGCTTCGTGCACGACAACGACTTGGTAAATACCGAATTGAACGTCGTATTGCGCAGGGCGGATTCGCGCATGTCTATCAGGCGCTCGATACGATCGAAGGGGTTCGTGTCGCTCTTAAGATGCCGCACCAGTACAACGTGACAGCGAGTATGCTCGACACTTTCCAGCGCGAAGCGCGGTTGGTTGCGAAACTGGACCATCCCAATATTTTGCCCCTCAAGGATGCGAGCTTCATCGATGGTCGGTTTGTTATTGCGAGCAAACTAGGAGAGAAGACGCTCAGCGACCGCTTACGGAACCGGGTCTCTTTTGCGACCGCGATTCACTTGATCGATCAAATGATCGATGCCGTTGCCTATGCACACCGAAACAAGATCATCCATTGCGACATCAAACCGGACAATATGATCTTGCTGCCCGATGGACGACTGCAATTGACCGACTTTGGAATCGCGAAAGTCGCGCAGCGAACCATTGTCAAAACGATGATTGCATCGGGCTCCGGAACAGTCGGATATATGGCTCCCGAGCAAGCGATGGGGCGGCCGAGCGCCCGATCCGATGTTTTTGCGTTGGGATTGATCATGTATCGAATTCTTACCGGTCATCTACCCGAGTGGCCGTTTGACTGGCCGCCCACCGGCTACACAACATTGCGCCGCAAAGCCCATCCTGATTTGATTGCCGTGATTCGCAGATCGCTGGAGATGCGACCTGCTCGCCGCTATCGAGATGCGAACGATCTATTGCGAGCCTTCCGAACAGTGAAAGCCCGGTCCCTTAAATTCGCGGCCCGGAAAAGCGCTCGGGTTTGAGCCAAGCAGCCTTCGAGCCAATGAGCTTGAATGCGACATACACGCTCCTTCTTTAACGTTCGCTCTGTGCATGCTGTTGCCAGACAAATCGCGCTCTGTGGTAAAATGCGATCGAAAGCGACTTCTATCCACCTCTCGAGGATCGTTCGATGAAATGCCTTTGCAACTTCCTTTTGTGTCTATCAACCTTAGGCTTAGCCGTGAGTCCAAGCCTCCTGACGAACGGGTCAGCACAAGCCACCGAACCCTTTGCTGCAGAATCAACTCCACCACCGATTCCGCTTTGGGAAAAGGGTGCACCAGGATTTGAATCGAAAGCAAAGGAGCCCGAAAAAGCAGACATTGGCCCTGGCAAATGCAATGTAACCAACATTCATAACCCATCGATCGTTCCCTATTTACCGGAGAAGGGAAAAGGGACCGGTACGGCCGTTCTCATCGCGCCAGGAGGAGGGCATCGTATGCTGTGCATGGGGCATGAAGGCTATTCGCTTGGTGAGTGGTTTGCCCAACACGGAGTGGCTGCATTTGTGTTGAAATACCGGCTGGCGAGAGAAGAGGGTTCTCCTTATACGGTGGATGAGCACGCCATGGCGGATACACGTCGCGCGTTACAGATGATTCGAGCGAAGGCCAAGGAGTGGGATGTGCGTCCCGACCGGATCGGGGTCCTCGGTTTCTCGGCAGGTGGCGAGTTGGCTGCTTTAGCAGCAATGAAGCCTGTCGATGGCAACGCATCCTCGTCGGATCAGATTGAGCGAGTTTCAAGCCGCCCTGACTTCCAAGCGTTGATTTACCCCGGCAGTTCACGTCGATTCACGGTAGAGAAGGGAATGCCCCCGGTGTTCATCGCCCTCGGGTACAAGGACCGCGACGATATTGCGATAGGAATGGCGGAAGTCTATTTGCAGTACAAGAAAGCAGGAGTGCCTGCCGAACTGCATATCTATTCCAACGCAGGGCATGGATTCGGTTATCGACCTGAAAGCAAAGGCGCGTTCGGAGCATGGCCCGATCGCTTTCTCGAATGGCTGGCCGACAGCAATCTGTTAGCCCTTAAACCGTAAGTGTAAACAAGTCCGTGCACCAGCGTTCCGATCTGTATACAAAAAACAGAAGCCCAACCGATCAAGTTGGGCTTCTGAAAGCAGCTCGCTGAATCTTTCCGATGCCAAAGGGAAGGGGATTCGGTATTCATCCGAACTCCACCTGCGCCTCGGCATGTGTGCTACGGCTTGGTTTTCGGTTCGCCGGTGATAGGGGTGTCACCCGGGGAGCTTTCCGTTGCTGGCTTCTCAATACTTCCCCCCTCTTCAGAGGAAGGCTCGCCGTCCGCGGTCGCCTTAATCACCTTGGGGAGCTCTTTCCCTTTCGGGACAAACAGCATCGAGATGCTGTTCACGCAGTGCCGCGTGTTTTTCGCCGTCATGCGTTCTCCCTCGAACACGTGGCCGAGATGGCCGCCGCAATTCTTGCAAAGAATCTCGACTCGGTAGCCGTCCGCGTCCATCACTCGCTTCACAGATCCCTTGATCTCGTCATCGAAGCTGGGCCAGCCGCAACCGCTATGGAACTTGTCCTTCGAGTTGTAGAGTGGGGCATTGCAGCGGCGGCAGATATAGGTTCCTTCTGCCTTGTAATCGGTGTACTTACCGGTAAACGCTCTCTCGGTCCCTTTGTAAAGGATGACTCGTTCTTCTTCGGGAGACAAACGATTGAACATAGGTAAGCCCGTCTTCTTGTTGGTCTTAGATGTCGTCTTCTTGGCAGTTTTGGATTCAGCCGATTTCTCGGTGCTTTGCGAAGGATCAACCGGATCTTGCTTGGGTGGGTCCGCCGCGATCATCCAGCCGCAGCTCGCAGCTACAAACAAACCTAATGCCAACCATTTCGTATTAAGCATCCTTGACCTCCTGGTGGGATAAAGGGCTCTTAGGGCCTTTCCGAAAACCACCGGAAACCGCGGCGAGCGCCCGAGCGGCTAATGGTTTTCGTAAAGGCCCTCAGTGGATTGATAGAACTGATTCCAGTATAGGCGCGCGGCGAGTCAAATCCAATGTCGAAGCGGCTTGACCAAACCCTTCTTCCCAGCTAATCTCCTAAATCGCGGGGGTTTGCCTCCCCGGACTCATGCGGATGTGGCGGAATTGGCAGACGCGCTAGACTCAGGATCTAGTGGCCTAATACATACGGCCGTGGAGGTTCGATTCCTCTCATCCGCACTAGCATTCTCTTGCTTTCTTTTCGCCAGCTCTCTGAACGCCGGCTTTTTGCGTGTACCCAATCCGCGGTCGATATCTCCCCAAATGCGGCTTGCTGGTTCATTGACAGGTTGGAACAATGGCCCGTTTCCGATCTCAACGCGACTTTAACGCTTTTGCACTCCAAGCTTCCATGCCAAAAGATTTCCTCGCTGGTGTTTTGCCTGAATACGATGTTGTGGTGATTGGGAGTGGTCTGGCGGGCATGACGGCTGCCAATATCCTGGGGCGGGCAGGGCATCGAGTTTTGCTCCTTGAGCAGCATTACAAACTGGGTGGATTGGCGACTTGGTTCAAGCGACCTGGGAGCCACACGTTCGACATCTCCCTCCACGGGTTCCCCTACGGCATGATCAAGAGCTGCCGCCGCTACTGGAACGAGGAGATCGCCAGCAACATTGTCCAGCTAAAGAACATTCGATTCGACAATCCCATGTTCTCGCTGACCACGACGTTCAATCGCGAGGACTTCACACGGCTCCTTGTGGAGCGTTTTGGTATCGAGGAGCGAGCGGTCACGAGCTTCTTTGATACCGCCCGCGGAATGAATTTTTATGACGACCAACGAATGACAACTCGCGAGCTATTCGAGAAGTTCTTCCCTGGTCGCGAGGATGTCGTAAGGCTCCTTATGGAGCCCATTACCTACGCGAATGGCTCCACTCTCGAGGACCCTGCAATCACCTATGGGATCGTCTTTTCCAACTTCATGGCGAAAGGGGTTTTTATCTACGAAGGGGGCACCGACGATCTGGTCACGAAGATGCAAGCGGAGATGACGAAGAATGGCGTCGATGCACGCATTCGCTGCGATGTTTCGAAGATTCTCGTCGGGCCCGAAGGAGTACGCGGCGTTGTGGTCAACGGTCGAGAAATCAAATGCCGGGCGGTCGTTAGCAACTCCAACCTGCGATCCACCATCTTCGATATGGTTGGCGAGGATAAGTTTGATCCGCAGTTTGTTCAGGAGGCAAAAGCGGTTCGCCTCAACAACAGCAGCACCCAAGTATACATGGCGCTCAAACCGGGCTGCACAGTAGACGAGTCGACCGGAGACTTGCTCTTTTGTTCCACAGCGAATCTGTTCCGAACCGAATTGTTACTGGATCGAAATATCACCTCGCGGACCTTTAGCTTCTACTACCCGAGAACACGTCCCCATGCCAAAGAACGGTACGCGATCGTCAGCAGCACCAATGCGAACTGGAGCGACTGGGCGAATCTCAGCGACGAGGAATATGAAGCCAGCAAAGCAGACTTGATCGAGTCCACGCTCAACTCGTTGGAGAAATATGTCCCCGGATGCCGCGATATGATCGAGCATGTGGAAGCTGCCACACCTCGAACGTTTCACCACTACACAAAACACCAGCTCGGAGCGAGCTTTGGCACGAAATTCGAAGGCCTCGCGGTTTCTCGCGGGTTACCTCAACAAATCAAGGGTCTTTATCATGCGGGAAGCGTCGGGATCATCATGTCCGGGTGGCTGGGTGCGATCAATTATGGAGTTATCGTTTCAAACGAAGTCGATCAAATGTTGATCAAATCTAGCTTGACGATCTCTCCATCCCATTGAATGATGTAGGAACTTCGAAAAATCCCTCCCCGACTCCGATCTTTCCCAATTTCAAACATGACAACACGTCGACGCGCACGAGAGGTTTCTCTCCAGGTTCTCTACGAGGAAGACATCAACCCCCTTCGAGAGCACAGTGTCGCAGATCAGTTTGTATCGAAGCGTCTTTTGCAGAATAAGCCCTTGGTCACCTTTGCTCTCGAACTCTTGTACGGGGTAAGAAACCATCGAACGGAAATCGATCAAGTTCTGTCGAAACATGCGGCAAACTGGTCGCTCAAACGGATGACGACGATCGATCGAAACATCCTCCGCATCTCGGCCTACGAGATCTTGTTCGGCGACGTTCC
>JALOQZ010000320.1 GCA_025459245.1 Pirellula sp.
TACACGATCGCCAACGAAGGGCGCCGATTGATCGAATGCGACCGGGTCAGCGTCGCCGTCCTGAAGGGAGGAAAGGCCAAGGTGGTCGCCATCTCGGGACAGGACTCGATTGAATCCCGATCGAACATCGTCCAATCCTTGAACAATCTCGCCACCCGCGTGGTCAAGAGTGGTGAGCCACTTTGGTACGACGGTGCAACCGAGGATTTACCACCGCAGCTTGAGGAAGCGATCGAAGACTACGTTGACTTGTCCCATGGCCGTACGGTCACGGTGCTTCCCATTCGACAGCCGGAACGCAAAACCGAAGGGGACGTACTCGCTTCGCGAAATGAATCGAGCGAGACGCGTCAGCGCCGCGAGATTATCGGTGCCTTGATCGTCGAGCAGATCGAAACACAACTCTCCAAACCGGTTTTGGAGGGGCGAGTTGACTTGGTTTACGAGCATGCTTGCCGCGCGATGAGCAATTCCTTGGCTCATAGCAACATCCTCTTCATGCCGGTTTGGCGATTCCTCGATCGCGCGTTGTGGATGTTTCGCGGGTCCACTCTACCAAAAACTTTGGCCATTCTCGGTGTGATCACGATGGCACTTGCTGCCATGTTCATTGTTCCGATGGACTTCAAACTCAAGGGGAATGGCGAGCTCAAACCCACCGAAGAGAAGCATGTCTTTGCGCATGCAAATGGAAACGTCGAAGAGGTTTATGTCCGGCACGGGGACTTTGTCAAAGCCGGTCAGCCATTGGTTCGCATGCGAGACGACGATTTGTCCAAGGAAATTGTGAACTTGGAAGACCAGATCATGCAGGCGGCGCAGCGAGTCGAAAACCGCACGCGAACGTTGACATTGGATTCAGCGATCTTAACCCCTTCGGAACGCGAGCGTCTCACCCAGGAAAAGATCGAGTCGGAGACCACCCTGAAAGGGCTTGAAACCCAGCTGCAACTGGCTCGCCAAATGGAAGCGAAGATGGTGAGAACAAGCCCCATCGATGGAGTCGTGATGACATGGGATGTCGAGCGCATGCTCAATCGACGCCCAGTCGTAATGGGACAAGTCTTGATGACGATCGCCGATAAAGAAAAAGATTGGGAAGTCGAGGTCTTGTTGCCTGAAAAGCGAATGAGCTACTTGCTGCAAGCCTTCGAAGATGAAAAGGCGAAGAACCCCGGTCTTACCAATTCACAGCAGCTCATGTTACCCGTCGATTTCATCATGATGACGGACCCATCGAAGAGTTATTCTGGCAAGCTTTCGTATTCGGGGGTGAGTGGCCGAGCGGAACTCAATGCCGAGGACGGGCCTGTCGTGAAGCTTCGATGCAACCCGGATCCCGAGTCGCTGAAAGCGCTCAGTCGCAATCCGGGAGCGCGAGTGATTGCGAAGGTGAAAGCTGGTCGACGAAGCGCCGCGTTTGTATGGTTCCATGAAGTTGTTGAATGGGTCCGAGCTTATCTCTTGTTCTAACGCACAGATTATCAGTATGAAGAAGTCAATTTGGGTTGCTTGCGCCGCGGTTGCTACTGCCGGCGGGCTTGCTTTTGCTGTTCCGAGCGTTCGCAATTGGATCGATCAGACCGTTCCTTCGCTCGGTATCAATGGTTATCGGTCCGATTCTGCTTCAAGCACTGAACGCGGATCGGGCAACGTGGCCGCAGAAACCTCTCCGGCAACAGAATCAGCTGCGCTACGCGATGATCGAGACTTGCCACAGTTGGTCAACATCGATTCAACGGATAGCTTGCCCACAGGGACCTCCCCCTCCGCTGATGGTTTGAGTCTCCCTGTTCCAGCGGAGCTACCTGCGACAAACGAAGCCCCGATTGTCCTTGCACAAGCACTTCAGTCGGGCGAAACGCCTTTGCCCGGGGCTGTCGACTTGGGTTCGCTGCCCGCAGCCCCCTCGGGGTTGCCACAAGCGGCCACGCCTCCAGCTGCAGGCGGGTCCTATCCAATCAGTTCTGTACCGTCCAGCGGGATTGGAGTTCCACCAGCTGCCCCCAGCGGGATTCTCTTGGTCCCAATCGCTTCCTTGACGTTCGTTCGAGACATCGACGTTGCAGCGCAAGCCGACGGAATCATCACCCAGCTGCATGTGGACGAGGGAAAAACCGTCCGGCAGGGAGACCCGATGATCGAGTTAGATGCTCGAATCGCACTCGCGGAGATCACCGTTCAAACCAAGGAGCTTGAGCAAGCTAGGTTGAAAGCAGGGGATCAAAGCCAAATCCTCTACTCCGAAGCAGCCTATGAAGTCGCCAAGAATGAAGTCGATATTTCGGACAAGCTTTACAAAGACCGTGCCGAGGATTTGAGCACCAATCAAAAGAAGAAGCTTGAGCTGAAGAAAGCTGAATTGCAGATCAAGGTATCCAACATCGAACATGCCAAAGACAAAGCAGCCGTGGGCGTATCGGAAGCAAAGTTAGAGGCAGCCAGCGTGCAAACGGCACTGCGAAAGATCAATGCCCACTGGGATGGATTCGTAAGCGACGTAAAGAAAGAACAATTTGATTATGTTCGCGCTGGCGAAGTGATACTTCGGCTCACCGACATGTCCAAGATACGAGTAAATGGACAGGTCCGCGTAAACATCCCACCGCACTTACTATTGAACACCAAGGCAAGGGTAGCGGTTCAAATCGCCCCTGGAGTCAAGCATGAAGTCGATGGTATCGTCGGATTCGTCGCGCCCCGAGCGAGCGAGCCCGACACCTACCGGATGTGGGTGGAGATCGATAATGTAAGACTGCCAGACGGACAGTTCTTGATGCGAGAAGGGATGAAAGCGACGATCGAAATCGTCTCACCAACGCGTTAAGGTTCCTTTACTATGAGCCTATCCGAAAGCAATTGCAAACCGCGGCTAGTGCCAGAGCGGCTAATGATTTCCGGTAGGCTCTAAATCACGAATTGCGGTTTCGATTCTCCAGTCTTTCAAGCATACGGTTCCACTTCTATGACAACGATGGCAGATTCCTTGGTCAACAGTGCGATGCGGCCGCTCAAGCTGCGTCGTCGACCTGATCTGGAGTCCCGTCGCCACAAATACCACGGTCGTTCGTATTGGGTGGTGAAGGAACCGGTGGGGCTGAACTATTTTCGATTCCATGACGAAGAGTTCGCCATTTTGAATATGCTTGATGGCGAAACGAGCCTTCAGCAAATCAAAGACGATTTTCAAGCGCAGTTTGCTCCTCAGCGCATTTCGTTGCAAGATCTCCAGCAGTTTGTCGGCATGTTGCACCGAAGCGGGTTGGTGATTTCGCATGCGGGTGGCCAAGGCAGACAGCTTCGACGGCGCGGTGACCAAAAGAAGCGGAAAGAGCTACTGGGGAAACTAGCGAACGTCTTTGCGATTCGATTTCGTGGGATTGACCCCGAGCACATACTGAATCGATTGCTTCCTTGGTTCGGCTGGCTCTTCACGACTTGGTGTTTGATCCTTGTCGCCTTCATGGGCCTTTGCGCAATCACGTTGGTGTTGGTGAACTATCAGGAGTTCAAGACAAAGCTTCCAACCTTCCAACAGTTCTTCGCGGCCAACAACTGGATCTGGCTTGGAATCACGATGGGTTGCGTAAAGATCCTTCACGAATTCGGGCACGGATTGAGTTGTAAGAAGTTCGGGGGCGAGTGCCACGAAATGGGTGCGATGCTTCTAGTGTTTACCCCATGTCTTTATTGCAACGTATCCGACTCATGGATGCTACCCAATAAATGGCAGCGAGTATTTATCGGCGCTGCAGGAATGTATGTAGAGTTGATCTTAGCGTCGATCGCCACCTTTCTCTGGTGGTTCAGCGAGGACGGCATGTTCAACTTCCTTTGCTTGAGCGTCATGTTCATTTGCTCGGTGAGCACGGTCGTCTTCAACGGAAATCCACTGCTCCGCTTCGACGGCTACTACATCATCATGGATTTGCTCGAGATCCCCAATTTGCGTCAGAAGGCAAATGAGATTCTCAAGCGATGGTTTCAAAAGAATTGCTTGGGACTCGAACTGCAAGAGAACCCGTTTTTGCCAACGAAGAATCGATTTTTATTCGGCGTGTTTACTGTCGCGTCTTCGATTTATCGTTGGGTCGTCGCATTCGGGATTATTCTGTTTTTGAATCAAGTTCTTAAGCCGTATGGATTGCAGTCGCTGGGACGAGCTTTCGCAGTGGCTGGTATTGCGGGAATGATTGTTCCAGGACTAATCGCTACGATCAAGTTTTTCAGGACACCGGGGAGAGCTTCAAAAATGAAACGGGCAAATGTCCTAACCAGTCTCTTGGTAGCGACAGGGATACTGTCGGTATTCTGCTTCTTCCCCTTCCCGTTCCATGTCAACGGATCGTTAGAAACGCAGCCGAAAGACGGTAAGGAGGTGCACGCGATTGTTCCTGGAAAGCTGGTGCGATGGTACAAACGGCCCGGCGACACAGTCAAGGCAGGGGACCCCATATGCGACTTGGAAAACATCCAGTTGCAGCTGCAATTGCAGGAGGCGATTACCAAAAGAGACTTAGCGAAGCAACGATTGGATCAGATTCGGTACGTCGCCAGTTCCAATCCTGCACTGGCGTTGACTGCTGCGGAAGAAGAAAAGGCCCTTGCCACCGCAGAAGGTACCGTACAAGAGTTG
>JALOQZ010000321.1 GCA_025459245.1 Pirellula sp.
CACCCATGCCACCGCCCATGCCTCCGATCCCACCACCCATGCCGCCGACTCCGCCACCGCGACCGCCCATGCTGCCGCCCATTCCTCCCATGCCACCATCCATGCCGGATTCGTCTCCACCAAGGCCGCCGAGGCCCGAGCCGTAATCTTCGCCTCCAAAGCCTTCGCCACCCATGCCATAACCAGAGCCATCTTCGCCACCCATGCCGTAGCCTCCGCCAGAGCCGTAACCGCCACCACCACTCGCCGAGGTAATGGCTTCCATCTTTGCTTTCCACTCCGTTCCAATAATCTTCGAAACGTTCTGGAACGTTGGGCCGATGTAATCGCGGTAAATTCGGCGATCCGATTCGGTTACCCGGGCTGGTGCTCCTTCCAATGATTCAATCGGGAAGTCGATAAACTTTTCAACCGGGCGAAGGTCGCGGAAAATATTTGCGATCTCTTTGCTCTTGAACGCTTCGTCAGGCCACTTCATTAGATCCAGTTGAAGTGAGTACTGCATATCCCAAGCTTGCTCGACATCCTTTTCCATCACTTGGAGGATTTTTTCCATCTCCGTGTGGGATGACGCGTTGGGATGTGTTCCGACTTTGCCGCTAACGTTTTGTACCTCGGTATATTTCGAGTCAATCGCGCTGATTCGAGTCGAAATCTCCTTCGATATGCTCATGGCAGTCAAAGTGAAGACCACAGCGGCCATCACCAAGACCAGTACCGACAAGATCCAGAATTGGTGCTTGATGACCGGTGCTAGCTGCTTTTTAAGTTTATCCATGGCTTGCTCGCCTTTCCGTAGAGCCGAACGATTTTGTTAAAGGTTCTGCTGTGATCGGTTACTGTTTTGGTGCATCTTCGTGTTCGGAATACTATTGTTTCCGACCAACTAAATCGACTTCCGATTGATTTCGTCTTGCTCGCTGCGATTCTTGCGATTCTTGCGATTCGGCTTAGGGGGCCGCTGATGGGTCCGCGGACGCATCAGCCCCCTCCTCGCCTTCTGCAGCTCCCTCGACGATCAAGCCTCCGGCCAAGCCTCCACCTTCGGGCTCAAATCTAGGCTTCCATGCGAACTGCAACACGAATTCGAACTTGGGTGCATCAAAGAATGGTTGGACTTCGTTCCCCTTCTCATCCTTCAAAGGTTTCAAGGCGCTAGGCATTCCACCTCCCTCACTGCCATACCCACCCATTCCTGAACCGCCCATACCAGGACCACCCAAACCAGGACCCCCTAATCCGGGGCCCCCTAATCCAGGACCACCCAATCCAGGACCACCGATACCGGGCCCTCCAAGACCTGGGGCTGATCCCTCGCCACCAACACCACCCGGCATGCCCGATGCCGCAGCGGCTTTCGCTCTCTCCTCTTCAAGCAACTTGAAGTACTCGGGATTGGGAATCTTGTTCTTGTCTTTGAGTGGCGGAGCCAGACGAATAACGGGCAAGCGAATTCCCAAATCCTTTACAAGGACATGCCCTTCCGGGATCGCAGGCTTTCCTTCCACGGGAGGAGATATGCCTGTCTTGTCGGCGATGGGCATCTCCACTGTGCCATTTTCCAGGAATTCGACCATGTAACGAAGCACGTGATCCTGCTTCTCTTCACCGATGATTCCGTTGTAGTAGTGATAGCCCTTTAGCTCGATAACCCAGCCTGGACCCGTCAACGGAGTTGGGTCGGGAATCGCGTCGGCTACCTTTTCCGGAGCGAACCAAGCCCTTCGGGTTTTCACGCCATCGAGATACTTGGCCTTCAAGTCGGGAGTGAACCATTTCTCCAAGTCTTCAAAGTACTTTTGCTCGATGCTAGTAACGTGGAAATCCTTCCGCTTGTTGTAAGGAAGTTCTACGGGCGACTTGTCTTCCAAGTCCGGGTTTTTGAACAGCGATGCTTCGATTACTTTCAGCAGTTCCAAGGTCTGCAATCGGCGGCTGGCTCCCGAGCTGACTTCTTTGCCTACCTCGCGGTACAGCTTCGCCTTTCCTGTCAGCGATGCGTCCTTAGCGAACTCCGCGCTGGATGTCTTGGACAACGACTCAACCTTGGTCTCCGCATCCTTCCAGCTGGAAACGTCGACGACGCTCAAAGCCTGCCCTTTGGTCGCATGATAGGTGACCATGGACGCCAACAAAATGGACAGCGCGCCAACCGTCCAAGGCTTTTTGTTGCGGATCACTCGCTCGATGACGATGTCCCTCGGGAGCAAGTTGGTTTTCATCGGGCCACGCTTTAGCAATTGCAAGCAGAGTCCGTAAACAACCCCATAGGCCGGGACATTTTCTTTGAACGCTTGAGCGCCGATGACTTCGTTCCCTTCCAGCTTCGGGAATCGATCCAACGCGTGAACCTCCATCCCAAGATTCTTGTTGAGGAACTGAAGCAATCCAGGAAGCTTGGATGTGTTGCCGAGCAACAACATCGATTCAAGCTCCCCTTTCTTGTTAACGGTCTTGTAGAAATTCAACGAACGCTGAATTTCTGTGACCATGTCATTGAAGACCGGGCGCATCGCTTGAAAAACAAGCTTCGGGTCATCCGCTTGTAATGCGTTTCGCTTGAGATGCTCTGCTTTGGCAAAGGTCAGCTTCAGGTCTTTCGTCAGCTGCCGAGTAAAGTGATTGCCGCCGATAGGAATGTTTCGTTGCCAAACTCGGAATCCATTCGTTACGATCAGATCGCTGGCATCGGTTCCGATCGAAAGAATCACCGTTGACTTTTGAGGTGACTCAGGATCAAACGTCTCCGTTGCTAAACGTTCTGCGAAGCGATCATGTGTGACCATGTTGTACAGACTCATCGGTGCGAGCTGTACTAAATCGATGTCGATGTTCTTGTCGCGATACGGCTTGAGAGCTCGGAAGACCGCCTCTCGCTTCATCGCGAATAAGCCAACCTCGCTTTCGAGCGCATAGCCGTCCTCGATTTGGGCTCCTTCCATCTGCTGGAAGTCCCAAATAACGTCTTTTAAGTCGAAAGGAATCTGCTGCTTCGCCTCGTACTTGACGATGTCGCCAATCTTTTTCACTTCGACAGGCGGCGGCTTGAAAAATTTCGCAAGACCGCTTTGGCCTGGTACGCTCACAGCAACCGCCGCTCCGCGCAGATCGTTTCGAGAAGTGAACTGCTCGAGAGCGTCGGCGATCAACGCCTCCGGCTCCGCCTCGGGTTGACTCAAGATTTTAGGGTATTCGACAAAGTCGAATGTGTCAGCGATGACGGTATCCCCTTCGAGATGGCAACGAAGCGCCTTCATGGAGCTTTGGCCGATCTCAAGGCCCCAAACATGTTGAATTTTCTTCGCCATCGTGCGAATCTCCTAAGCCCAAACGCAGAGCATCCATCAAGCCAATACAGGGGGTGATCCCCGCCGCCTCGAAAACAAAGCGGAAAAGATCAACCACCGGAACTCAGGATTCCCTACAAAAAGGGCGGACAAGTGTGTGCAGACGAGGAGGAAGGCGGCTCCAACCGCCATTCCAATAACTATCTATCCTATCGAACCTCCAGGGCATCTGTCAAAATTTTCTTGATCCAGCCGCTAAAATAATGTTAAAACGGTTCTGTCGAAGGGACCAGGTGTAGCGAACTTCACGAACCTAGGGGGCACCTTCGATCTCCCGGCTAGGGCAAGCCGACTTCGCTTGCCCTAACGCAGTTGCTTCCACGACAAGATCTTGCCGCCAAGGAATAGGATTCCGAGATGAAATTTAAAGATTCGATGCTGGCTCTGTCTGTGGGGTTACAGTTTGGGGCGGTGGGGTTGAAGCTCGGGGGGATCGGAGCCGCGTTGGCCATGACCGCACCTTGGTCTTACGGCGACACCTACGCGGGGGCTTCCCTCTCCGGTTCGGCGGCTACCCAGATCGAGGAACGAATCGAAAAGCTGATTCAGCTGCTGGCCGACCCAAGCTACTCGAAACGGCAAAACGCGCGATCCGAGTTGGAACGGATCGGTGTGGTCGCTCTCGACCGACTGCACGCCGCCAGCTTTGACGCCGATCCCCAGATCGCTTCTGCGGCTCGGTTCATTGTTCGCAGCAATCAATTCAATTGGGCTTGGGAATACGACTCGCCCAAAGTTCGAGAGATTCTCAATAACTTCGGTGCAGCGGAGACCTATGAGAAGTCCGTCTACATCGATGAACTGGCGCGACTGGAACGGGACGAGGGGCTGGCTGCATTATGTCGCTTGGCTCGCTACGAAACCGTCGGAGCCCTCGCTAAAAAAGCTGCGATTCATGTTCTCAAATCCCAACCGCTTGTAGGGCAGTCGCAAGTCAATCGTTCGGAAAAGATCTTGCGATACATCGAGGGGGGGAACAGTACCTCGAGCCTTTGGATTCAACACCAGCACGCAGCGAGCGATCGGCAAAATTCCTTTGATACCGAATGGTGGATCCAACAGATCGAAAACGAGCGGGCGCTCATTGGAAAAAATACTCAGGAAACGAGCGTCGATGTTGTGGTCGAACTCACCAAGTGGGTCGTTCAGCAATTGAGTGTGAAACCAGAGTCGCGCGCCAAGGCTATCCAAGTCGCTGAAAAGCTTTTAGAGCCATCTCTGAACCAATCGCTGCACCGGCAATCGCAAATTGGCCAGCAGTCCTCGGCGGCGAATGTCTTCGCCCA
>JALOQZ010000322.1 GCA_025459245.1 Pirellula sp.
ACGCGCCCCACAAGTTAGTAACGATCGCACGCCAAAAACCATCATCCATCGTCCCGATGTAGCGTCAGGCAACCGTTGGCCCCCATCCCCCTTCAAACTTCACCCTTCAAACTTCCCAACAGTTCTCCAAACCTCTCCCAAGCTCTCGCAACCCATTCTTCACTACGCCCGCTCAAATCCCCCAGCACTCGATTCCAATGCCGAAGGGAAAGTCCGATCGAGATGCAGTGCAATCGCCAAAGCTCATCAACCGATAACGGCAATTCCCAATCAGACAACTCCAAGTACTGTTCAGCGCACCGTACCCACTCTTCCTTCGTTGGATGCAAGCTGCCAATCAAACGAACAAAATCAAAGAGTGGTGATTCCACTCGCGACGCGCCCAAATCCACTACCCACATTCGATCAAGATTACTAGATACCAAAACGTTCTCTCGCCACAAATCGCGCACGATCCAATGCTGCTCCATAGAGCGATTCGACCAATCCTGTAACCAGCTCATCCATTGGTTGGTCGAATGCGAGGCGAAGCGAGCTACCTCTTCATAGCGAAACGCGTAGTCTTGTGGGGATGATCGTATGCGCAGTTCCCAATCGCGATCTCGTAACGCATCCAATCGTTCCTTCATCCCCAAAGATGGAGCTTCGGTGTACCCGATTGTTCGGCATTTACTGTGAAGGTCAACAAGATACTCGACCAGTGAGGAGCGAACCACCTCGTTCACTTGCGACATAGAAAGCGGTATTCCTGGAACCCACCGCGTCAAGGTCCAGTACCACTCTGACGTTGCAAGAACATAGGGGGGCGGAGAGGGAAGTAGCGCTGCAGAAGGCTTAGGCCACGCGATTGGACTTGGAATCGGAGAGTCTGATTCCCCTCCAAGTTGACGAATGCGATCGCAAACCGTCGCCCAGAGCGATACCTTCTGAATCGACATGGCTGTTAACGGCCAAGCTCGCAAAGCGTAAACCCCTTGTTTCGATTCCACTCGAAACAACGGAAGCCCGCTCAAACCGCGATGGGGCGGAGATGCAATATCCCAATCCGAATAGCCCCATTGTTGCTGGAGCGACCGTCTGAGCAATTCAGGCAACAAAATCAGCTCACCATGGCTGGATAAACCGTCACGATGGAACGCAGTCTTCTATTTCAGTTTCTCAACTCGGCCACCCTTCAGACGCACCAACGCATCGCACTGCCCGGCGATCGACTCGTCGTGCGTTACCATCACAATGGTGAGCCCATGCTGCTCATTCAAGTTGCGAAGAATGTTGAGGATGGAAGTACCTGTTTCTTGATCGAGGTTGCCGGTCGGCTCATCCGCGAGCAAAAGAGTTGGCGAAGCGATCAACGCGCGCGCGATCGCTGTTCGCTGCATCTCACCACCCGACAATTGATTCGGCTTGTGATGAAGTCGATGGTCGAGACCGACGGTGCGAGCCAATTCCTTCGCGCGCTCCACAATGGCACTTCTCTTCGACCAATAGCCCCAGATCCCGTGACCGATCAATGCGGGGGCCAGGATATTTTCGAGCAAGGTGAGTTCGGGTAGCAAGTGGTAGAATTGAAAAATCATTCCCAACTTGGTGTTGCGAAACTGATCCCGTTGGCGATTGGATACATTATCGATTCGCTGCTGATTGAAGTAGATCTCCCCGCTGTCAGGGCGATCGAGCGTACCAAGCAAATGGAGCAGTGTGCTTTTCCCCGATCCACTTTGCCCAACGATCGCCGTTATCTTTCCTTCTTCGGCTTGAAAGTCGACACCCTTGAGTACGTCCACTTTCATGTTGTGTCGCTTGTATGCCTTGGTGACCTTGCTTGCCTGCAGGATCACTTGCTGCAACGTGGGGTTGGTCCTCGCTGCCTCGTCGGAATCAACTCGAACGACTCGATAGCGGTTCTGTTCAAGCGACTTTGACTTGTTGACGGTGGTGGTGGGGATGACACTATTCATATCGCAATGCCTCGACTGGGTGCATTCTCGCTGCACGGATAGAAGGAAGAACACTGGCTAGAACTGCGATCAACACCGAGCCAATGCTGACCCACACCAACATGGCTGGGTGAACGATGGTTGGGATCTTATCAAAGTAGTACACCGTTGGATCGAACACCTCTCTGCCAGTAACGAACTCCACGACGCGTGCGATCTCATTTATCTTCCAAACGAAAACCAATCCGACCGCCAATCCAACACCAGCGCCAACGCTTCCCAAAAGAACACCATAGCCGAGGAAAATCGCTGCGATACCCGAGCCAGGAGCTCCAAGCGATTTGAGTACCCCAATATCGCGAGTCTTCTCGACGACAATCATGAAAAACGTTGCCAAGATTCCGAAACCTGCGACCGCGATGATCATGAATAGCAAGATGTTTAGGATCGTGGTCTCCATGGCAACGGCGGCCAACAGCGGACCTTGGGTATCTTTCCAAGAGTTAACCGACACCATCGATTCAGGAGGAAACTCTTCGCGAAGCAAATCGCGAGCCATCGCCAGATCAACATCGGGCTTGAGTTTAATCTGTATCGAAGTGACCGCCCCGATGCCGGTCTGAGGATCGATCATCCCTCTTGCTTTTTGCAAAGCCTGAATAGGTACGAACGCGAAGGTGGCGTCGTATTCACTCATCTTGCTTTCATAAAAATCAACAATAGTGAACGATTGGTCGATCGCTCGAGGAGGTGTGCCCGCGTTAGGGAATGCAACGCTAACATCATCCCCCGGACGCAGATAGAAGTGATCTTTCACCTTTCCATCTTGATCGCGCCCGCGAATACTTCCGAGTCCGATGCCTAGAACGATACCTGTGTGTTGCTCCTTCTCGCCGTCGAACGCATACCCTTGGGTCGGGGCCGATGAAATAGAGGGATTCTGGTTGAGCAGATCGAGGGAGCCTTTGTTTTGACTTGGGGACGTAAGACGCGAATCAATTTCGTCTATCTCGGGTGATGTCGCTGGATCTGATCCTGTGTTCGATGCCGTTTGGTCACCGCTGCGTGTTTGCTCAGCTGCGATGGGTGGGGTTTCTTTCGCAAGCTGACTCTCGCGAATTTCTTTCTGAAGTTGCTGGTAGCGTTCCATTTCCTCACGGAAGAGCCGTTGTTGCTTTGCATTCTCTTTTTTGAGCGCTTCCGCGTAGCGACGATGTTCCCAGCCTGCTGGCTGCAAAGCTTCCCGAGCTGGATCGTATCCGTTTTCCTGCAAAAGAAAGTTCAATTGCTTTTGATTGGTTGGATGCAGGAGATACTTGCTGAAATCGCTGACATCGGCGTAAGTCGATTCATCGATTCCGATCAGATTGATTTGCTGCGTGTGCGATTGGCCATTCACGGTAAAGGTCATCATCGCAGGCAGAGTGACTACGGTGGTGACGCCCGATAGCTTGTCCCCCAACCGTTCGTGAATTCGCTTCACATACCAGTCCGGTTGGTTCAAGCCCGCAGTGGAGCGAGTTTCGACAACGAGATCGCTCAGAATCCCGTGCATCCGTTCTTGCATTTGCGACGTAAAGCCGTCCATCACGCTATTGACGACAACCAACGTCGCGACCCCCAAGGTCACCGAAACGATCGAAGCGAGCGCGATCCATCGAGTTCGAAGATAACGCCAACAAAGGAGTAGCTTGTACATCAGACCTTCCCTGGTCGGTTGCGATTAGTTCATCCCCGCTTTTCGATCCTGCACCCAAACGAAGTCGAAGGGCAGAAAACGAGAATCCGTCGCGCACCTTACCACATCCCATTTGGCCAGAGCAAGCCAAAGTTCAGCATCTTGCTAACGCTAGCAATAAGAGTCCCTCCATCGTCTAACGGTCGTCCTCGACCGTTTCCCATGTACCGTCTAACGGTCGTCCTCGACCGTTTAGCAAATGTACCCGCTCCTCCCCGCTCAAAGGTTCTCTCACAAGCCAACCCCTCTACCCCTCTCTCGCCAATTCCGCCGGAGCGAAATGCGACGATGCACGGTCAATTAAAACGAAAAAACCTCCGCTTGTTCAGCAGAGGTTTTTACGTATTCGTTTTCGTCTTGTCCGAGCTTAGACAAGTTCTTTCTTCGCACCGATCAAGGTGCGGAGTCGTTCTGCCAAGAGACGTGCGTCAAACGGCTTCTTGAACGTTTCGTTAATGCTCGACCGATCGAAGCTCATCGTGTTGCCGTCATCGGGCAGCAACGCGATCAAGATGATCTCGGTAAAGTCTGAATTCTTGCGAAGGTTTTGGCAGATTTGCAGTGCTTCAAGCTTGCCGACTGAGAAGTCAACAATCATGCAATCTGGATGAAAACTTTCGGCTTGAATGCCTGCCTCGAAACCGCTTGCAGCAACCGATACCTTGAAGCTTTTCTCAAGTGGGAGTTCTCGCTTCAAGTTTTCGATCAAGACCTGATCTTGCGCAACGATCAGGACTTTGGCCATGGCCTCATCTTCCAAGTCTCCGAGGGGCATGCCATGCTCCTTCAAAAACTTGATTAGATATTCTCGCGGGATACGTCGGTCTTGCGAGCCGGGGATGCGATATCCTTTGAGACGGCCGGAGTCGAACCACTTGCTAACGGTTCTCGGGGCCACCTTGCAGATCTTCGCGACCTGGCCTGTGGTGAACACCTTCATATTTTTGGTCTCCGTT
>JALOQZ010000323.1 GCA_025459245.1 Pirellula sp.
TAGCCCAGGGTTTCCGCTACATCCTGCAGATGAGAAGCTCGCGTTCGTAGATCAACTCCTTTGGCAAGTGGCTTTTCAGATCGAAGAACAACTCTTCGTGCGATAAGATCTCTTGCCGCCAAGCGACGCGATCGATCCGTTGCAACTCGTTGAACCGATCTTCTGAGAAGTCCAAACCGGTCCAATCGATATCCGCGTAACGGGGCACCCATCCGATGGGCGTTTCTTTCCCGACACCGTGGCCATTCGCGCGATCGACAATCCACTTGAGAACGCGCATGTTTTCGCCGAAGCCAGGCCATAGAAAATCGCCACTGGCATCCTTGCGGAACCAGTTCACGTGAAAAACACGAGGTGTCTCGGACAACGATCGTTGCATGTGGATCCAATGCCTGAAGTAATCCCCCATGTTGTATCCGCAGAAGGGGAGCATCGCCATTGGATCGCGCCGCACTTTGCCGATCGTTCCAGCCGCTGCGGCGGTCATTTCACTCCCCATCGTGGCACCCATGTAAACACCGCTTCCCCAATTGAACGCTTGGTAAACAAGCGGCATTGTGGTTGCGCGGCGGCCACCAAAGATGATCGCGCTGATCGGCACACCTTCCGGCTTTTCCCAATCGGGATCGATCGTGGGGCATTGCGATGCGGGGGCGGTGAACCGGGAGTTCGGATGCGCTGCCTTGATCCCCTTTTCTTTTCCAAGCTGTGGAGTCCAATGGTTTCCTTGCCAATCAATCGCTTCTGGGGGTGGCTCTTTGGTCATCCCTTCCCACCAAACGCCACCGTCGGGAGTCAAGGCGACGTTGGTGAAGATCGTATTCTTGCGAAGCGCTGCCATAGCATTGGGATTCGTGGCATCACCGGTACCAGGTGCGACGCCAAAGAATCCGGCTTCAGGATTGATCGCGTATAGACGACCGTCGGCGCCGGGTTTGATCCAAGCGATATCGTCACCAACCGTCCAAACCTTCCAGCCTTGATCCGAGAAATGCTTCGGAGGAATCAGCATAGCGAAGTTTGTTTTACCGCATGCGCTCGGGAAAGCGGCTGCGACATAGGTCTTTTTTCCTTTGGGATCTTCGACGCCCAAGATAAGCATGTGTTCGGCCATCCATCCTTCATCGCGCGCCATCACCGAGGCGATACGAAGCGCAAAACACTTCTTGCCTAGCAAGGCGTTGCCACCATATCCGGAACCGTAACTCCAGATCTCGCGAGTCTCTGGGAAATGGACGATGTACTTGTCGGGATTGCACGGCCAAGCGACGTCGGATTCACCTTCACGTAGCGGCATACCGACACTGTGCAAGCATGGAACGACACGCTTATCGGCCCGATCGATCAGTTCGAAAACAGGCTTTCCGATTCGAGCCATAATGCGCATGTTCACGACTGCATAAGGCGAATCCGTGAGCTGAACGCCGATTTGCGACATAGGAGATCCAACCGGTCCCATGCTAAAGGCAAGCACGTACATGGTTCGCCCTTGCATGCAGCCATCAAAAAGCTCTCGGAGCTTTTTCTTCATCTCAAACGGGTTCATCCAGTTGTTGGTTGGCCCCGCTGCGTCTTTTGATTGGCTGCAGATGAAAGTCCGGTCTTCGACACGGGCGACGTCATTCGGATTCGATCGTGCCAGAAAACAACCGGGCCATTTTTCTTGGTTCAATCGAATCAAAGTACCGCGTTCGACCATTTCATTGCAAAGCCGATCGTACTCTTCTTGAGAGCCATCCACCCAGTGAATTCGATCGGGTTTGCAAAGAGCCGCCATTTTTCGAACCCAGCGGATCAAGTGAACGTTGGTACTTAGGGGAGTCCCAGAATTCGAAACCACATCCACTTTGGAATCCACCATGGTCTGACTCATTTCCAACGTTCCTTGTTCCCGTTCAAGACACCGAACAACTCAATCCAATTCGAGCCCCTATTCTACGCTTACAACGCACAAACAATAGGCATATTGCACGGGAGTGCTGGCAACCGGACGCTAGCGCGATTCCGGCTATTACAGATATCACTCCGAAGCTCGCTTGAGTCGGTCCATCAACGCAACACCTACCCCAACCTCCGGAACGATCTGACAATCGATGTGAAGAACTCCCAATCGATCGGATCGTCGAAAGAAATCAAACAAGTCGCGTCCATACTCTTCTGCATTACCTACGATCTGGATCTCCAGGTAACCTGCTGATGGATTCGGCAACTGCAGCCCGATAAAGCTTGATTGCGAGTCTGCTTTGGCGAGAGGTTCCGAAACAAGACGAACCTTCGCTTTGGGCTGGTAGTGCCGATGCCTTAATCCAGGGGAGTTAAGAAGCACTTTGTCCTCGGTTAATGCCGGTCTGCCAGACTTATTACTCTCCATTTCATTCTCGTTGTCATCAACATCCTGGGTGTGGGAAACCTTTGGCAGATACGGCTCTATCTCCGGACAGACTTGAACCAGCTCTTCGTAGGTGATCTTGCCAGGTCGCAGGATGCGAGGTCGAGGGCCGGTCGTATCGACAACAGTACTTTCCAGACCGATTTCGGTCGGCGGGCCGCATACGATACCATCGACCCGTCCATCAAGATCTTCGCGAACGGCTTGCCAAGTCGTCGCGCTAGGAGAGCCGCTTCGATTCGCGCTCGGTGCGGCCACGGGCACGCCCGCATATTCGAGTAGTTCGAGAGCCCAAGGATGCGCGGGCATGCGAACCGCCACGGAAGAGAGCCCAGCCGTTACCAAATCCGGGACTTGTTCCGTCTTTGGGAAAACGAGCGTTAGTGGGCCCGGCCAAAACGCATCGATAAGTCTTTGAGCGACCGGCGAGACCGATGCGGCCAAGGCCTTCAGCTCATCCTGTTTCGCGATGTGAACGATCAAAGGGTTGTCCGACGGCCGCCCCTTGGCTTGAAAGATCTTTTGCACGGACTCGTTCGAGAGGGCATTAGCACCTAGCCCGTAGACCGTTTCTGTTGGGAAAGCTATCAAAGCGCCCGTGGCGATCTTTCTTCCGGCCTCCGGCAGCCGATCGCGGGCGAAATACTCTGTTTGCATGGTTGGGATCTCTATGGCGAGCAAGGAGCCCAAAATCTAAACTCAACAGGATGGATCGCAAACCAGTAGAATCCCCTCGCAGTGAAGAAAACTTTGGTTTTACCGAAGTGACTTCGGCCATTACTGCGCGCTCGACGGCTTGGCTCAAGTCGTTTTTTCCGAACCTTCGCGATGCGGCCATTCGTTGGTCGGAGGATGACGCGAGCTCCTTGGCAGCCTCGGTCGCGTACTATCTAGCACTCTCCTTGTTTCCAATGATGCTGCTTCTGACAAGCGGCATCGGATTGTTTTTAGAGTTTTCGAATATCGGGCGCGACGCCGAGTCCAAGGTAATGCTCGCGGTGGAGCAGCAAGCGTCCCCAGTCGTGAAGCAACAGATCGAAGAGGTTCTGCGACAGCTTCGCAATCATTCGATAGTGAGCGGCCCCTTCGGGATTGCGGCGGCGATCTTGGCTGCGATCGGCGTTTTTGCCCAAATCGATCGTGGGTTCGATCGCATCTTTCGCATTCCTCCCCAGCGATCCGCGACGGTTCGGCGAACGATCTACCGAATTGTCCGCCACAGATGCTTTGCCTTTCTCATGCTTGTCTCTCTCGGCGGAACGATCCTAGTGCTGTTTGCATCGAGCATGCTTATGGCGCAGTTTCGGTCCGTCACGGGAAGTAGTCTTCCCAGTTTGCAGCATGTTTTTCGATTCTTTGACACAGCGGTTACGGTTGGATTGAACGGAGTCCTGTTTGGCTTTGTGTATCGATGGCTGCCGAAGAAAAAAGTCCATTGGTTGGATGCTATCCGCGGAGGATTGCTGGCCGCTTGCGTTTGGGAATTGGGGCGTACGCTTTTAGGGATGTTCTTGATCGGGATGCGTTACACTTCGGCCTATGGCGTGATCGGCTCATTTATTGCGATCCTTCTCTGGTGCTACTACGGTATTTCGATCCTATTCTTTGGAGCGGAGTATGTCCAAGTGCTTGAGCAACGCCGTCAAGCCCGCCTTACCGTTTCCAACTCAGAAGTGTCGGAAAATGAAGGAAGGAGGCATTCTCGTGACTCTCAATCCGATACGCAGTCTTCGGAGGATCGCGTCTCAAGCGACAAACCTGGATCATTGGCGGTTAATGCAACGCCTGCGATCGATTATCATACGGAGGTTGGTCGGCCCCTTCCGTTGAAAACTTCCAGCGACGAACGCCAACAACCTCGTCGCAGCTCACACTCGCAGTAATGCTCCGTCTATGTCCGGTCAATTGGTTTCTATCGGTACCGATATCATCGAATGCGTTCGCATCGCGCAGATGATCGAAAAGCATGGCGAGATCTTCCTGCAACGCGTCTTTACCCCTCGCGAGATCCACTACTGCTCGAGCCGCAAAGCAGCGACACAGCATTACGCAGGTCGCTGGGCTGCAAAGGAAGCTGTACTCAAGGTGCTTGGTACCGGCTGGGCTAAAGGGATTCAATGGACAGACATCGAAATCATCAATGAAGTATCAGGAGCTCCCACTTTGCAAATGCACGGAAAAGCTGCCGAAATAGCTCGTGAGCGAGGCATTCGC
>JALOQZ010000049.1 GCA_025459245.1 Pirellula sp.
ATCGACGTTTCTTCCTTGCTCTAAAGCGATTCCAGTGGATAACACAGCAGCTTCTCTATCGTCACTCCTTCAAGGTATGTTCCGGCCCGAAATCCAGGCCATGAGCCCGTACGTTCCAGGGGAGCAGCCGCAGACGGGTAAGGCGATCAAGCTGAACACGAACGAGAATCCCTACCCGCCTTCTCCTCGCGTCTTGGAGGCGATTCAGCTGGCTGCAGGGAGGCTGGAACGCTACCCCGACCCACTGGGGACGGCTTTTCGGCGAGCCGCCGCGGACGTGCATGGAATCGATCCCGATATGATCTTGTGCGGGAATGGAAGCGACGACTGCCTGACCGTACTCACACGGGCTTTCGTTGGCGCCCAGGACAAGCTTCGACTTCCCTATCCGAGCTACATCCTTTACCGCACCTTGGCAGAGCTGCAAGCGGCTCAATTTGAGGAGGTCCCCTTTACCTCGGACTTTCAGTTATCGGACACTTTCAAGTCCGTAACTTCGGAAGTCAAACTCATTTACTTGCCCAACCCGAACAGTCCGACAGGCACGATGGTTGACCATGAATCCATATTGGAGTTGGCCGACCGAGCGCATTGCCCCGTCGTGATCGATGAGGCATACGTCGATTTCGCTCCAAACCATGCGATTGGTTTGGTTCATCAAAATCCGAAGATCATCGTTACGCGAACGCTGAGCAAGTCGTATGCGTTGGCTGGATTGAGATTTGGCTACCTCATCGCACACCCCGAAATCGTGGCAATGCTGAGAAAGGTTAAGGATTCGTATAACACAGACATGCTCTCTTTAGCCGGTGCCACGGCTGCCATATCCGACCAAGAATGGTTAAGGGACAATGTATCTAAGGTTCGCAATACTCGAGCACGTATGGAGACGGAGTTGCAGGCCTTGGGATTCAACGTGCTTCCATCGCATGCCAACTTTGTATGGTGCACGCGACAAGATCGTCCCGTGAAACCGATTTACGATTTGCTGAAACAGCGAGGCATCCTCGTTCGCTACATGAACTACCCACGATGGAGCGATGGATTGCGAATCAGCGTTGGCACCGATGAACAAATCGATGCGCTTTTTGTTGTGCTCAAGGACTTGTTGAAGGGTTCGTAAGATCCGGCTGGTGATGCTTGGCTTCTGTTGCCGGAAAGAGCGCTGCGAGCGCGGGCTGCTTCAGTCCCCAAACAGCGACGGCCGTTCGGTCGGGTAGTTTGAGTTTGCGCAGCAAATTTCGTACATGTTCTTTCGTTGTCTCAATTCCGATACCGAGCGCCAAACTGATTTCGCGATTGCTGAGCCCCAAGCCCAGCATCGCGACGATGTGGATTTCTCGCTTGGTTAAACGGGGGGCTTTCGGCAACGGGGGCCAATCCGATCGGGTCATGTAATCGCGATATTGCAACAAGATCGATTGTGGCGGTGGTTCTCCCCGCTCCAAGGAACGAAGCGAATCGATAAACACGCTACTCGGGCCGTCGCGAAAGACAGCGTCATAGAACCGATAAGCGACAGCCCGAGCGACGGTGGTCGAATTACGGTTCTCAGTGTAGAGGATCAATCGCAAATCTCGGAGCTGCGACTTGAGCTCGAACGCTTCCTCTAAGAAGTCAGTGCCATCGATTCGGCAATTGGTCACGAGGACGTCGAAGTGCTCTTCGGCTAACGCTTGATGTAGCTCATCGCGGCTGCAAGCGAATCGGTCGATACGGCAGTCGGCTGTTTGTTGGCAAAGCGCGTCGATTCCTCGCTGAATAACAACGCTACTGTCGGCACAAAGGATGCGAAAGGGCATGCAAGAATGAAAACGGAATAGCGTCAGGAAAAGGATTCGCCCCGCGGTTCGACCTTTTCATTCACCCGGTTTCATTCCTATTGTGGTTTATCGGAATGTCTGTTTGTGGTATTCGGCAGGTCTAGACGGGGGCGTATTGATCCGAATGATACCATAAGCGGGGGAAAGCTCGCAGAATTGGTTCGTACTATACCGTTCTCGCTCCGTGAAAATGAAAGAAAAAGGGCCTGCCCCGACTGTCTTGATGACAACCGAGGCAGACCCTTTCGAACCGTGAAAACCGGGCCTAACCTTGTAGAAAGGTCTGTCCGATGCGTTTGATCATTTCAAACTTGGACGCCACTAAGATCACGGTACCTCCATGTTCAGGAACCTAAACCGGGTCAACTCTCCCGATCCAGATCGTATCCCGGCTCCACCGGGACCCTTTCGAGCATCTGCTCATACTAACCCTCTAGTGCACTTGTCGTGCCAATCCTCTCGCAAGATTCCAAAACTCTTTTTTCCGTTGCTGGGTTGCTACACTACACTTGTCCATCCTCGCTAATCCTCCCAAACCGTCCTCGAAGAGGACTTCGCGTTTCAAAAGGGTGCGTGCGATTGTAAAAATTGCAATGCTGTCATTGCAACAATTACAATTCCGCGGCCCAATCCCCTCCCCCTCCCATTTGCCATGATTCAAAAATCGATGAAGCTTCCTCGCTTGCTCCGACAGATTTCTACCACCTTGGCCGTTGGGTTCGTCGGAATCGCCAACGTCTACTCCCAGGAGTCAGCCCCAAGCATTACTGCCGACGCAGCAACCGCTGTGGCTACGGAATCGCAATACATTTCGAAGGCGCGGCAGTTAACGCTCGATGGGCTGCGGTCCGGCGAAGGCTACTTTAGCCAAGACGGCCGCTGGATGGTCTTTCAGAGCGAACGTGAGAAAGAGAATCCGTTCTACCAGATCTATTTGATGGACAGAGAGACTGGCGATGTCGAACGAGTCTCGCCCGGCTTTGGCAAGACGACGTGCGCTTGGATCCATCCAGATGGCGAACGAGTCCTCTTCGCATCGACCCAGTTCGACGCAGAGGCTCAAAAGAAGCAAAAGGAAGAGCTGGAGTTTCGGGCATCGGGACAAACACGGCGCTACAGTTGGGACTACGACCCAGCATTCGAGCTTGTGGAATGGAACAAACGAACTGGTACCTACAAACGGCTCACCGATGCGATGGGTTACGATGCCGAAGCCTCCTACTCCCCAGACGGCTCGCTCATCGCGTTCAGCTCCAATCGCCGAGCATTTGAAGGAGCATTGACTGAGCGAGAGAAGACGATTTTTGCCAACGATCCATCCGCCGCGCTCGATTTGTATGTCATGAAGAGCGACGGGACGGAGGTCAAAAGGATCACCGATGTGTTCGGATATGACGGTGGCCCCTTTTTTTCACCAGACGGTAAACGGATTTGCTGGCGTCGTTTCTCGGAGGATGGGGCGACTGCAGAGATTTATTCGGCAAATGTGGATGGCAGCGACGTGCAGCGGCTGACAACCCTCGGTGCTATGAGTTGGGCACCTTTCTTTCATCCATCGGGTGAGTATCTCATTTTCACAACCAACATCCATGGCTTTGCGAATTTCGAGCTCTACATTGTGGACGCTGCGGGCAAGCAACCACCCCAGCGGATCACATCGACGGAAGGCTTTGATGGGCTTCCCGTTTTTACGCCAGATGGAAAGCAGATCGCTTGGACCTCGAACCGTTCTAGCGACAAGAAGTCCCAGATCTATATTGCAGATTGGAATCACGACGCAGCACGCAAAGCATTGGGGCTCGATAAAGCTTCCGTGCTCCCAGGTAATGAGCTTGCAGATCCAACTCCGAATCAACTGGATACAGTACGAACCGCGGCTCGTAATGCAGCAGGGGCAACAGAAATCGATTATCGCGCTCAAGATGTCGCTAAGCACGTCGACTTCCTTTGTCGCCCAGAGCTCGGCGGTCGTTTGACGGGAACGCAAGGAGAGAAGCTTGCTACAGCTTATGTTGCCAGTTACCTGGACACCCTCGGTCTCAAGCCGGCAGGAACGAAGGGTGACTTCTTTCAAGAGTTTCCGTTCACGGCGGGTGTCGAATTAGCCAAGACGAATTCTCTCCAATCTGGCTCGAACGATTGGAAGCTCAACGAAGATTGGCGGCCGCTCGTTTTTTCGAAGAGCACACAGATTGAGCCCACGGAAGTCGTCTTTGCAGGATACGGTATTGTCGCACCTCGCGACGGTGAACAAGCGGAATACGACTCGTATGTACACCTCGACGTCGAAAACAAATGGGTGATGGTCCTCAGGCAAATGCCTAGTGATATTACCCCCGAAAGACGACAGCATCTCGCTCGATACAGCTCCCTCCGATTCAAGGCAATGGCGGCGCGGGATCGTGGTGCGAAAGGGATTATTGTCGTTAGCGGCCCCAACAGTGGCGTCCGACAACAGCTCGTTCCATTGCAAGTCGATGGTAGCTTGTCCGGCACAAGTATCGCCGCCATCAGCGTTACCGATGCCGTCGCTGAGAAGTGGTTTGAGAAGAGCGAAGACAAATTGATCGATCTCCAAAAAGAACTTGATCGAGGAGAGTTGATGATGGGATTCGTTCTTCCCGAAGTTTTAGTCGGCTGCACGACCGATATCCAACAAGTAAAGCGGACGGGACGCAATACCTTGGGGCTATTGATGGCTGGGGAAACTCCTGCCAAAAGCATGGTGATCATCGGCGCTCACATCGATCATTTGGGAGTTGGTTCCAGTGGTTCGAGCCTTGCCCTCGATGAAGAGAAGAGCGGCATGCACCGCGGCGCCGACGACAACGCATCCGGTGTCGCTGCCATGCTCGAGATCGCACAATCGATGGCCACTCAAAAGAAGGCAGGCAAACTAAAGCTAGAGCACGATATTCTTTTTGCCGCCTGGTCAGGTGAAGAAATGGGATTGCTAGGTTCCGCTTACTTCTCAGACCACTTCTTCCAACTTTATCCCCACATGGCTGACCCCGGCGGGGGCAAACTTTATCCTGCAGTGATTGCGTGTTTTAATCTCGATATGGTGGGGCGACTTCGAGATAACTTGGTCCTTCAAGGCATCGGGTCGTCCGATTATTGGCCCAAGGAGATCGAGAAGAGAAACGCGGTTGTCGGACTTCCGCTGACGCTTCAAAACGACAGCTATCTTCCTACCGACGCCAGCACCTTCTTCCTCGATGGCGTACCGATCCTTTCTGCGTTTACCGGATCGCATAGCGAATACCACACTCCGCGCGACACTCCGGAACTGCTCAATTACGAGGGGGCTGCGTCGACGGCCAAGCTAATGGGGCTGATCGCACGGTCTGTTGCATTGCAAGCAGATGCACCTAAGTATCAGGAACAAGCTGCACCGGAGAATCAGGGGGCTCGGGCGGTGATGACTGCCTATCTGGGCACGATCCCAGACTATGCACAGGGAGACATCAAGGGGGTGATGCTATCGGGAGTCGCCAAGGATGGTCCTGCCTCGAAAGCCGGGGTTCTGGGCAAAGATGTCATCGTTGAGCTAGCAGGTAGAAAGGTAGAGAACATCTACGACTACACCTATGCTATCGAAGCAATCAAAGCGGGGCAGGAAACCGAGATCGTCGTTAAGCGAGGTGAGCAAACGCTGCGATTGAAAGTCACCCCGCAGTCACGTCAGTAAATCAGTGGCTATCGAAGATCCGTCGCATAGCGGGCCACGCTGTTCTAATTGCCGCCATCCCTGGAGATGCGGCATATCGCGGCGAAGAGCAAAGCCCAACCGATCAAAAACATCATTCCTCCGGTGGGGACGATGCTCCAGTGCCCTATCGTGTCGGCGAGCGAAATTGCATAGAGCCCACCGCTGAAAAAAAGGGTGCCGGTCAAGAACATCCCGCATGCGGCTCGAGCCAAAGCAGATCGAGCCGTTATCGGTGATAGTCCAATCGCGAGCATGGCTAACGCATGTGCGATTTGATAGCGGACGCCAATCTCGCATTGATCGAGCTTCTTTGCCACCACCTCAGGCTCAAAGCCTTGCGACTTTAACTGTTCAGGAAGGCCATGAGCTCCGATGGCTCCAATGGCCACACCCACGAAACCAAAGAATGCGGCAAAAAGTACAACCCACTTCGGACCTGTCATACTAGTTCTTTCAATCCAATCCGAGCGATAAGCCGTCGTTTCGGCTTTCCGTCGCTCCTTGAAGTGTTCCTTTTTCGTGATCGATCAAGATTCCTTGATAGCCGCCCATCGATGTGCGGCTTAACTCCACGTTATGCCCCATCTCACGAAGTTTGTCGATCGTCGCTTTGGGTAATCCGGACTCGACGTGGACCGTGCCCCCTTTGGGTTCTTCGGGCGTTCCTGTCGGCGTAGCGCTTCCTTCGTGACGGATTCGTGCAGCATCGCCAGCCATTTGAATGTTCATGCCAAAGTCGATCCAATTCACAAGCACCTGCGTTTGACCTTGTGGTTGCATATCGCCACCCATCACCCCAAAAACAAATACGGGCTTACCGTCACGAGTTACCATCGAAGGAATAATCGTATGAAATGGTCGCTTGCCTGGTTCTAGTCGGTTGGCATGTTCCTCTGAGAGCGAAAAGAGATTGCCTCGATTCTGTAACGCAAAACCCAATTCTCCGGGGACCATCTGGCTCCCAAAACCGTGGTAATTGCTTTGAATGAGAGAACAACAATTGCGATCCGCATCGACGACGCACAGATAGACAGTGTCGCCATCTCGCAGCTTGGGATCCCCTGCCGGGACATTCTGGGCTGCTCGTTCGAGCTGGATTCGAGCTGCTTGCTTTTCTGCATAAGCATCGGAATTCAATCCTTCGACTGGGACTTTTTCAAAGGCCATGTCTGCATAGAATTTGGCACGGTCGGCGTAAGCAAGCTTCTTGGCTTCGATGAACAAATGGCTGTACTGAGGAGACCCCCATCCCATTTGCTTGATATCAAATCGCTTCAGTACATTCAGGATCTGCAGCACCGAAAGGCCTTGGCCGTTAGGCGGAATTTGCCACACATCGTAACCGCGGTAGTTGGTGGAAACAGGCTGAACCCATTCGTTCGTGTGTTTGATAAAGTCCTCTTTGGTGAAGTGACCTCCTTGTTGTTGGCTGTACTTCACGATCTCGTCGGCAATCGCGCCGGTGTAGTAGCTCATCCATCCATCCACGGCCAGTTTACGATAGCTGGCTGCGAGTCTTGGATTGCGAAAGACTTCTCCAACCTCGGGTGCTTTTCCATTGGGCAGCAGATATGTGGCTGTCGAGGTCTCATGTTTCTTGAGATTGGGAACGGCTCGTCCCCAGTATCCTGCAATGACCGGAGAGACCGCGAAGCCTTCATCTGCGAGCTGGATGGCGGGTGCCAGAACGTCCGAGATCGGTAGCTTTCCAAATCGCTTGTGAAGATCGCTCCAGCCTGCAACGCAACCGGGTACACTCCACGATAGAGGACCGTAGAGGGGAATCTCTTGAAGATTTTTAGAGCGGAATACCTCCCGGGTCAGCGATGCCGGACTTCGGCCGCTTGCGTTTAGTCCGTGAAGTGACGCGGACTTGGCGTCCCAAACGATGGAGTAGAGATCGCCACCGATTCCGCAACTCATCGGCTCCACGACACCGAGCACTGCATTGGCTGCTATCGCGGCATCGACGGCACTCCCGCCTTTTTTCAAGATCTCGATTGCGGCTTGGGTTGCACGCGGATCGCTCGTACAAGCCATTCCCTTTTTCGCTGTGACCACAGAGCGGCTTTGATGAATCGGGCCGAATGGGCGATCGTAGGTGCCGATCGGGGGCTTGCCGCTGTCTGGCTGGGAGGTCTGCGCCATCACTCCTTGGTTCGAAAGGATCCAGCTGGACAGTACAAGCGACAGGAAGCGAAACTTCATCTGCAATCTCCTCGTCATACGAAAACGTATCATGCCTTTCGGGGCCTCGGTGCGTCTGGACAGCCCGAGCAATCCGCTTAAGAATACTCGCTTCACAGCGTACCAATCTCCTAAGAAACGGGAATCCGATGGCAAAAAAGAGTATCTCCGCAGTAGACTGCAAAGGCAAAGTTGTTTTGATGCGGGTCGATTTCAACGTTCCGCAGGACGATTCGGGAGCCATCACGGATGATCGCCGAATCCGAATGGCGTTGCCTTCGATTGAATCGGTCATTCACCGAGGTGGCAAGCTAGTATTGATGAGCCATCTGGGCCGTCCCAAAGGAAAAGGTCCCGAGCCAGAGTTCACTCTCAAGCCTGCAGCGGATCGATTGGCCGAGTTGCTTGGAAAACCGGTCGTTTTCGCAGGGGATACTGTTGGCCCCGAAGCAGAAGCTGCCATCAAGAACATGAAGGACGGCGACGTCGTTTGCCTTGAGAATGTTCGGTTCAATCCAGGCGAAAAAACAGGTGACGCTGAGTTCGCTGGCAAACTCGCAGGCTGGGCCGACATCTACTGCAACGACGCATTCGGTACTTGCCACCGCGAAGAAGCGTCTATGGTCGCCGTCCCCCTCGCCATGGGGAGCAAGCCGAAGGTCGTCGGTTTCTTGGTCGAAAAGGAGATCAAGTACTTGAGCGACACGATCGCTAATCCCGCTCGTCCTTTCGTCGCCATCCTCGGCGGTGCGAAGGTGAGCGACAAAATCAACGTAATCAATAACTTGCTCGGTGTCTGCGACAAAGTCATTATCGGCGGCGCCATGGCATATACCTTCTCGCTAGCTCAAGGTGGAGCGACCGGTAAGAGCTTGGTCGAAAAGGACAAAGTGGAGTTGGCCAAGGAGCTTATCGCTAAAGGTGGCGATAAACTGGTCCTCCCCGTCGACACACACTGTGGAGATGACTTCAATAGCCAATGCAATAAGCAAGTTGTCGAAGCGGGCAAAATTCCTGATGGTTGGGAAGGGCTCGACATCGGCCCCAAGTCGGCTGAGAAGTTTGCTGCCATCGTGCGTTCCGCGAAAACGGTTGTTTGGAACGGTCCGATGGGTGTCTTTGAGATGCCTCCCTTTGATCAAGGAACCGTGGCTGTAGCAAAAGCTGTTGCGGACAGCGATGCCGTGAGCATCATCGGTGGAGGCGATAGCGCTGCGGCTGTTGAGCAACTCGGATTCGCTGATTCCGTAACCCACGTCAGCACCGGCGGTGGTGCGAGCCTTCAAATGCTAGAAGGGGAGAAGTTCAAGGCCGTTGAGATCCTCGACGAAGCTTAATACTCTCTTTCTCACATTCTCTTGAAAACACATTAAGAGCCTATCCGAAAACCATCGGAAACCGCGGCTAACGCCATAGCGGCTAATGGTTTTCGGATAGGCTCTACGTCATTGCTCTGTGTTTTTTGGCAGGTGCCGAATGGTCAAAGGCGCTAGTCCCGATAGGGACGGCAGAAAATAGCCCAGTCCTTTAGGACTGGGTAGTCATTTATCGATTTGCTGCGTACAGCTCCGCGTACGCCAAGGACCATTGCTCGACCAGTCCTTTGAATTTATCCAAATCGACTTCACCGAGCGGTTGGTAGAAGCTGCGAGTGAGAAGCTCTCGATTTGCAATTGTTCCTTTGGCTTGCAAATCCAAGACATAGAATTCGTTTAGCGGTCGAACCGCCATTTCAAATCGACTGTATCGATTCTCCCGTTGTCCTTTTCGCAGAACCAAGTCATCTCGCATGCAAGCGGCACCCCATCCCGAATCGCCGAAGACGGTTTGAAATCGGAAGCCGGGAAACAGGTCAATCACTTTTCGGATGACTTGTTCGATCCTCTCCGAAAGGGCCAAACGATACTTACTATGCAGCCCTTTGAGAAGCTCTTGCTCAGCTTTCTTCCGTTCCGCTTCACTCATCGACTGGCTGGCGCGATTGGCACCGCGCGCTGCAGCTTGCCTGAGTTTCTCCTCAAAATCGCTCATGGATGCACCGACCGTTACGCGACGGGGCCGTTAGGAGTGTCGCTGGATTCTGTCGATTCGTTCGACGACGGATTGGGAGTCGGTGCTGAATCTGCGGCCGGAGAGGCGGGCGTTACGGGGTCCGTTCCCTTTTGTTCTGGAACAATTTCCGAATCCGGCTTTGACTTCTTCATGAACTGCATCAGATCCGAAAAGGATCGGAGAGGTTCCTTGCCCTGCTGCATTGCGTCGGTGATGGGAGTGATCGGCTTGGGTGGATCCACTCGCTGGGCTCGTCTCGGTGCAGCGTTTTGTTCATAGTCGCGATCGCGCCCGCGACCTCGGTCGTTTCGGCTGCGATCATTACCGCCTCGAGGTGCTCCACGGTTGCCTCGATCATTGCGATTGCCTCCGCGATCACCGCCGGATCGTTCTCCAGCAGGGCGTTCTCCGCGGTTTCCTCCCGCTCCTTCCGATCGAGGTGCGTCGCCTCGATTCGCGTCACCGCGACCGCGATTATCACCGCGGGCAGGAGCTCCACGTCGGTCGCCTCGCGAATCCTCTGCCCGACCTTGAGGGGCCGATTGCTCGCGCCGTGAAGGGGTTCCTGGAGGGATGGCTGTGAGAGCGACTCGCTTGCGCTTTTCATCGATGCTCAATACCCAAACGGTCAGCAAGTCACCCATTTGTACGTATTGGTGTGGGTCCTCGACGTAGTTGGGCGTAATGCGGCTGATATGGATCAAACCGCTGCAGTCAGGTCCCAAGTCGACGAAGACTCCAAAGTCGGTTACGCCGACCACCAAGGCTTGCACCATGTCACCGGGCTTCAGCGTATCGAGCCTCGGGAACTTGCTAACCAAAGGAACTGGGAACGCGTATTCGCGGTCATCCTCAAACGGCGACTGGAGGCAATGCGATACACGACGCATTTTTTCACGACCGACCTGCCAGCTTCGAGCAAGCCTTTCAACGTCGATCGAGAGAGTCTCTCGAACACGCGGGGCTGTTTCGATTGGAGGCATCGCAACCGCGTGCGTGGAAGCAGCGGGTGCCGTTTCAGTGGACGAAGTCGTGTTGGTCTCTTCTCCGGTGTTCGATGGCTCCGAAGAATCCGTTGCTGGGCTGGATTCAGGGCTGCCGGTTTCTTCGGAAGCAGAGCTGGAGGTTGACGGCTCGTTCTCCGATGTTGACTCCGGTTCTACAGGAGTGGAAGCGGTATGACTCTGGCTTTCGGCGTTTTCGTCGCCGATGTTTTCGCCGAACTTGCTGGCAGCTTCCTCGGAAGCCTCGTCTGACTCGCTGCTCGACTCGAGCCCAAAGGATTCATGCTCGGCGTCGAGAGAGGCTCCAAACTCAGCTTGTTGTTTCGCAAAAGCCTCGTCGGCAGCCGCGCTGGCTTCCGCAATCGCTTGGAAATTGGGCTTTACCCAACCTTCGGGAGCGGCTGGAGGAACTGGTAGTTTGGCGTGCTCGATCAATCGTTCTGCAAGCCGATAGTCATCGGGATGGATGGTCGTCGCATCGAGAGTCTTTTCGCTGCCATAGACGCGGAGGAATCCGATCGCCTGCCGAGCCTGCATGTCGGTGAGATGCTCTTTGAGCACCGCCAGCAGCGTTTCTCGGCTGGTGATCCGGTCTTCGCGGCACGCGGCTGAAACCGCTTTGGCAGCGGCCAAATTCATGCCAGGAGCTCGCTGAAGCACCTCGGGTTCGGTCGTGAAAACATCCAACCCCGATCGAGAAATCGCAGACGAAACGGCGTCTCGGAGCGCTAGCTCCAGATCGGCTTGCGGCAATTCACGTTGGTAGGAGCCGAGCCGTAATCGGGATGGATCCACCTTCAAGACTTGTTGCAAAGGATCCTGCAAGCGACGAGCCAGCCACACTGCGGCGCGATGGCGACGGGAAATATTGGGTAGCTCGACCAAGCAGATGCGGGAGTTGCAGTAGCCGTCGGCCCCGGCGCGATCCACCATGGTCCAATAGACCGACCCTTCGCTCGACTGCTTCAGCAATTCGGCGATCGGCTGGATCAGGTATCGTCGGGCTGGACCGTTGGACAGCGAGATCAAGGTTACGCGGTGTTCATGGACCCACTGACCGAGCGTGACCACGTTCTGTGCGACGATGTCCGCACGGTTGCTGTTGCAAGGGAGTTCGCCGGTAAAAACGATTTGCCCCTCGGCGTCGACAATCGCTGCTGCGGCCATCTTTGGGCCGACCGCATCGATCATCAAAATGCGATGCCCTCGAATGGGCCGTTGCAAAAGGGACGACTGAAGATGCGAGACTGCGGATTCCGTCAACTCTTCGTTCGCGTATTCCTCCAAAATCGCCATGACATCTTGATGCACCCGAGGGAGCAGGAACGTGTGCAAGGCTGATTCCGCGACCTCGAGGAGGAAGCCGTGCATGGGATGACGCCCGGGGCACAAGGCCTCTCGGCACATCTGAACAAGTGGCTTCTTGTCGTAGTCGATATTGAGCTGAATGATCTGAGATCGAAGACCTCGGGCCAGCATCAAAATTTGGTAAGGGGTTATATTTCCGACGGGCTTCTTCAGTCGTGCGTACGACTCAAGAATGCCTCGCAACCAGCGTCGACGACGCTGCCGCGGTGAGAGCTGTTTTTCAGAAAGACTCTTGGTCTTGATCGGTTTCGAAGGCTTTTTGCCTTGATTGAACTCCGCGATCAAAGGAGCCACGGAGGGGTCGACCGACGCTTCTAGCTCAACCGAGCTTTGGGACGCCTCGTTAGCAGAGGTCTCCGATGCATCAGCGGAGGCATGCGGTTCGGACGAACTCGCATCTGATGCGGTTTCTGGCCCAGGAGCATCCGATGCAGCTTCGATGACCGAGCTGCCCGTGCTCATCGCGTCGACCGGCACCGACGCTTGATCTTCGGAAGCATCCAGTCGCTTTTCAGCATCGCTTCCTTTGGGTGGCTCGGGGAGAACTTTCACCGAAGCCGTTCCTTTTCGGAGAACGTATTGCTGGAGTTCTCGCATGAGCCGGAGATCTTCGCTCAGCAAATGCGTCATCCAGAGCTTAGTTTGCTCGAGGATTTCGTCCGCTTGTTCGACGCTTACCGAAGCGGTTTGAGCGACCCATGCCTTGAAATCGGTGGGGGCTTCCGATTGCATGGTCAAAATTGCTTGCCCGACTACTTGAGCTGCAGGGGATTTTTCCGCGATGCTCTTCGCGTTCTTTCGAGCACGGATATGTCGAACGGTGGTGTCGATTTCGGCGATCGAGTTCGCTTTGTTGACCACCTCGGCGATGGTTTCGCTCCAGATAGCGTCTTTTTCAAGTGCCGCGATGACTTTGCTGCGGTGCGCTTCGAGTTTGTCGAATTGCTGCAATGTACGCTTCAAGGTGGAGAGCGTACGTTCATCCATGTTACCCAACTCGTCGGGGCGATAATTCGCCAAATAGTTGGGTTCGTAGCCTTGAAGGAGCAATTCGCTAGGGAAACGAAGTTGTTCTTCCGGACGGCGCACGCGGCGCGCGATCTCTTGGAGGTGTTTCATATATCGTAGTCAATTGACGTTATCTCGAATTGCCACAATGATTTGCGGCAAAAGTGCACGCTGGGAATCTATGGGAGTTCCCACGGCTTGTCAAGCTTTCCAAGGGCGAGAGCTTGATTCCATGCCGGAAATGCACGCAGTGCTAAATTCTGAGCTCGCAACAATTTGCCCTCACGGGAACCCCGGATCGGGTTTATCTTAGAACTGTTCAATTTTCATCCTTTCTCCGAATCTTTCGGGCTACCCTCAACCTCTCGTTGTCCTATGTCTCAAGCTTGGTCGCCGACCTCGTGGAAGAATTTTCCGGCTGCGCAGCAACCGCGCTACCCTGATTCGGAACAACTTTCTGCCGTCGTCCACAAAATTAGATCCCTGCCTCCGTTGGTTACAAGCTGGGAGATCGATCGACTTCATCACGACATCGCCTTGGCTCAGCGAGGGCAAGCTTGGTTGCTGCAGGGTGGGGACTGCGCTGAGACGTTCGATCAGTGCCAAACCGAGCCGATTGCGAGCAAACTGAAGCTTCTTCTGCAAATGAGTTTGGCCATCGTCTTTGGTGCGCGGAAAAGGATCATTCGCGTTGGCCGCATGGCGGGCCAATATGCCAAGCCTCGTTCGAGCGACACCGAGACGCAGGATGGCATGACATTGCCTTGCTACCGGGGGGATATCGTCAATGGCTACGCATTCAATGCGGAGGCCAGGACCCCCGATCCGACTCGGCTTTTGCGAGGTTATGAACGTTCTGCTCTGACGCTTAATTTCGTTAGAGCCTTGAGCGAAGGCGGTTTTGCAGATTTGCATCACCCCGAGAATTGGAATTTGCTGTTTATGAACGCTGCCAAGGGTGAATCGGCGCAGCGTTATCGAGAGCTGGTCAAATCGCTAGGAGATTCCATCCGATTCATGGAGACGATCCTTCATGAATCGACCCCCGAGCTGCGCCGAGTGGACTTCTATACTTCTCACGAAGCGTTGCATCTCGACTATGAGACGGCGTTGACACGAGAAAGCGTGCGCGGGATCGGCTTTTACAACATGGGGACCCATTTTCCGTGGATCGGGGAGCGAACGCGTCAGTTGAACGGAGCCCACTTGGAATATTTCCGAGGGATCCGCAACCCTGTCGCTGTGAAGATTGGTGGTTCCATCCAGCCAGAGGAATTGATCGAGTTGATCGACAAGCTCAACCCTGACAATAAGCCGGGGCGACTCACTCTGATCCATCGGATGGGGCGGAATAAGATCGAATCGCAGCTCCCGCAGTTGATCGATGCGGTGATTCGGGAGCAAAAGACTGTCCTGTGGGTCTGCGATCCGATGCATGGCAATACCGTCAGCACGGCGGGGGGGCGCAAGACTCGTCGCTTTGATGATATTGTCGATGAGCTTCGGCTATCGTTCGCGATCCACCGAGCGTGCGGATCTATGCTCGGAGGAGCTCATTTGGAACTGACCGGCGAGGATGTCACGGAATGCGTCGGTGGTTCGAGGGGGCTCACTGAATCGGATCTCGAATCGGCTTACCAAACCCAGCTCGACCCCCGGCTGAATTATGAGCAAGCCCTCGAGATTGCCTTCGAAATCTCGAATCAACTATCGCAGCAACGATTCTAATTTTATGGAGCCTATCCGAAAATTATCGGAAACCGCGGCTAGCGCCAGAGCGGCTAATAGTTTTCGGGTAGGCTCTTCGTTTCGTTCGCTAGGAATCCCACTAGCATCCAAGGAATACCGCGATGCCCAAACCAACTCCAACCTCTAAGAATTCGAGTTCTTCATCCCGTTCGAATGGCTCTTCGGCGCGATTCCTTTGGGGTATCGCATCGGGAGTGGTTCTTGCGTTCGGACTGATTGCCTACATGGCTTGGGGGCCATCGAAGGATTCCGAACAAGTCGATGAGCTGAAGCAATCTAATTCGGCAAAAGTAGAATTGAAGCGAGACCAATTGGAGGCGATTCAAGCAGTTTCGTTTTTCCCAACCATCGAGAACAAGATTTCCGAGCCAGATTCCGCTCCTTCCGGTATGAAGTGGATCCCGGGTGGAGAATTTTCGATGGGTTGTGAGGCGAAGAACGAGTCGCTTTGTGGTACGCCGGGGACGACGATGGATACGGTTCCTATTCACCGGGTCTATGTCGATGGATTTTGGATGGATGAAACGGAAGTTACGAATGCTCAGTTTCGTGCATTTGTCGAAGCGACAGGTTATGTCACCATTGCCGAGAGAAAGCCGACACCCGAAGAGCTTCCCGGTGTACCGGAGGAGCTTTTGGTAGCCGGTTCGGCAGTTTTTCAGCCGACCGATACCGCGGTTCCCTTGGATCAATTTCTGCAATGGTGGAAATACGTTCCCGGCGCGTGCTGGAAGCATCCGTTTGGCCCAGACTCCAATTTAGATGGGCTTGACCAGTATCCTGTTGTGCATATCGCGTATGAAGACGCCGAAGCCTATGCGAAATGGGCTGGCAAGCGATTACCTACAGAGGCGGAGTGGGAGTTTGCCGCACGGGGGGGCAAGGCTGGAGATCTCTACACGTGGGGGAACACCGCGAGGATTCAAGATCGGTATTTTGCAAACTACTACCAAGGAGCCTTTCCGATCCGTGATGGAGACGCAGCGTCAGATGGTCACGCCGGCATCGCGCCGGTCAAGCAGTATGAACCGAACGCCTATGGTTTGTACGATATGAGCGGTAACGTTTGGGAATGGATCAGCGACTGGTATCGCGAAGATTACTACAGCACACTCAAAGCGACGGGAAAGGTGGCTGTCAATCCATCGGGGCCAGCGGACTCATTCGATCCGCAAGAGCCGGGCCAGCAGAAGCGAGTCCACCGAGGAGGCTCTTTCTTGTGCAGCGATACGTATTGCAATCGCTATCTGCTTGGAACCCGCGGCAAAGGCGAAATCCGATCGACCAGTAACCACGTCGGATTCCGGTGCGTGAAAGTGCCGGAGAAGTAAGGGATGGGTGCAACGTTTTGTTAAGATCGGACGGTCGCAAGCTACTTTTTTGGTTGCGAGGTTGGACGTTTGGCAGCTCGGCCATTTGGTTTGCGCTCGTCGTAAT
>JALOQZ010000324.1 GCA_025459245.1 Pirellula sp.
ACTACCAGGTTGATAGGATGGATGTGTAAGCAGGGTAACCTGTTCAGCTAACCATTACTAACGGACGAACGCTTGACCATCGGTATCTTGCACTTAACCATGCACGATCCGATAACTATCCTAGACGCAGATAACATTTACCAATCCAACATGGGCAACGACGGGTTACCACCCTCGTTGCTCCCTTCCGGTGACTATATCGAAAAGGATCACCTGTTCCCATCCCGAACACAGTAGTTAAGCTTTTCGAGCCGATGATAGTGCCCACCAGTGCGAAAGTAGGTATTGCCGGATTTTAAAAAACCCCTTGTGGATTCGTCCACGACCATGCTCGCCCCTCGCAACGAGAAGGATCTACAACTCTCTCCATAACGTAGCCATGATTGAGCAAGCTCCTGACAAGGGAGACCCTCTCTGGCAAATCGTTTGCTATATTGTTTCGTTGCCATTGGTCGATTCGGTGTTTCAGAATCAATCTTCTCCCAAATTGGAGGACGCTATGTCCACGCCCAAGCCGAAATCTCGTCGGCAAATCGCGATCGTTGCATGCGCGTTTCTTTCGCTTCTTGGCATTTGGTGGTGGCTGAAAGCGTCCACCCCCGTTTTTCAGCCTCCTGAATTTCTCGCCGATAAGAACGCTACTTCAAAGACGATCCTTTACCGTGGTTCTGATGCGATGGGAAAGGACGAGCTGGCGCGTGAACTTGAACGCCGCTTAAAGGGACTCGAGGAACCGGGGCTTCTCCCCGAAGATGTGGCGGTGGGCATTCTGGAGACGAGAGCAAAGGAATCAGAACAGTTCGCGAGAAGTTTACTCCGAGGCAACGAGGTCGATCTCCTTCCTGGTCCCGTGTTTCGCAGGTCCGAACCCGCAATGGCTGCGGCTAATGTGTTGGTGGATGATTTTTGGGGGCGAGATTCTGCGCTCGCGAGCAGTCTCGGCGTCAGTCGGGATCAGATGGTCAAGATCCTCGCAGATAGTTGGCTTGGGATTTTGGATTCTCGATTGGAATTGGAAAGGATGGCTAGTCGGTCAGATGCTGATCCTTTTCTGGACTACCTGCGGTTGAAGGTTGCGGATTCTGAGGAGGAGTGGAGGGTTGCAGTAGAGGATTCTTGGAAGCGGTTGAAGGAAAAGAAGTGCACTCCCTTGCTTCGTTTGCTGTTTGCAGCCAGTCGTACGGATGGGTATGCGACACTTCCAACGGAGATTCAAGGGAGAGATATCGAGGATGGAATGGATTCAATCGTTGAATGTGGCCGAATTTTTAATGATGCACCCGCCATGGAGGAGTTTGTCTTCGCCCGATTTGCAAGGTTGGTAGACAGCTATAACCTCCATTCTCTTTTGTTTTTGTTGGATCGATTGGAGCTGGAAGCGGACGGCAGCTGTTCTGAGTTGTTCAAGGACTCGTTGCGAGCCAAGATTGCTGAGGAGATTGCGTTCAAGTACCGAGGGAGCAGCTACGTTCACTTGGTCGAAGAAAAGGACATGGTCGAGTTTTCGAAGTGGGCGAAGATCGCGACGAAATACTACTTAAAGGTTCTGGATAAGTATCCGAGCTTGGCGCCCGTCGGTACCGCTTTGATGCGGCTGGAGCGATCGGCTGGGGTGACAGGAGTCTCTGCAGAACAGTGGTTTCGATTCGTTTTGTCATACGATGCGGAATTTCTCCTCGCGCATTGGACCTTTCTTTCCACTCGCGAAACGAAATGGGGAGGCGGCGAAGCGGCATTGCTGCGTTATGCCGACCAACTTCATGCTTGTTTTCCCAATTCACCGACCCTTGGCCTCCACGCCTTCGAGGTGCTGAATGAATGGTGCGAAGAAAAGGGCTATGGAGCCGTATTTGATTCCGAGAGAGTGAGGGGGATTTGCAAGTCCGCCGTTCGATATCTCCAAAGCGAGCAAGGTCGATCGGATCATTGGAGACTGCGTGCGAGCACTGTTCGCATCATGCTTCGGTTGCTGTGGGATTGCGGCGATTTTGAAGGGGCCGGTTGGCTGCTCGCTCATCATGGTAAAGACCTGACACCTGAATTTTTGATCGGAGTCGAATGCGATTTACCTCTCGTACGAGATTTTTGCGAAGCAATAACAGAGGCGACGGATGATTCAATCAATTGGATTGAGCTCCAACGTGGACTTTTCTTTGAAGAAGCGATTCGTCTTTCGCATCCGCTGATCAAGGTACAGTCGGAGTTAAGCAAGCTGACTCGAGCTGCCGAAACGAGCGATTCGCCCCAGGTAAAGAAGATTGCGAAGGTGTGCGAAAAAGTTTTTCGATGGCGAGAGGCTTGGGAAACCCAGGGCGAAGCTACGTTGGATTTCGATGACGATGCCGCAGGGTGGCTTGTTTCTGGTGATTCGAAGATCAACTCGAGTGGAGCCATGGAATGGAGTGTTCGAATGGACGACGCATCGCACTTCGCTGTCCCGAGGTTTCGAATTGGACCTCCACTCCAGGTCGAAGTTGACGTCTTCTACGATCGTTCCAGCTTGGATCTCTATGGTTTTGCTGTATTTCTCGGGCCAATGAACTTGGATACGATCGATGCCGATGGGGTCTTGTTACGAATGATCGGAACACGAAAGCTTGGGCTGCTCGACACGCTTCCTCAGCCAACAGGCAAGTTGGAGGGAGAGTCTTTTGCCGAGATACCTTGGAATTACAAAGTTACCCACAAAATGATTCTTGGGGTCAACCGAGGAAAGGTCACCGCTAGTATCGATGGCCGAAATCTCCCACCGGTCGAAAGGATGCTGAGACCCCAAGGGCTTTTCCGGCTGGGGCGCTGGGCAGGCTATCAAGCGCGGGGCGACTTGAGTGCCACAGGTCGCTACGAGATTCAGAAGGTGCGCGTCATCAAGTCGCCGTAGAGCTTGTTCTGAACATCCGTGGTCCAAAACTGGCCCCATTTAGCGAGGCGGTCGGCGAGGAGGTTTTCGTCCTCGGCGATCTGCACATTCAGATACAACTGGCTCTCTTGGTCATTCAATTTGCCTAGGTACTTTCGGAGATACCGAATTCGAACGACCGCGTCGTTGATTTCTCCGAGCGCCTGCTGTATTTGGGCCAGCAAGGTGGAAACGATCGAGATTTCGAAGGGCTGGTCGGCGGTCGAAGCAATTTCGAGGCTATACCGCAGTCGCTTGATTCGAATTCGAAATCGATGAAGCTTCTTCGGAGTCCATTCGTCGACTGTGGAATCGCCACGTAATTCTTCAACGATCGCTTTGATTCTCTGCTTGGCCTGTCGGGACAGCGACTCCTGGTGGTCGAGTTGCGATAGATTGAAGGGGGATTCTAAGTTATTGGCCTTTAGCTTTCTCCTTTCGCGGGCCAAAGAGAGTTTGCGGACCCATTGCCGAAAGGATCGAAACTCCTTCCTGCGATCCTTTTTTAGTTTGAGAAGAAGTGGTGGTGGAACGATTGGAGAAGTGCTTTTTAACGCATCGATCATGGTGTCCAAATCGCGACCACGACTGCTTTTGCGTAATACTTTCGCTAGTCTTGATCGCAATCGCTCGAAATCAATCTTTGGGAAGAGGGACCCATAGAAGTCCAGGGCGGCGAGACCTTTTCGGCAATTCACTCTTAACTCATGGATGATTTCCCCACGTGAAGATTGACGCCGGCAGACAAGCACGCATTGCTTCTGAATCACATGCAACTGTTGGTCTAGAGATTCGAAAGCGGGTGCGATCAACATCGTCGGTTACCGCTTGGCTTTCTGTCGCTCTTGGCTTAGTTGAAGTGTTTCATTTCGATCGGATTCCGGTTGTAGGCATCGCCAAGCATCGGAGAATCTGTTTTCCTGGACATGAAGTATGGCCGCCGACTGAGAAGCGATGGCAAAATAGTGCGAGTTCGGGGGGATTTCACTGAGAAGTTGATCGATATTCTTCCGTTGAGATGCTTCCGGCTGATCGATCATTTCGACCAACGTTTCAGCGATGGAAAGATCGCCATCGTCGGCCGAGCACGGCATGGAAACGCCTAGGTTGATCAAACAATAGAAAAGGAAGCATGCGTTCCAATGAACCAAGATCTTTTGAACGCTATTGGTCATGAGGCGAAACCTTACAGAAGCAGTCGCCCGCCCCTCCTGGATGAGGAAGCGTTTTTGTCCGAGAATACAACTTCACTTTACAAGTTACAGAGATTTTTCACCACGGCTTGGCAGCCAAGTTGAAGGGAATTCAGAGCTTATCCAGTTGCCATGCAGTAGGTTGAAGGAAATGGGACCACAAGCCAATCAAGCCTGATCTCAGGATGCGCCGGGAGTTTCTGTCCTACCTTCTGCTGACACCAGCATGCTCCGCACGAACTGGCTAGCTTTCTCAAGATCTTGAGCATTGGGGCGGCCGCGGTGAATACCTCCGATGTACTTGAGCGGCCCAACGGTATCCCAGCCTGGCGAGCAAAACTGACCGATGACTTCGCAACCTTTCTCTTCCAGGACGCGGACGAGCGGTTGATGCCACAGCTTATACATCCACCGGATACCCGCCGTGGAGAAGACGAAGCAGGCATGCGGAAGGTGTCGCGATTCCTTGGCAAAGCTGAGAACCCGGGGATGATGCTTGCCAAAAAAGATGCCTGAACCGATGCCGAGAAGATCGAACTTCGTCAGGTCGTGGTTGGCTATCTCCCCCATTGGGATCAATTCTGCCCCGACCGAGTCTGCCATGGCTTTCGCGATCGACTCGGTGTTGTGATGGTGGATACTCAGATGCACAATCGCGATCCGCACGAT
>JALOQZ010000050.1 GCA_025459245.1 Pirellula sp.
CCTGTACTTAAAGCGTTGTGCGCTCGGAACGCGGATAAAGCCTCTTCATTCGCCAAGAATTGGGGCTATGAGTCGATCGAGACCGATTGGCGAAAGTTGTTGGAACGAAAAGATATCGACGCAGTCGACATTTGTACGCCAAACAACATTCACAAAGAAATCGCAATCGCCGCTGCAAAAGCAGGCAAGATGATTCTTTGCGAAAAGCCCCTCGCCATGAACGCCGAAGAAGGCTTGGAAATGTGCGAAGCGGTCGAAAAGGCGGGCGTTGCCAACATGGTTTGGTACAACTACCGTCGAATCCCCGCTGTGACGCTGGCGAAGCAAATCATCGATTCGGGCAAGCTTGGGCGTATCTTCCACTACCGCGCTAATTTCCTTCAAGACTGGACCATCAACGCCGACGTTCCACAAGGTGGCGCGGCAACTTGGAGACTCGACGTCGAGGCTGCCGGTAGCGGTGTAACCGGTGACTTGCTCGCGCACTGCATCGATACAGCCATTTGGCTAAACGGCTCGATTAGCGATCTATCAGCCGTGACCGAAACATTTGTGAAGGAACGTGTCCACGCTGAAACTGGTAAGAAGCAGCCTGTCGGTATTGATGACGCTTGCTCCTTCTTCTGTCACTTCAAGAACGGTTCTCTGGGGCTTTTTGAATCGACCCGATACGCACGTGGGCACAAGGCACTATACACCTTGGAAATCAACGGCGAGAACGCGTCGCTGGCTTGGGATCTCCACGACCTTCATCGACTCAAATACTTCGATCACAGCGACGAGTCGATCGTTCGTGGCTGGAGAAGCATCCACGTTTCGGACGGCAATCAGCCTTACATGGGCAATTGGTGGGTTCCGGGACTGCAAATCGGTTACGAACATTCGTTCATTCACCAAGTCGCTGACTTTTTGAAGAGCATCGAAACCGGCGAGCCAGCCCACCCGACCTTCCGCGATGCGTTGGAAACCCAAAAGGTCTGCGATGCCGTTCTAGCAAGCGCTAAGAATCGCCAGTGGGCTTCCATCTCCTAGGTCTCGCACCGCTTTCGCCAACAGACGAGGGGCGTCACGTGACGCCCCGTCTCTCCTCGTTGAGTGTGGCTCTAACGTGCGGGCGAGAAGCTTGCACGGCCACCAATCGCTATCGTTTTTCGGCGAGCACCATGTACTGTGCCCCCAGCGGGACTTGGGATAACACCGGTTCAGCAAACCGAAGCCATTTGAAAGCCTTCGGGAAGTAAAAAGCGCTTCGAGTAATCCGCACGTGAAACCCAGCTTGCTCTATCCGATGCCGCGATTCTGTCACACTTAAACAGATAGCATCCCGATCAAATGGGATGCGACTCATGACCCAGCGTGTTCCAGGGTTCCATGGATTGTTTTCCCAGAAAGCAAAATAGCCTCCCGGCGACAGTCTGTCTCGGATCCATTGAAGGGCCTCTTGCCTCGACTCTGGCAAAATGTGATGGAACACCCCATTGCAAAAAGCAAGGTCAACACGCTGATCACTCGTCCAATCGTCGGGCACGCACCAACGGACTCTCGCATCTTGTAACTTCTGTGCAGCAACTTGTAAGGAAGCTACCGAAGGATCGACTCCGATCACCTGCTCAACGTTCGGAATGCTAAGGAGATGGGGCACGCTGTTCCCGGTCCCGCATCCAAAGTCCATCGCGCAGCGCGGTGTCGCTCCAAGGGTTTGTAGATAGAGTTTTGTCAACTCGATCCGGTGATATGCAAAATAATCGGAAGACTCGCCGGAGAGCGCGATACCCTTTGCTAAGGCGTCTTCGTACTCTGTAGCGTACGAATCAAACACGGGCTGGGAATCGCGCCGGTCAGTCATCATTGCGAGACCTGGGCATGCGTGCGGAATGTCGAGGATCAAACCGACGGCCACGCACCCATGAAGCCCAACTCCGCGCGAAGTCATACCAATTCAATCGCTGAGGTCGGCTGGCGATCAGATAGCCGAATTCTCGAGCTTCGCGTCGAATTACCAAGTCGGCGAGCTGTTTTTGATTCCATCGAAACTGTTGCACGATTATCTCATTCCACTCCGCCTTCGATTTTAAGCTCCCGATATCGACGGTAATTGGCGCTCCAAACCGGATGAAAATGTGAGGGCGGGCATCGTCCCAAAAGGGGTACTCCATCGCCAACGGCAAGAACACGGTATTCTCGACCTTGGACGCCAAGTGAGCTAGTCCTGGCATGAGAGGTTGGCTCAAGTCGCGTACATCGCAGAACCGACCTTCGGGAGTAATCCAGATGGAGGTATTGGGTCGCGACAGAATAGCTTTGCTCGTCGAGAGAAATTGCTGTGCTCCAGCGAAGCTTTGAAGCTGGACTCCATAGAAGCCCATTTTCTTGAGGACTGCGTAATTCTCCAGTTGCTCAGCATCGATCGGCGCGTAGAAAGTCCGATCCGGCATAAGAGCTTGCCGAAGCAACATCGCGACGATCGGATCCCACCAGCTAGCATGGTTCGCACAGACTACCAGCGAGGCACTCGGATCGATCTCGGACAACTCCACTTCTGTTGCCCACCCAAAGGAGCTGAACTGTTTGCGGACCATCCCGCGGGCATACCAACAAAACCCATCCACCAACCACTTTTGCGAAACCGGGATCGTCGACGCGTTCGAACGGCTCATGCGCGGTGCTCAATCACAGTCTGGCGTGGGAATCGAATCTTTTTGGCGAGAGCGTATTTGTCCTCTGAGTGACGATACCCGAGGGCGCATCCGACGACGGTTCCAAAATTCGAACCCTCGAGACCGAGTATGCGGTCATACTCAGACCGCACGATCCCCTCCATCGGACAAGCATCGATCTGCATCGACGCTGCCATGGACATCAACTGTCCAAGTGCAATATAGACTTGATTGGTGGCCCACTCGAAGTGACGCCCCTCTTGGTTTTTTAAAAACCCCAACACAACTTGACGATACATGGCCAGCGAGTCCATCTCCACTCCACGACCGGAACAAATGGATTGAAGGAAGGAGTCCACATATTCCTCGGTGACCTGTTTCATCGCCGCCAACGCGATCATATGGGAACAATCGCGCGGCTGGGTTTGATTCCAGGAAGCCCCCTGAAGCTGGGACTTGATCTCTGGAGAGGTGATGACGATGAACTTCCAGGGCTGCAGGCCAAAGGAACTGGGCGTAAGCACCAAGCTTTCCTCGATCTCATTCCATTGATCTTCAGGTATTTTTCGCGTGGCGTCGAATTGCTTGACTGCGTAGCGCCAATGCAAACTGGAATTCCCCATCGTAGTCCTCTTGTTCGTGACCAAATCTACCGATGCCCAACTCGAGTGCTATTGTGCAACCATGTCCAGAGCCAAATAGAAAAACGCAATCTATTCCGCGCGGCGAGGCGCAGACTTGGCAAGAGAATCGCGAATTTCACGAAGAAGCAAAACGTCTTCCGGGGTGGCAGCCGGTGTGGACTCTTCCTTTTTCTTGAGGCGGTTCATCAACTTAATCACCATGAACAAAGCGAAGGCGATGATGATGAATTCAAACGTAGTTTGAATGAAGGGACCGTACTTGAGGATGTCTGGGTCGGTCAAATTCATGACGGCGTTCCCGCTGGCATCCAGTTCTGGAGTTCCGTCTTTCTTTAGAACAGGAAGCTCAATCTTGCCACCGGTCAAATGGGAGTATTTCAATGATAGTCCGTTGAAGTTGACTCCGCTCTTGGCCGTCACCAAGTTGAGAGGCGTCATGAAAATGTTTTCAACCAACGAGTTAATGATCTTGCCAAACGCCCCACCGATGACCACACCCACCGCCAGGTCGATGACGTTGCCACGCATGGCAAACGCCTTGAATTCCTGAAAAAGCCCCATCTGAATAGCTCCGACAGCCGCTGAAAAGAATAAAAGCAAAGGCAGCCGCATAGCATATACGATTTTCCAATTCTTGGGAGCAACGGAATTCTCCCCTTGAAACGCGCGCTGGTTATATCGTATCGACGAAGTCTTAGGCGAACTTCTCTTGTTTCGGCGCTACCTTTTCCGAGGAGAAGCCTCCTAAACTTTCCATCTTTCGCAATCTACCAACGAACCCCCATGGAACCCATCAAGCAGAAATCGCGTTCGATGCAAGCGATAGTCGCCTGCTGCTTGCTGCTGATTCCACTCTCGGTTCCTAGCTACAGCCAATCTCCCCCACCTCGCTCCGCCGATGTTGCCTTGACTTTTCAGCGAGCGTGCGAAGCGTTCAGCAAAAAGGACTTCAAGGCGTCTCAAGAAGAGTTCGAAGCAGTGGCCACGGCTGCCAGCGGATCTGAACTGGGCATACAAGCAGAGTACTTCTCGGCCTTGTCAGCATGGAACTTGTCCCCCTCCGACACGACCGCTTCCGCGATGCAAAGCTGGCTAGAGAATGCACACGCATTTGAAATGAAGATTCGATCCGAAGGTAAGGTCCTGGTCTCACCCGCTTGGGAAAGATGGGTGGAATCCGCGCATTTGATTTTGGCAAAATCCGAGAAGCAGCGAGGTGATTTCAAAGAAGCAGAGAATCGCTTGAGGCAGCTTGCGGCCTCCTCGTCGCCATCGTCTTCAGGAAGCTCGCTCCGGCCATCTTCCGTCCCCGTCGCTTGGCCGTCCAAATCCCCCTGCTCTCCGCAAGTCTGGCTAGAACTCGGCGGTCTGCTCCGACGAGAAGAACCCGGCTCCGACGAAGCATTGCAATGCTTCGAAAAAGCGATCCTCGCATGCGATCGACAACCTGACACAAACAATAATCTCGTTTATACGCTCGCGTCCTGGAATGCCATCCAGTGTTTCGTTTCACAAAATCGATGGGAGGAGGTGAACACTCGCCTCCAGGAATTCGCAAAGCAAGATCTTTCGCAGGAGCTCCGGATTCAATCCAAGTTGCTTGAGGTAGCGGCTCGAAAGCATCTCGCCGAAGCGGTGGACGTCGCGCGCGAGCTGGAACCTCTCGTTGAGATTGCTTTGGTCGGCAACGCACCAGCCCAATTGATTTATGATCTCGCGATCGCTTTGGCCGATGCGGGGGCAAACGACCGAGCGGATGAAGTCTTTATCCAATTGGCCAAACGGTACCCGGGGACAGGAATCAGCATCGAAGCCCGACTTCGCTTAGCAAGAAGCTATGCGGCAAAAGAGGATTGGAAACAGGCTATGCAATTCGCACAGGAGGCAACCGAACTCGGTTGTCCTGACTCGTGGAAAGCCTTCGCCTGGTACATCCAAGGAAAAGGCCATAGCCAAACCGGGTCCCCTTCCGAGGCAATCCGGTGCTTTGAGCAAGGGCTCGCGGAAGGGAAAGCAACTCTGGAGCTTGAAGTCACGTTGCGCGTCGAGTTGCTGGAGCTCCTCTACCAGTCTGAGCAATGGTCCAAGATCATCCCCCATGCGGAACGGCTACTCGCTATGGCTAGCAAGGAGACCACGCCACCGAGCTGGCTCCCGTTGGTGCAGCTACGGCAAGCCGAAACGCTAGCAAACCGCAATGCTTGGTCGGACGCTGAAAAGTTGGTTTCGAAGCTTTGTCGAGATTTTCCCGAATGGAATAAAGCGGATGAAGCCGATTACCTCTTAGCGCGGTGTTGTATTGCCAGGGCAGATTTCCAAGGAGCGAGGGAGCGGCTCGATCGGATCGTGCTGGCTTCGGAAGGCTCCAATGCGACTCTTCGGGCAAGAGCAGGGTGGATGACGGGGGAAACGTTCATGATGCAGCGTCGGTACTCCGATGCGGTCGCGAGCTACGAACGTGTTCTCACCATTCCTGGCGAAGAGTATTGGCATGCGGCAAGCGCACTGCAAATAGGGGTATGCGCCGAATTAACTCGGAATTCCGATGCTGCAATTGAGTGGTATCGGCGAGTTCAAGATCGCTACCCCGAGTCGCCGTTTGCAAAGACGGCGGGTGAGAGGTTGGATGGCTTGGTCACCTCCACAAAACAAGCAGAGCGAATCGGTTCAGGGAAGAAGCGATGAGTTTCCAAATCGGAAGAACGATGAACAAATCGGTGAGCTTGGGCCTCCTCTGCGTATGCGCACTCCTTGCTTCTCCAGCGCGGGCACAATCGCCTGGATTGCCATCTGGCTCCTACCCGCCTGCCAATATCGGCGGCGCACCTCAGATTCGTCAAAGCTTTTACAACACGCCTCAGCAACCGGTTACTGCTCCTTCCAATACAGCGGCACCCGTCGCAAACGGGAGCGCCTCCGCCGGTTGGTTTACCGGGCCCGATGCTCGAGTCGCGGCGAATCCGACCGCGGCCACCAATTCCCCAACCGCCGAGTCGACGAGTAGCGAAGAGGGCAAGATTCCCGTCCGTAGCTTGCTTCAAATGTTCCATGACGGTGGGATTATGATGTACCCCATCGCCCTCTGTTCCTTTGTTCTGATGGTCTTTTCATTTGAACGCTTTATCTCGCTGCGAACGGGCCGCGTGATTCCTCGACCTTTTGTAAAGCGTCTGATCGAACAACTTCAGCAACAGCAAATCGACCGAGACGAAGCGCTTGAGCTATGCGAACGGAATCCAAGCTCGATCGCAACGCTGCTCGCTGCTGCCGTGAAGAGATATGGACGACCTGCTGTCGAAATCGAGCAAGCCGTATTGGATGCCGGTGAACGAGAGACGAATAATCTGCGTCGACACATGCGACTGCTCAATGCGATCAGCAATGTCGCACCTCTCCTCGGGTTGCTCGGGACGGTCATGGGAATGATTCAATCCTTTAACGACATTTCTGGCTCGCAAGCGATGGGGCGACCTGAAATGCTCGCGGGGGGAATCAGCGAAGCATTGTTAACGACCGCGGCCGGATTGCTAGTCGCTATACCAGCCTACCTGATGTATATGTACTTTCTCGGTCACACCGATCGATTGATCACCGAAATGGACATGCACTCCCAGCGACTCGTCGACGCGATCAGCGCCGAAGGACTTCAAGAGAGCGATTCCTCGCGAGGTCGAACCCGATCTCGCAAAGCAGCTTAGTAAAGGACTCGCCATGCCATTGAAATTGAGCCAGGAAGAGCTGCCTTCGATCAACTTGACGAGCATGATCGATGTTCTCTTTTTGCTTTTGATCTTCTTCATGGTTGGCACCCGATTCTCGGAGAATGAAGGCTCGATCGAAATCCATTTGCCCAAGGTTGCAAACGGCGGCGCGATGATGAACGCTCCCCAGGGTAAGGTGGTTGCGCTCCAAACCGATGGACGAATCCGATTCGATGGCCAAGTCTTCTCGCTCCAGCAACTAGAATTCGCTCTCCAAGAAGCCACCCGCAATTACCCCGACTTGAAAGTGGAGTTTGAAGCCGATGGCAATTGCTCCCATCAAATGGTCTGCGAAGTCTTAGCAACCATCCAAAAAGCAGGTAACAAGAATCTGAATTTACGCTACGCAAGTACTCAGATGCCTCGCGCATCGGTGCAGCGGTAAGTTATGAATCATCCTATTCCATCGATAGCACTTTCCTTCGCGGCGATCGGAGATATTTCGGCCAGTCGATGGTGGGCGATCGTTTTGGGATGCCTTTTCGCCGTGGTCGCCCTCACTCTCTTGGTCGCCTCATGGACGCGATGGGGGCAGACGAAATCACTGACTAAATGCATCGCATTGGCGTTTCTAGCGCACGTATGGTTGTTGATGTACGCCTATGGAACCCGCATCATTACCCCAGGTTCAGGCGGTGGTTACGGTGGGGGGAATTATCGGCCCGGCGTGGTCCAGATGACGATCGAGGGAACGGAAGCTCCCAAATCGTTGGAAACTCCCCCCGAGTTGTTGGCATCGCAGGAATCCGCGACATCGGCCGAGGAAGTGACGGGAGCGGATGCCGATTCGCTTCCAAACGAAGAACCGCAAATTCAACCGTGGGAAGCTCCGTTGGAATCGCCTCCCGTGGATCTTGCTCCTTCCATAACGGAGATTCCTCTCCCGACCGCGGCTGCGCCGTCGGCAGAGACGGCTGCGCCAGAATTGCTGCCCGACCTCAATCCCCCAGCGACTCATTTCGAACCGGACACTGCGGCTCTAGCTGAGTATCTGGCGGCACAAGCAGCAGCCCCTGCCATTAGTCCACCAGCCGACTCGACGGAGGTCTTACCACCCAATAACGCGATTGTTCCGTCTTACCCCTCTTTTCCAACCGTTCCTTCTTCTGGATTGGCCGGACAGCCGAGGACGCCTTCGGTTTCCTCTGCGACTTCCTCTTCAAGCCAGTCATCCTATCAGAACCGCTTTGCGACGAACCGGATGGATATCGTGCGAGCCGGGGGAGGAGACGAAAACACCGAAGCGGCAGTCCAAAACGCGTTGGATTGGCTGGCGCGAGCGCAAGGTCCGGATGGGGGTTGGAACGCTGCAGAGCACGGAGGGGGAAACCCAGCGATGATCGGTCGCGCCGGCCCGGACGGAGAGATTCGACAGAACGCAGGTGTCCGTGCGAATACGGCGATGACAGGTCTAGCGTTGCTGGCGTTCCTTGGAGCCGGACATCATCATCTCGATGGGCCCTACGCGGCAAACGTGCAATCGGGTCTCAGGTATCTCCTAGGGCAACAGCTACCTTCAGGAGACATGTCTGGACGAGATCAAGTTGGCCGGGACGATGCGGTCCGATTTGCTCGGATGTATAGCCACGGAATGGCATCGCTCGCCGTCGCGGAGGCTTACGCGATCACCAAAGATCCACAGCTTCTTCCCGCTACACGATTGGCTTGTCAGTACTCTCTGCGCGCGATGAATCCACGTTCTGGTGGTTGGCGTTATGAATATCCTACCGAGGATCCCGGGGACACAAGCCAATTCGGCTGGCAAGCGATGTTGCTGCACAGCGCGACCCAAGCCAACGCGTACGACATCGGTGCAGATGCTCGTTCCAAGATGCTACGGTTTCTCGACTCTGTGTCGACAGGACAAGACGGGGGATTGGCCACCTACCGACCGCGACTTGGCAGTTTTGCCAACTCAGAGCAAGCGACGCCGTCGATGACCGCCGAGGCCATGGCTTCGCGATTGCTACTGGGCTACCCGATTCGTGCCGGCGCGGCTTACGAGGCACAGCGGCTTCTTGTTGCAAATCCACCGGGCCGTGGCCAAGACAACTTCTACTATTGGTACTACGCTACCCTCGCTATGTATCAAATGAAATCAACCCCATCGAATCAGATGGATGCTGCCATCTTCGAGTCCGCATGGAAAACCTGGAATGATTCGTTGAAGTTCCGTCTATGCACCACACAGATCGCGGAGGGGCCGGCTAAAGGATCTTGGAACCCCAGCTGCGTTTGGGGTGCATACGGAGGCAGGGTCTATACCACCGCACTTGGTTGCCTCAGCCTGGAAGTCTACTACCGCTATCTCCCCATCTATCGTATGCAGTCGGCCGATCAAGCTTGGAATCAAGATTCATTGATTCGGAAATAGCGCAACTCTGGCATGCGAACCGGCCATTTGCAACGGTTCGCATGATCCAGATATTCTATTCCGAACCAGATGGCAAGAATGGCTATGCGTCGGATGTCGCCGGATGCGTTTCCTTTGGCTCAAACCATCTGTAAATCGTCGGGAGCACCAGCAATGTTAAGGCCGTCGATGTGACCAATCCACCGATCACCACGGTGGCCAGCGGTCTCTGCACCTCCGCTCCCGAGCTTGCTGAAATTGCCATCGGAATGAACCCTAAAGCGCCGCACGATGCCGTCATCAAGACAGGGCGCAATCGATCCATTGCACCGTTCACCACAGCATCGACTTGACTATCACCGGAATGTCTCAGATGCCGAACATGCTCGATCAATACAACTCCATTCATAACCGCGATTCCGAACAATGCGATGAACCCAACTCCTGCTGAGATGGAGAACGGCATGTCCCGCATCCAAAGGAGGAGAATGCCCCCCGTCGCAGCAATGGGAACGTTCAGATAGATAAGAAGTGCCAGCTTCACGGAATGGAACGTCATGTAAAGCAAGGCGAAGATCAGAATCAGCGCGACGGGGACCGCAATCGCGAGTCGCTGCGTGGCCGCTTGTAGATTCTCAAACTGCCCACCCCAACGCAATGTGTAACCCGCCGGCAGCTTAACGCTTTTTTCTACTGCAGCCTGGGCTTCTGCGACGAATCCTGCCAAGTCACGCCCTCGGACATTGCATTGAATAAGCAGTCGACGTCGAATCGAGTCCCGGCTGATTTCGACAGGTCCCTCTTCAATGACGATGTCGGCCAGTTGTGAAATCGGAATTTGTCTCCCCTCGGCGTCCATAATTTTGAGCTCGGAAATTCGTTCTGCCTCAGTCCGCCACTCTGGCTTCAATCGAACCTGCAGTGGGAAGCGGCGTTGTCCTTCGAAAACTTGTCCAATGACAACGCCCCCCACGGTAGAAACCGCGTTGAGGACCTCGCTCGAATTGATTCCATAGCGGGCCAGATTGGCTCGATTGAGAATCACTCGGAGATAGGGCAGGCCCGCAATCTGCTGAGCTTGAACATCAGCTGCACCAGCGACTTTATTGAGAGCAATCGCAATTTCATCCCCTTTACGTTTGAGTTCATCGAGATCGTCTCCGTAAAGACTAAGCCCGATGTCGGAGCGAACACCTGCGACAAGCTCTTGTACGCGAAGCTCGATCGGCTGAGTAAAGCTGAATGCGTTTCCGGGAACCTCCGTGATCAACGCGTTCTGCATCTCTTCGATCAACTCCGGTTTGGTGATCGAACGCTTCCAATGATCGGGTGGATGGAGTCTTACGATGACATCCGTCTGGTAAACACCCATGGGATCATTCGCGATCTCCGGCCTACCTGTTTTTGAAACGACGCTTTCGACTTCATCAAACTTCAGCAAACAACGTTCCATCGCTTTCGTCATTTCGATGGATGTTTCGAGCGATACGCTTGGGAGTCGCGTCGCTTGAATCGCAATATCCCCCTCATCCAGCTTCGGAACAAACTCCACTCCGAAACGAGCGGCCAGGACGATACTCACTGCGAAAATCGCGATCGAAGACAGGAGCATCAACTGAGGAGCTCGCATCGCAAACGCGAGCATCGGTTTGTAGGAAGATTTCAGCCAGCGAACCAAAAAAGTCTCCCGCTCCTTGATGCGTCTTGCCAGGAAAAGCGATGCCATTACCGGCATGACGGTAACAGCCATCACGAGAGCCGACGACAGCGCGGACATGAAGACGAAGGCCATAGGGCGAAACATCTTCCCCTCCATCCCCTGAAGACTGAGAATCGGAATAAAGACGATGACCACAATGATCCCCGCGAAGAGAATCGGCTTGCCCACTTCTTTGGCGGATTCGCGAAACACATCAAGCGGTACGGTTTGCCCTGGTTTGTCTTTTTGGTACTGCGAAGCCCTTCGAACACAATTCTCGATCATAACGACCGCACCGTCGACGATCACACCAAAGTCGACTGCTCCGAGGCTCATCAAGTTTGCGGATACACCAGCGTATCGCATCGCGATCAAGGCGCTCATCGCCGATAGTGGGATCGCCGCAGCGACGATCAATCCAGCGCGCACATCTCCTAACAAAAGGAAGAGCATGATGATCACAAGTATAACACCGAGGCCGATATTCTCGCCGACCGTGTGAATCGTCTTCTCCACCAACTCGGTCCGATCGTAGAAAGTCTCAATCACAACCCCCTCTGGGAGTGTTTTGCTAATCTCTTCGATCTTGTGCTTAACGTCTTCGACGACTTGGCGAGAGTTTCCTCCCATGATCATCATGACCATCCCAATTACCGCTTCTCGGTCGCCATCGCGAGTCACCGCCCCTTGCCGGAGCATCGGAGCGAATCGAACTTCACCGATATCTCGGATCCGTATCGGAGTTCCTTGTCGGCTGTCCAGAACGATGGAGCGTATATCGTCGAGCGAACTGACCAAACCTTCGCCTCGGATCAAGCGTTGTTCAGCTCCATGGTTGATATAACCACCCCCGGCGTTCCCGTTATTCTCTTCGAGCGCTTGGAATACATCCCGCAGCGAAATTCCGTAATTCTGAAGCTTGGCCGGATCGACTTGTACCTCGTAGGTTTTCAATTCGCCGCCGAAAGTGTTGACTTCGATGACACCGGGAACACTGCGAAGCTGAAAGGCGATCTGCCAATCCAAGATGGTTCGCAATTCGTTGAGGGAATGCTTTGCTCCGTCCGCATTGCGCACTTCAAACTGGTAGATTTCGCTCATTCCGGTTGCGATGGGGCCCAGTTCCGGGATCCCCATCCCGGGAGGAATGTTTTCTCGCGCCTTGAGCAGCCTTTCGTTCACCAGATTGCGAGCCCAATAGATATCTGTTCCATCTTCAAAGGCGACGGTCACCGCGCTTAGTCCGAATCGGCTAATCGAGCGGATTTCCGATACCTTGGGTACACCGCTCATCGCGTTTTCGACAGGAAACGTAATGAACTGCTCGACCTCCACCGGGCCCAAGGCAGGCGAGTTGGTCAGAATTTGAACTTGAACGTTTGTCAGATCGGGAACGGCGTCCAGTGGAATCGTCGTGACAGCGAGCCCCCCCATCCCGATGATGACAAAGGATAGGAGCATGACGATAAAGCGATTGTCGAGTGCCCAATCGATGAGTTTATTAACCATCTCTTACTCCTCTCCCATCAAATCGGCGAGAAGTTTGGACTTCAATACGAAGCCACCAGACGAAACCACTTCCTCTCCTTCTTTCAAGCCATCGAGAACAATGATCTCTTCTTTTCCAGCTTCACCGACCTGAACATCGCGGCGTGCAAACGCATCTTCCCCTGTTTGCACGAAGACGAATTGCCGACCTTCGTGTTCCAACACTGCGGACTTCGGGACGATCAGTGCTGATTCGTCGATCAAGCCAGGGAGCTCGATTTGTACGAACATACCGGGCTTGAGAAGCTGTTCGGGGTTTTCCGCAATCGCCCGCATCGAAATTGTGCGAGTTGCGTCATCCATGATGTCGCCTGTGTAGAAGATCTTGGCTTCGAAGGTTCGGTCGGGCCAAGCTTCGTTTCGAATCGTCAGGGTTTTTCCAGCGAGGGAGTTCAAGAGCGGAACGTTTTGTTCATAGACATCGGCCGTAATCCAAACGTTGTTTAAATCGGCGATGCTAAGTATCTGGGAGCTTGGTCGAACCTGCTCTTTTAGAGCGGCATCTTTGGAGATCACCGTACCGTCAAAGGGAGCGCGGATGGGGTAGTCCGAGATTGCTTGCCCCTGGCGTTCTGGATCGATCGAGACGATATCTTCTTCGTCGCACCCGAGAATGCGGAGATTGGTGGTCGCGACAGAGACGCGCGTCCCGGCTTCAGTGGCGGCTTGGGATGCCAATAGGAGAGCGGTCCTCAATTCAAATTCGACTTGCTCGATACGGCTTTGAAAGGTGGCTAAGTCCGCGTTTCGACTGGACTGAGCTGCAACCAGTTGTTTTGCGGAGATAGCACCGGAGTCAGTGACACCTTCCAAACGCAGCACATCGGATTGCGATTTGAGATAGCTTGAGTAGGCGAGCAGCAATCGTTCGCGGTAGTCCCCCATGCCACGGCTTCGAAATTGGGACTCGATATCTTGAATAGGTTTGCCTTGGCGAAGCGATACCAAGAGTTCTTCAGTGTTCTTGGATATCTCCCGCTGTAGGTTTTCCTTCACTTTGGCCATCTCCCATTGAAGGCGTGCTTGGAAGAGCTCCAATTTCGCAAGTCCGATTTCGCGACTATGGATCATCACCAATAGTTCGTTCGCTTTTACCTTCTGGCCAAGCCCCACGTAGACTTCCTCGACAGCCCCTTCGACCATGGGGTAGATGTGTGCAATTCGATCTTCGTTGAGCGAAACTTTGCCTGTGAGTGTTAAAGACTTTTGAAAAGGCCTTTTGCTCGCCTTCGATTTGGCCAATCCAATATTTGTCCATTGAGCAACAGGCAAATGTACGATGGCTTCGCCCTCGCTATTCGCTACTTCAGGCGCATCGCCTTGTTCTTTTGAGAGCGATTCAGGGGAGGTTGCAGTGTTTTTATCGCGGGTGAAGAAATAGTACGATACGGCCCCCAGCACGCCGCCAGCGAGGAGCAAAACGAGGGCAGGTTGCCAAGCGATACCCATGGCGCTGCGGTTGGGCCGTAACGGAGCAGGGGAGGGATTTGTAGTCATGGTAGGAATGTCCCAAGGGGGAGATGCGTCAATTGATAACGAAGAATGGGGAGTCGCACTCGCCGCGGTTTCGCATGGCTGCTGAAGTAATCAGCGAGTACGGAAGGAACAGAGGGAGAGCTTGCGTCGATGTTTGAGCGACTGCTTGAGTACAAGCGACGCTCAAGCGTTTGGACTGCGCTCCGAGGATCTGAAAGAGAAGATCAGATCAGAAGACGAGAGATTCGGTATTCGACGGCTCGAAAGATCAGGCGGGGGACAGGAGTGTTTCGGTCCGAGAGTGCCGGCAAGGCACGGGGCATGCTCCACAGGAGAACCGTGACAGGGGTGTTGTCTTCGTCTCCGAAGGATTGCGGAAGTCCTACAAGGTGGTGGTGTCGCTCGTAGCGATTACCGTCAGACAAACCGTCGGTTGATAAGAGAATGGACACCCAGTGGATATGAACTTCGGAATCGGCAACCCCGAGGTGTTCGCAAGCAGGCGCACTTTGTAAATGGGCCAGCAGAGAGGGTTGATTAGAGACGTCGACGGAGTTTGTCGGGTGAGCATCGAGGATAGGCAGCGGCATTCCGGACAGAACGACAGCGCAGAACAGCAGTGTTAGCGAACGGAATCGAGACTGAGGATGCAACATAAACCGAGGAACCTTTGCGACCTAGTATAGATCGGTACCGAGAAAAAGTCACACGATTCAAGCTATGTTCTTCGAGGTTCTAGAAATAGAAAGAGCCAAGACATGAAGCCTTGGCTCTTGGAATTTTCTAGTCGTCATCGACCTCGGGCTTAGAAACCCTTGAATGGGTGGGAGGCTGAATCCTTTTGATCGATCATTTGTTGGGCGGTGGGCAGGCCCTTCATTGCGTTGGTGATGGCGTCCTTGGTCGCTTGATAGTTGTATTCGTAGATCTTTTTGTCGTCGTTGGCGGCTGGGTGGATGAAGACGCCGCAGACGATGACCAAGTTTTCAGCTTGATCTTTGGGGATCACGCCGGCGGCGACGCTATCGGCGACAGCTTTAGCGACGGCGTATTGAGCAGGTCCAAACATTTGAACCGCTTGCTTCATTCCCTTGATGGTCACTTTGGTGATCATCACGGTGCTTGGTTTGACGGCGACGTTGGGGGTAAGAACAGCGAGGAGGTTGGTATGGCCGCTGCTTTGGTTTGCGAGAGCGTTGGCAAAAGCGACGCCCACAGGGCCTTCTTTGCTGCCGATCATGAGGTCGATGTGTGCAATTTCATTGCCTTCGCCTACCAAAGCTTCGCCGACGTACATGGACATGGATGGATCCCCAGGGATGGTTGGATGGAAAGAATCTCGCGAGAAGCCGCGTTACTGAACACGAAAAGGTAGCAAACTGCAACATTTCTGCAATCAGCCTCCCCCACCACATGGCTAGACTTGCCGGTTTTTCCAAAGAATCCGAATGCGAGCCGATTGTTTCCAAAGCGAAAACAGTGGAATTTAGCGATTCGGAGTGTACCTTTAGAGATATTGCGTCGTGAACTTTTCGTTTCGGCACGCCGCTTGCCTATATCCCTATCCGAAGAGCTTGGCCGTCACCCTCACGAAGAGTGGGTTTAGGTCGAGCCTGCGGGTTTAGGTCGAGCCTGTTAGAAACTTGGACATGAGCCGTGGTGCGATACGAACGGCTTGTTTCCGCACCGACCACCAGTCGAATAACTTCAATCCATTCATCAGCTCAGGTAGGACCATGAAGCGGACCATTTCGAAACTTCTTTGCCTTTCCGTTGTCTTTTCGGCAGCGTTTCCACTGACTGGAGCATCCGTATGGGGGGACGATACACCGGCTGCAACCGCCTCGAAGGACGGGGGAGCGGCAAAGGTGGAACCGACCGTTTCCAAGCAAAAGTCGAAGAAGAAAGAGGAGCAGCCAGCGCGATCTGTGGAGATGTTCAAAGCGATGGAAGACGGGTTATTGACCGTTGATTACATCGGAAAGGATGCGACAGAAGCGAGCATCATTTTCAAGAACAAGACCGGTGAGCCGCTCGATATTGTGTTGCCAGAGACCTTCGGAGCCGTCCCGGTCCTTGCTCAGATGGGCATGGGAGGGATGGGAGGTATGGGCATGGGAGGAATGGGCGGCATGGGT
>JALOQZ010000051.1 GCA_025459245.1 Pirellula sp.
TCCTATTGAGAAAAAGGGGAAACCGCAGCACAAGCCACATCGGTAATCCAGACGCAAAGCCTACCGAACTGCCAAAGCATCGGTGGCGCAATTGCATATAGTATGCAGATACGAACTAGCGTCAACGCTTTGTTCGTTAAATTTCGAAATTTGCGTCCGTAGCCGGATCGCAATTGCTCCTCAAGTCGGGAAAGCGTTTGGCCGGTTGAGAGCTTGTGCAACCGAAGGGCGTTCCCGCCGCAGGTCTTTTGGAACCGACCAATCCATTGAACGAGTTCTTCGATCGCCTATGTCACTTCAATAGCGAAGTCATGGTGTTGGGAATCGATGAAGGTGCGGATGCGATGGTGTTGGGAATCGATGAAGGTGCGGATGCGAATGAACGCTTGGCAGCTGAGCTTGTCCAGTTTGCAAATTCGATTGGATTCATGAGAATTGCGAACTTGATTGAGCGTTTGCAAAACGAATGGATACGCCGCAAGAACGATTTCCGACACGACTTTTCTAATGCGATCCAGTTAGCACATGAATTGATGTTGATCAGACGAATGGTCTTCCCTTCCCGGTCTCGACAAATTCTTTGAGGCTCGCCAGAAAGTGAGCCCACCCTCCTGAACAGATCTCGAAGCACTCTATGTTCGACGTAAGACCGACGTGTTCCAACACAAAACGTGTTCGCAAATCGGATTCTTCGACGAGGTTCATGCAAATTGTTGTTCCAATCCACTCGTCTTTCTTACGCAAATCAGGAATATCGAGATACGAATCTAGAACATGCCATTGGACCGCCGAACAAGGTACGAGTCGAGTTATCTGCATCACCTTAAAGGTGTTGTCGAATCGAACGACGAACTCATCCCCGTTTTCGCTTCTGGAGTCACATGCGCTGGTCCACCAAGCGCGAAGCCCGGATTGTGTCGTCAATGCCCCGAAGACGCGATCGATAGGAGCATCGAACACCGATTCGAACTTGTAATTTTCCATTTCCTGTTGTCTCCTACGGTTGGATGGCTTCGTACTTGTTAGCGGTTCTGTGTTATTTATTTCGTCATCTCGAATTCGATGGTCACGCGAGCCGTGATGATGATCTGCCCAGGCGCGATTAGCGTATCGGGCTCTTGCTCTTTCAGCTGTTGGAATGAAACAAACTTACGTTTTTCTTGGCTGGAAGCGAGTTTATTCAGCGTCTTTGGCGGAACCAAAGAACTCGTTCTGCCTCCAAAGCCCCCAAATCCACCATAGCCACCAGCATGCCAGTTGTGTTCAACATCTTCCTCGATGTGAAGTGGTGCCCCCAGTTTCATGCCGGTCAAGTCGGTGAGGTGAGAGGCTTTTTCTTTTGCGAATGTGACTGCCTGTTTTCGTGCTTCAAACTGATGCTGTCGCTGGTTGCTGACGCGGAACTGGAGCTGATTCACGGAGCTAAGCCCCGCATCAAATGCGTCGGTTAGAAACGGCTCAATCTTTTTGAAATCGGTTAGCCGGACCTCGATGCGGCGAGTGAAATCATATGCAGACGGATTCGGCTGACTCCGACCGTACTCGGTATAGTCTGGCGAAGCCTCGAGGTCGGTCACCATGACGTCGACCGCCGGGATGGAATGGGTGGGTGCTAAAGCAAGGACGGCTGCAGCAATTTTGTCATTATCTCGCTTGGCCGTTAGAAGCTGTTTATCTCGCGTGTGGACGGCAAGCTGCAAGACAACTTCGTCAGGCTGCACCTTGATTTCGCTCATCGCGCTGACTTTGATTGAAGTCCGCTCCTCTGCAAAAAGTACTGCGGAGCATAGCATACAGATTAGGGCACAGAGCAGTCGCATGGCGTCTCCCGAGGTGTAGGACAAGTGAAATGCAGAACAATTAAAACAACAACGGACATCGCGCAGGACCATTCCGTACTCTATCGACCCTTCGATGACCATATGCGTTACTTACCGCCATAGCATCGACTTGTTATGAGCAATCGTAGGAGACCACTATCGAAATCCATCGAGAGGTCATGGATGATCGATCGGATGATCGCTGAACGTAGAAGTGCATTCTAAAGTCAGCGATTCTGCTATAGGCTGGCTTCTCTGAGAAAGATCGCAATTTCATCCATGCGATCTGGTTTCAAGCAATCAATTACCTCCGATACGATCGCGGATCCCAGCGACTTCCCAAGCGAAGAGCAAGCATGGTTTGCGACAACGGTCTTGCGTTGTGGATATGACTAGCTTGGTAGCAGTCAGTCCCTCGCTAAAGTTACGGTTTGGGATTTCGCACGCTACCGCCACACCTTGCGTGTCGACCCTGGGTCGCTTCCAGTTGGCAAGCAGCTCTTGCTTCGGTGCAAGGCTCTCGAAGCGAGCCATTGCTGGGATCAACTGATCGAGCTTTGAGGTTACCGTTGATCCTAGCTCGTGATTCTAGTTCGGCGACGAGCTGCTCTTAGTCCCGGCAGGGACGGCAGAAAATCGCCCAGCGTTTCAACTCAGTAACTACTGAAATCAACAAGTCGAAAAATGTGCACTGCCGAAGGGGGGCAGGTTTCGTTTTCCCAACGAATCACAAGGTTTTTCTATCAACAGGGCCAGTAGGATTCGAACCTACGACCTACGGATTAGAAATCCGTTGCTCTATCCAACTGAGCTATGACCCCAAATGTGCTGTTGCTGGGAAAACCAAAGACCCAGCATCCGGGGGCGAAAGTTACTTTTCGCCGCCGGTCCGGATTCTACACGCTCCGGACCAATATCGGCAACACGAAAGTCAATCTTGGGTTCCTACCCACGTTTCTGCCAAGGAGCACCAAACGTTTCTACCGCCAAGCATGGTAAACTGGTTTCATTTCCCAAGAAACCTTGCTATCCACTTTCACTTGCCTCCCCGTTGCTGGGATATCTCTTCCTCGAACAACCCAAAAAGCATTCATCATGGCCCGTATGCTTCCTCCATTTCTGTCGCTGTCGCACTCAAATACCACCTCTTTCCCGCCGCTCCTTGTTCTCATCCTCGTTTCGCTCACCGCTGCCGCGACCTTCTCACAAGAATCCGAGTCTGCGGCAGAGAAGAATCCTGACTCCAACGCGGCCGTTTCTGCCTTGCTCCTGAAACTGGATTCGAATCGAACCAACGAGCGGGACGAGGCCGAGCGAGAATTGATTCAAATGGGACCGGCCGTACTCGAAAAGCTTCCCCCTGTACGCGACACGGATAGCTCGGAAATGCTCCTGCGGATCGAAAGGATTCGCTCCACCCTCGAATCTCAGGATCAAGCTTCTCTGCTTCTTCCGACTCGCATCGAATTGGCGGGCACGATGACCGGCGCTGAGGCACTGCGAAAGATTGCGGCCAGCTCGGGGAATCCCATTCCTCTCGAGGATACCCCAGGGATCGATTTGACGATTGACGCTCGCTTTTCGAAAACAACCTTCTGGGAAGCATTCGACGAAGTCCTCGATCAATTGAATTTGACCGTCATGCCTGGCGATGGCGAGTCGATTCGTTTGATCCCCCAAGCGGAAAGCGCCCCTCTGCGCATTCAATCAGCGGCCTACTCTGGTCCGTTTCGACTCGAGCCGATCCAAGTCACGAAGTCAAGCAACCTTGCGAGCCCGGATCGTAGCACCTTGACCATCGACTTTCTGTTCGCTTGGGAACCTCGTCTCAATCCTTCGCTGATCACGTTTCCTGCCACAAAGATCCAATTGATTTGCGATAACGGTGAAGTGCTTAAGGTTCGTTCGTCGCAAGATTTGACGTTCATCCCAATCGGAGGCTCCCAGCTGCAAATCTCGCTTGAGTTCCCCATGCCCTCAAAGCAGGCAAAGAAGATTGCGAGGTTCGAGGGCGTTTTCCAAGCGGCTGTTCCCGGTCGTATGGCCGGCGTCTCCTTTTCCGAGCTTACGGGTAAGCGGAATGCAAAGCTGATCAATGGGTCCATGAGCGTTACGCTCGAGCAAGCGAGGAAGAATCGCGACATCTACGAAGTGCTGGTGGCTGTTCAGCACCAAGGGGCAGCCAATGCAGGAAGCGAGAGCGAACTCTCTTCTCAAGCTTGGTCGACGCTGCAAGATGTTTTCATCCTCGATAGCATGGATCAGAAAATCGAAAACGTGGGATGGTCGACGACGAGAATGACCGAAAAGGAAATGGGAATGTCCTTTCTTTTTGAACTAGAAAAAGGGCTCGAAGGTTGTAAGTTTGTCTTTCGCGCCCCAGGCAGCTTGCACGTCCAAGAAGTCGACTTCGCACTCGTAGACATACCCTTACCATGATTGAGCTACCCTGGGATCCTGAACTTGATTCTCCTGCGACAATTGCGATCATCGGTGCGGGGCCAATAGGGATTGAGGCTGCCATCTACGCTCGATTTCTCGGTTATTTCGTATCGATCTTCGACACTCGTCGCGTTGCGCACCGCATGCTTGATTGGCACAACCGAAAATTGGCTTGCCCGGTCTCTGCATGCACATCTCCGCTAGGTCATGCGGCGATCAAGTCGCAGAACCCCGAGTATGTGCTCCCCGATCCCGACGCGATATGGACGGGTAAAGAATACGCAGAACGGTATCTTCTACCTCTCGCGAAGACGGACCTACTATTCGACGACATTCATTTCCTTAGTCCCATCACCAGTGTCTCCAGGTTGAGAACGTTTCGATTCGAAGACATCGATCCGCAAGATCGCTGCGAGGACCAATTCCGGTTGTTGGTGGAGGGGCGGCATCGAGGGAATTGGGCATCGAGGGCGGACATCGTTTTGGATTGTCGCGGCGCCTTCGAACGGACCGCAGGAATGGGACCGGGTGGCGGGCTGGCGATCGACGAAGCGACATACCGGGATTCCTTTCTAAAGCACTCTCCGCTTGATCGAAAATTCGAATCCAAATTGCTTTTGGGCAAGCATGCGGGGTTGGTCGGCGGGTCAGATCGCGCTTGCCAATTTGTTCATGAGTATTTGGATTGGCATGCCGAGAATTCCTCTTCCAGGTTGACGTGGCTCGTACCATGTGATGCGAAAGAACGCTTACCTTACGTGGCAGCCACACTGGAACGCATCGAAGCCTCGGGGAACTCTGAAATTCAAATATATTCCATTTTGGGCGTCGAAAAGATCGCACAGAGGGATGAGGACCGTTGGACGCTACAGCTGTTGCTAGAGGATGAGACTACGGTGGATTTCCATTGTGATACGCTCTCTAGCTTCCCTTATCCACGCGAAACCGAGACTTGGCCTGAACTGGATTGCTCTCGCTATGCGACTACGGGGCAATCCATTCCCCAAGCTGCTTCGCTCTCGTCAGAGCCTGCCGTTGAAGCTTGGCCGTTCGTGACTTGCGAGCCTGGTTATTATCGTTTGCAATCGGACGGCATTGCGTGGGATGAGTTGCAACAATGCTGGAACGCTGGGGTAGGGATCGCGCGAGGGCTCGAGCAAGTGCGTCGGGTCTTTTCGATCATTGTGGGGCGGGAATCGCTGGATTTACATCGAGTCATGGCAGATAACTTGGCAGAAGGTAGGGTTTGATGAAAATTTACACCAAGACGGGTGACGCAGGAACAACGGGTTTGTTCGGTGGCCCGCGCGTATCGAAAAATGATGCGAGGATATGCGCTTATGGTTCCATCGACGAGCTCAATGCCGTGTTGGGACTGGCTCGAGCTTGCACGCTCTCCGGTGGGATGGATGGGATGATTGGGCACATCCAGCACCAGCTCTTTTCCATCGGTGCGGAATTGGCTACCCCCAATCCCGAAGAGCATGGTCTCAAATGGCAAGCTGAGAATCACGTTTCTCAAATGGAACAATGGATCGATGAGCTCGAATCTCATCTACAGCCTCTGAGGAACTTTATCCTCCCCGGCGGTACGATCCAAGCCGCTCACTTGCATGTCGCTCGTACCGTGTGCCGTAGAACAGAACGAGAGATTGTTAGCTTTAGCAACTCGGGACGCGTTAGCGACGCATCACACATCATCGTGTTCTTGAATCGGCTCAGCGACTTGTTATTCGTGATGGCTCGATTCGCCAATCACGCAGCGAACATTCAAGACACGATTTGGGAAAGCCCTCGCAAGTAACGCGATTGCTATTCGTCCGGATTGACTTCAACGATGGCTTCGAATTGGCCATCATCCGGGCAGAATCTCCCAGCGTAAAATTCTGTGTTCAAATGAAGTCCCATCACCGTTCGACGGGTGCAAGGAGTGAGTGAGCGGTAGAAAACCCATTGATCGCGATTGATTTGCAATCGATAGGCTTCCGCAATATCTCGCGGCTGAATCCGTAGCTCTTCCGCTATCGTCAATTGACGCCAAGTGTAAGCCTTGGTGGTCGACAAGGAGCGGAGCGGGACCACAAGGGGGTTGTACAAGCTTTTTGCGTTGCACTCCGCCGTCAATTGGAGGGTGCTGTCCCGGCAGTCCAAGGATGCATCCTTGAGAGAACGCCTCCATTCAGGCATCGCTACGGGGAGCAATAATGCGACGGTCTCGCCTTCTTCGCCGTCCATGCGGTCACGGCAAAGCTTCGCTTCGGTAACTTTGGCATCGTAGGTGAATCGCAGACCATGTGCGAGCGACCAAGTGGACTTGAGTTTCCATCTCGCTGCCTCTTGAGCAATCAATGCATCCGCAAAGAAGACCATCCCCTCGTCTCGCATTAGCATGACTTGGCGTTGGATTTTGCATTCCTCGCCGATGGTGCACTCGAGTTCCAGGTAATCGACATCATCGTCAGTGAACCAGCAGAGTTCTTGCCAAGCGTGATCGATGATCTGGGGCTTGTTGTCCTTTTCGACTTCGACATCCCAATCACCGGAGAAAATGCGATTCCCTTTTTCACCGAGAAGATCGAGCCAGGTCACGTCGCTCGAGAAGTCGACTGCCAGTCGACAGCCGGGATCTCGCCAAGAGCGTCGCATCGTCGCGATGGAGCTATTCTCCCAGTACTGGCTTTGCTTTGGCATCGAGGTGTCGAGCGTTTTATCTTTACGCATCCTCGCAGGTTTGAGTTTGAGGCTCTTACCAACGGAGTCTGGGAGAGCGCAGGCCATCGTGTTGGCAAGCTTCGCATTGCGATCGGAAAGCTCGTAAAGCGCGAGCCAGAACTCCGTGTCTAAGTTGGTATCCGCTTCGTCAAACAGTAGTTGCCGCCCCTCTGCGTCGGACAACCCGAGCGCATAGGTTGCCAGTTTGACGATTGCCTTTCGCTGGGGTGGGTACCATTTGCGAGCACCGACGGAATCCGCTGACCATCGACTGCGAACGATCGATGCCAAAGCGGCCCGCAAGTCTTGTGCTCCAAGCCGCATCAATGGGCTTGGCTCCTCTGCCGCTTCTTCGAGCAGCTGGGCAATTCGATTGAGAGCGTCGCTGACGATCCGATCTTTACCACCGAGGTGCGATAATTGTTTGGCGAGCCCAAGAGGGATTTCACATGCCCAGAGGATCCATGGAAAGACATCCTCGTCGGGGCCGGATTCCCAACCGCGATTAACTTGCGTCATGATCGACTGGAGGACTTCGAGCCATAACGCAGGACTGATCTCCCGTCCCACGTGAGGCAGAGCGTGAATCCAACCCGCGCACGTCAAAGCCACGTACGGATCATATCCTGCTCGAGGAAGTTGCTGCGTAATCCAAGTCCCAATCTTCTTGGCGTGCGCGATCTGGTTTGGGGTTAAAGAAGGCGTTGCAGTCTTTCGGTTGGTTCTCGCGGAAGAACCACCGAACGAGTGCACGAGATCTTGCAGCATGGCTAGCCCCGTGTCGGACTCCGTTTCCCAAACGCCCGTTCCCCAAGCAATGGAGCGAACGTAGGCTTCAATGGATGCCGACTCTCCGGTCCGCTTTGCTTTCTTGTTGTTATCGATCGGCAACGAAGCTTGCAGCAGTGCTACGTTGTCCTCGCATAACTGTTTCAGCCAAGCTCCGGCAGAGATTTCATTCTCCGTCGCTTCTTGTCGTTGAAGTTGTTTCGCGCGGTGTTTGGGTTTTACCCAGTCCATAGGTGTCTCGTCCAGATTCGAGATTGATGATAAGATGTCGAAGGCCAATTGTTGTTGCCGGTTTTCAAGTTGCAAGCGCCGAGTTGATGATTCTTTGTTCACGGCCTGTTTTCATCAAAATTCGACGCTAGGGTATAGACACGCGAGAAATTTTCGTTCCAGACAACGCAAGGAAACAACCGGGATGATATCACCTTTTCGAGCAACGATGTGCGTCGTTCTCCTTTCTCTCTTCGCAAACAACTTGGTAGCACAGCAGCCGGACCAAGAACGATGGATGAGCAAGGAAGAGTTGAAAGAACGTGTTACCAATTCTTTTGCTCCCCCCAAAGACTGTAAGTCCCTTCACCCTAGCGATCGCGTGTGGATTGACCGAAACGAGCAAGTGGTCGTTGTGGATGGTTACATTGCCCAGCGCGAAGCGCCGCTCGAAATGTTTGCTTGCCCGGCAGGTACGAAGGAACATGAGTCGGTCGTGGCCGTGTTCGCTCGTTCGCAATTGGTGCACGCGGCGTTGCTGGCCATCGGTGCAAAGCCAGGATCCCCTGCCAAGTTCGAGCCGTTCAAGCCAGCCCATGGATCGACGATTCGCATTTATGCTGTTTGGCTCGATGAAAAAGGGGAAGTTCAATCGACCCTCGCTCAGAAGTGGGTTCGCCACATGGGGACCAAGGATTCTTTGAAATGGGATTGGGTCTTTGCCGGGAGCAAGGAGTACTTTGACGAGTTCTCCAAAGAGCGACGCTACATGGCAGACAGCGGTGAACTCATTTGTGTTGCGAACTTCGGAACATCGACGATGGATTTGGTCGTTCGCAGTGAACAGGCTAATTCGAATCTTGCTTTCGACGCCTATACGGATCGAATTCCCAAGCGGAATACCCCTATTCGATTGGTGCTGAAGCTGGTCGATGATGTCGCGTTCGGCTCCGAACCTGAGCACGAAAAGGAAAAGCCGGATTACCAAGACAAACCGGTGCCTGAGACGGTGACTCGGTTGCTCGAAGCGGTCAAAAAATAGATTCTCTTTTTTCCTTGCAACGAATTTCTTTTTTCACTCACCACGAAACAGCACCTATGGGCTTTGGTTCACGATTGACTTCGGCGGTTCTTACCAAAAAGAATCCTGTATGCGTGGGGCTTGATCCTCGTTGGCAACAGCTACCTGGTTCTTTGCGGATCGATCCTTCGGTGCATGGATGGCAAGCGACAGCAGAGGCTTATCAATCCTTTTGCTTCGCGATTATCGATGTGGTTGCTCCTCTCGTGCCTATCGTGAAGCCACAGAGCGCCTTCTTCGAAGAGCTCGGCCCCTCGGGCGTAGTGGTTTTGGAGCGAGTGGTTCGTTATGCTGCGTCCAAGGGTGTGTTGGTCATTCTCGATGGCAAGCGAAATGACATAGGCACCACAGCGACCGCCTATGCAAAGGCATACTTGGGATCGAACAGCCCTTTCGGAGCCGATTCTCTTACGGTCAGTCCCTATCTGGGCCGAGACTCGCTCGATCCGTTTGTCGAGAGATGCAAAGAAGCGGATGCTGGCATCTTCGTTCTGGTAAAGACTTCCAATCCCGGAAGTGGCTTTATGCAAGACCTCTCCATCGACGGTGCAACCATTTCCGAACGAGTGGCTGATTACGTGCAGGAGCAAGCTATCAAGACAGCCGATGCTCCCAACGTCTATGGATCGATCGGCTGCGTTGTTGGAGCGACTTATCCGGAACAGTTGATCGCCATGCGGAGAAGAATGCCGAACGCTTGGATTTTGATTCCCGGGTACGGAGCCCAAGGTGGGTCGGCCGATGATGTAAAGCATGGGTTGGATGCCCAAGGATTGGGAGCGGTCGTCAACAGCTCCCGAGGCATTATCTTCGCACACGAAAACCCGAAATACGCTTCAGCAGCCGACTGGACCCGCGCGGTCGAATCTGCAACGCTCGACATGATCGAGCAGCTCCGTTAGCGTGATTACTTCGGCGCTGGCGGCGCGATGATTTCGACGGACTGACCGGGGCGGAGCGAACCGGCGCGAACGAGCACCACCATCTCGGTGCCATCGAGGCCGGATGCGATTTGAACTTCGTTTCCAACTCGAAGTCCTAGTTCGATTTTCCTGTATTCCACTTTGCCGTTTACCACGATACAGCAAACGGTTGCATCACCATCCTTCACCATAGCCGTTACAGGAAGAGTGAGCACATCGGGGCGTTCTTCGAGCAGAATCTTGGCAGTGACGAAAGCGCCGGGCAGCCATTTGAGATCTTGATTGTCCAAATCGATCTCGGTTGCCAAGGTGCGGCTTTGTGGGTCGAGTTCGAGACGAGTCCGCGTTACCTTCGCCTGTGTGAGCCCTCCTGCCGCCGCTTGTCCGACGATGGTTACCGAGTCTCCTTTGGTTGGATCATTGAAACCAGCGTCGACCCAAACGGCTTCGCTCTCCGGCACGTTGACAAAGACGCGTACTTTGCTCACGTTGGCGATGGTCATCAATGGTTGTGCATTGCTGGAGCCAGCAGGTTGAACATAGTGACCGGGGTCGGCGTTGCGAGCAGTCACATACCCATCCATAGGGCTCAGTAGCTCGGTATAAGTCAACATGGTCTCGGTCTGCTGCAGCTCTGCTTCAGCCACTTTCCGCTTGGCACGAGCCGCTTCCACATCGGCCACAGCTGTGCGGACCTTTGCGATTGCCTCTTGTTCCATCGCCTTGGCCGACTCAATCGCAGCCAATGTCTCGATTTTGGAAGCCCTAGCGGCTTCGAATTGGCTTTTCGTTTCATCGGCAAGCTTCGAAGTAACCGATCCTTTTTCAACCAATTGTTGAATTCGCTGATTCTCGGATTCCCAGCGGGCGAACTCGGCATCGTTTCGAGCTAAGCTCGCTTCCGACTGCGCCACTAAAGCCTTGGCCGATTGGACTGCAGCTTCTGCAGCGGAAAGGACCGCCTCCGCTTGCTTGATTTGGGCGTCCGCTTGTCCCAGAACACCCTTCTTTTGGTTTACTTGATCCTGGTATTCCGGCGCGTGAATACGAATCAGAACATCCCCCTTTTTGACAGGATCACCTATGTCAACATGGACCGAAGATACATATCCTGAAATCTTGGAAAGGATGGGGACCGATTCGAACGCCTCCACTCTTCCCGGTTGTTCGGTGAACAGTTTCAACGTCTTCTTGGCTGGGGGACCTGCCGAGACACGATCCAAAGCCGATGGCTTCGCGCTCGCGGAATCTATTCCGTCTGGAGTGGAATTCGGAGCGTTGCAACCCAACAGACTTACGCATAACCCAAGAGACGCGAAGCTCCATCGCCCAGTGGACTCTTTCCAGTTAAACCGCATAGTATCGACTCTCAGGATCATCGGGGTCCAACGACGCGGACTTCAAGCTCGCTTTGGACTGCAACAAAGTAAAGACAATAGGAAGGAGGAACAACGTCGCGAAGGTTGCCGCGATCAAGCCACCGACAACGGCGCGACCAAGCGGTGCGTTCTGTTGGCCCGCCTCGCCGAGCGCCAGTGCCATAGGCAGCATCCCTGCGATCATCGCAAGGCTCGTCATCATAATAGCACGCAACCGGCTTCCTGCCCCGCTTACCGCAGCCAGGGATACATCGGTCACTTCGGTGCGTCGCTTTTCCGCGAACGTCACTAGCAGAATGGCATTCGCCATCGCCACGCCGACCGCCATGATGGCACCGATAAATGATTGAATATTGATCGTGGTCTTGGTGATATAGAGCATCAGAACTACGCCTGCCACGACGGCTGGTATGGTCGAAATCGTCACCAGAGCCAATCGTATCGATTGGAAATTCGCTGTGAGGAGAAGAAATACAGCGATGATGGCCAGCAACAATCCGATCGCGAGCCCCGACTGCATTTCTTGCATTGGAGGTATTTGACCTCGAATTTCAACAGTGCTTCCTGTCGGAGCGGCCCCCGCTCGTTTGATCGCTTCGGCCACTTGCGTGGAGACAGAACCAAGGTCTGCACCGGAGATGTTCGCTGTCAGTGTGACTTGACGCTTCATGTTGTATCGATCGTATTGGCCTGGCATGGTTCCAGGTTCGATGGATGCGATGTCCCTGATCAATACTTGGCTTGATTCTGTTTTTCGAAGGGGGATCCGGCCAAGCTGTTCTACGGAGCCGATCGTTTCCACTTCATAGGGCGAGCGGACGACTGGGCGAGGTATTTCCACTTGGACCTGATAAGCAACGCCACTTTTCGGCTCGGCCCAATAGTTAGGGACTACAAAACGGCTCGATGAAGTCGCTGTCACGAGAGCGCGAGAAACATCAACGGGGGTCAAGCCCGCCATACCCGCCTTTTCACGATCCACGTTGACTTGAACTGTCGGGTAGTCCATCGATTGTCCCAATTGGATGTCTCGCAGCGCTGGGATGCTAGCCAATTCGGCTTTCAGTTTCTCGGCAAAGTCTCGATTCTTGGCAAAGTCTGCGCCGCTCACGACGACTTCGATCGGAGTGGGAGAGCCGAAACTCATGACTTCGTTGACGATATCGGATGGTTCAAACGAGAATCGGACGTCCGGCATTTCTTTCGCGAGACGATTGCGCACCCGTTCTTTGAGCATTTCATCGGGTAGATGGAGACCTTCGCGCAGATCGATGTAGAGGATCGCTTCCTCTGGCCCTCGCGACCATTGATAGACCGCATTCACAGGGAAATTGGAGTGAATCATCCCGACATAGCCGAGCGTTAGATCGATGTTGTCCGGACCAAGTTCATCCCCGATAAGTTGAAGTGCTTGCTTGGCGAGCGCCTCCGATTTCTCAATATGTGTTCCATCGGGAGCTCGCATTCGCAGTCGAAACTGTCCGGCGTCGACAACAGGGAAGACTCCACGTCCTAAGCTCGGTGCTACCCATCCCACAATGCCAAAGCAGAGAGCCAAATAGAGCGCGACGATCCCCCATCGCACTTGAATCAAGCTCCGTAGTACGTTCTCGTATCTCTGCCGGAAGTGATCAAACCATGAATCGGGTGCTGATCCATGAGCGTTTCCATTCGGCCCATGAGTTCCTTTTAGCAGCCAAACCGACATGACAGGCACGAACGTACTGGACAGGAAATAGGAGGCAATCATGGAAAAGCCGACCGCGAGCGATAGGGGAACGAACAGTGCCCGCGCAGCCCCTTGCATGAAGAATGAGGAAATGAATACTGCCAAGATACAGAGCATCGCCAGCAGTCGAGGAAGAATTGTCTCGAGGGATCCATCGCGCACGGCGCGGGCTAAGGGCACGCCTCGCTGCAGATGGGAGTGGATATTCTCCATCGAAACTGTTGCTTCATCGACCAAGATACCGATTGCCAGAGCCAAGCCGCCAAGGGTCATTAAGTTGATCGTTTGTCCGGTGATCCAAAGCGCTAGGACGGCCGCGAACAGCGATAGCGGAATGTTGAGAACGACAATCAACGAGCTTCGCCAATCTCGGAGGAAGAGCAGGATCATCAACCCGACGAGACATGCCCCTAATACTCCTTCGCCGACCACCCCGCCGACTGCCCGTGTCACGTAAGGTGATTGATCGAATTCAAAACGGACATCGATCCCTTCGCCGTCGGCCCCTAACGCTTCCTTCATCTTGGGAATTGCGTCTTTGATATTGTTGATCACGCTTAATGTGGACGCTTCGGCACGCTTTGTCGCCAAAATGTAAACGGCCCTTCTGCCGTTGACCAACGCATAGCCTGCCGGCGCATCTGCAGAGTCTTGGATCGTACCGACATCTCTCAAAAAGACAGGGTTCTCACCCATCCGAATCGGAATCGATCCCAGTTGTTGAGGATCTTTGACGACGGAGTTTACTGGAACGATCGGATAGCTGTCTCCGATGGGGATGTTTCCCGATGGACTGAGCGTGTTTCCCTTAGTGAGAGAAACAATGACTTCGTCCGGTGACATGCTATAGGACTGTAACTTTTTGGGATCGACCGTGATAACGATCGAACGTGCACTACCACCAAACGGGGGCGGAGCGGATACGCCGGGCAAGCTCGAAAACATCGGCCTGACACGGAAAAGGGCGAGGTCCTGAATCTCGGCAATGCTGCGAGTGTCGCTGGATAGAACGAGATAGCCTACCGGGACCGATCCCGTATCGAATCGCATGACGAAAGGCGAGACCGTTCCGGGGGGCATGAAGGCCTGCGAACGGTTGACGTAATTGATGGTCTCCGCCATGGCTTGCGCCATGTTCGTCTCGGGGTGAAAGTACAGCTTCATCAAAGCTGTACCCTGCACGTTTCGCGACTCGACGTGGTGAATGCCACTGATGTAGAGGAAGTGGTATTCGTAATAGTTTGTTAAGAAGCCTTCCATCTGGGCCGGATCCATCCCGCCGTAGGGTTGGCAAACGTAGATGACGGGGAGGTTCAGTTTGGGAAAGATGTCCACTTCCATCCCGCGAGGGAGTCCCGATGGATAAGACCATTTGAACTGTTGAAAGATCGCTGGGCCGACGGCCAAGAAGCATCCAAGAGCAAGGCTCAGAACCAGCACCATCACAGTAGCGGGACGGCGCATTGCTGAAAGGATGAGTTGCATTCAAACGAATTCCCAGTCGACCTACGAAACAAACCAAGCCCGCATGGATTACCCAGTCGATCGTTTTCCACCAGGCGGCAAGCTTTTCCAAACCGTGCTTATCATTCTAGTTCGTGCATCCGTTTTCATGGACACCACACACGTAGGAATACACCAATTCCTCCTCACAGATTCTCGCGACCGAATTATCGGATACCGAAAAAGATTCCATACAAGCAGTCCAAACGGATGTTGGAATGAAATCAGCAGGGAGGGAATCCACGAAATGAAGAGAAATTACTTGACGTGGACTGGAGGACTCTCTGGCTTGCTTATCCTCGGAGGATGCGCTTCGCAGTCAACCTCTCCGGTTTCCAATCCGATGATTTCCAAGCCTGCAATCCCCCGAAAGAGTGTTCAAGAAACGGTGCGGGAACCCGACGCTCGCGTGGCAAATTCGGGGCAGCAAGTTGATCGGCACAGCGAGATGATCTCGGTTGTAAGCATGGCATCGTTTCGAAAGTCCGAAGAGGGAGGTATCGATGCAAGCTCAGAGGACCAATCCTTGGTCACGTTAGCCCCAGATGTATTACCTGCGGCTGCACCGATGCCTGCGGCTGCACCGATGGAAGCGGGATCAAGCCCGGGCGACGTACCCTCCGCGGCCACAGGCGACCCGAATGCCATGCCGATCAACTTACCGACGGCATTGGCAATGATTGGAGGACAGCATCCGGTCGTCGGGCTTGCCCAATGGCGTGTTCAAGAAGCGTATGCCCGGCTGGATCGAGCCAAGGTGATGTGGCTGCCAAGCATTCAATCCGGATTCAATTACCGAAGACGAGACGGTAATTATCAAGGGGTTGATGGATCCATCGTCGATGTGAATTTGAACTCGATGAATTACGGACTTGGTGCTGGGGCGGTTGCGGCCGGCTCCCCCACGCAGCCTGGCGTTGTAGCGCAGTTTCATTTGGCGGATGCTTTGTTCCTGCCAAAAGCGGCGGAGAAAACGGCTTGGGCACGCGGGCATGCGGCAAACGCGGTCTTGAATCAACAATTGCTCAACGGTGGGCTGGCCTACATCGAGCTTCTCGAGGCGTATCAAGATTCTGAAATCATCTCGCAGTCCTTCGCACGTTTCGCCGAGTTGGCAAAGATCACACGGGATTATGCGGACATAGGCGAAGGGCTCAAATCGGACGCAGACCGGACGGCAACCGAGCTTTCACTCTTAGAATCACGCCAATTATCAGCGCAAGAAAGACAACTCGTTGCGTCGACACGATTGGCTCGCGAGTTAAGTGTGCCAATGACCAGCAAGCTTCTGCCGCAGGAGCCGGTCATCGTTCCTTTAGAGTTGGCGCCATCGAATACCGAGGAAGCAGCGTTAATTGCGACAGGACTGACGGTTCGTCCTGAATTGAAAGAATCGCAGGCTCTCGTAGCCGCCGCATGCGAAGCATTCAAGCGAGAGAAGTACTCGCCGTTTGTCCCCAGTGTCTTGCTCGGCTTCAGCACCACCAGTTTTGGCGGCGGGCTCGGCAGCAACGCCGAGAACTTCGGAGGTCGCTACGATGTCGATGCCATGATGGTTTGGCAAACACGTAACTTGGGATTCGGCGAGTCGGGTGCACGGCGCGAGCGAAGTGCGCAAGTACAACAGGCCAATTTCGAAAAGCTGCGTTGGATGGACCTTGTTGCGCAGCAAGTGGCAGAGTCGAACGTGCAAGTCGCAATGCGAAGGCAGCAGATCGGTGTGGCGGAGCGAGCAATTGCGAGCGCGAGCGATTCGTATCGTCGCAATATGGAGCGGATTCGCGATGGTCAGGGGTTGCCGATTGAAGCGTTGCAATCGATTCAAGCGTTGGAGACAGCTCAGAGGGCTTACCTTCAAGCGGTCGCGAGCTTCAATCGCGCACAGTTGCAGCTGCAGTGGGCGTTGGGGTGGCCCATAGATGCCTCTCTACCGGCCCTAAATGA
>JALOQZ010000325.1 GCA_025459245.1 Pirellula sp.
ACGGGTGGAACGACAGGGAATTTCAATAATCCACCCGAGCAATTGCTAGGTCGGCTACGAAGCGAACTGGATTATTTGCATATCGACGAAGTCATGGATACCGGGTTGCACGAGTTTATCGACGATTTGCAAGGCCAGTTGAACGACATCGGGGAGGCGATCAGCAATAGCTTCTTCGCCGTCGCGGCTGCTCCCCAGTTCGTCGCCTAACCAATCTCACCAAGATATTGGACTTCTGATTAGTGGTAGCCGATCTCGCCAAGAGATTGGACGCCTCGTTCCCCATCTACGCCTTTCCCAACGCAGTTGCTATATTGCTCGTGGTAGTGGACGACGCAACGAGTCCCACACCTCTTCCATCTTTCCTTTCCATAAATTCGAAAACTATGCCTAAACCAGCCATCTCGACCACCCCTTACGCAAACCAGTGGGATTGGAATCTTCTCAAGCTCGTGATTCGACGTTGTAGAGAAAAGGGGGCTAAGAAGAAGGTCGCGGATTCGACGGGTGCATCGCTTAGCGGTACGGATCTATTGCTCAAGTCGCTTGTGCTGAAGCGAATCTTTGAACGAGATGTGCTCGATGCAGATGATAAGCACGTCGGCGTATTGCTCCCTCCAACCGTGCCCGCTGCTGTCACGAACATCGCGTTGTCGCTTGGTAAGCGGGTGGCGATCAATTTGAACTACACCGTCTCCGATCAAATCGTTAACGCGTGTATCGAACAAGCTGGCATTAAGAAGATCATCACCAGTTCCAAGGCGATGGAGAAATTCGGGCTCAAGCCAAATGCGAAGCTAGTGTACTTGGAGGAGATGAAAGAAAAGGCAACCCAGCTCGATAAAGTCACCAGTTTGATCAATGCAAAATTTATGCCACAGTTTCTGTTGCACAGAATGCTAGGGCTCAACGATTGCAAGCCTGATGATTTGATCACGATTATCTTTACCTCAGGTTCGACCGGTAATCCCAAAGGAGTGCCCCTCACATTTCATAACGTTGCATCGAACGTTCAAGGCTTTAATGAATTCATTCGAGTCTTAGACAGCGACAACTTTCTTGGCGTGCTGCCATTCTTTCATTCGTTTGGTTTCACCGTGACTCTTTGGGGTGCTCTAACGTTGCCCTCGTCGGCAGCCTATCACTTTAATCCCCTCGAGCCACGTCAAATTGCCAAGCTGGTGGAAACGAATCAATCGACCGTGCTCTTGGGAACACCTACCTTTGTTCGATCTTATGCAAGGCGGATTGAACCTGAGCAATTCAAATCGATACAAGTAGTCGTAGTCGGTGCTGAGAAGATGCCACTCGATTTGTTCGATATCTTTGAGGAACGATTTGGAGTGCGTCCCGTCGAAGGGTATGGGGCAACGGAGACCAGTCCGGTGGCTTGTGTGAATCTGCCGCCGAGTCGGGCAACAACTCCGGATCCCAAATCGGGCTTGCGCGAAGGATCTGTTGGAAAACCGATTCCAGGTGTTAGTGTGCGAGTGGTATCGCTCGATGATGGAACAGTGATCAACACCAATGAAACGGGCATGGTTCAAATCAGTGGCCCGAACATTATGAGTGGCTATCTCCTGCAACCAGAACTCACAGCCAAGGTATTGAAAGATGGCTGGTATACGACAGGAGACGTTGGGCACATCGACGATGATGGCTTCGTATTCATCACAGGTCGATTGAGCCGTTTTTCCAAGATTGGTGGTGAAATGGTTCCGCACATTCAAGTGGAAGAAGCCATTACACAAATCGTGGGTGACAACGAGGGAGCTCTATCGGTCGCCGTATCGAGCGTACCTGATGAGAAAAAGGGTGAGAAATTGATCGTGTTGCACACCGATATCAACGCCACGCCATCCGAGATCACGAAGAAACTACGGGAGATGGGGCTTCCCAATCTCTTCATCCCAGCCGAAGATTGCTTCATTAAAGTCGATGCTATTCCCATTTTAGGCACTGGCAAACTCGACTTGCGCGGCCTCCAACAAATGGCCAAAGAAAAAGCCGGCAACTAACTCTCTTGTTGGCCTACTGGGCGGGGTGAATTTTCTTTTTTTGGCACAATGGACGGCTGAGACCGACTATAATCCGGGGTGCGTGACGAACCGTCGCGTCCAATCCCACCTCGTGGCGCACCCCATTCTGCCACCCTCCGCTAAGAATTTTCTGCAATGAGTCAGCTCCCTTCCCGATCCCCCCTCAACCTCCGTTTTCGCATGAAACGTTGGAAATTTACATCAATTCGGATCGTCGCCATGCTCGTATGCATGTCGTTGGCAACACGACCAGCAAACGGCCAAACCAACGATATCACTCGACTGATCCACCCCGATGTAGCAGACAAGCTCAGCTTGACCGACGCCCAACGGGCCGAAATCCAAAAGAACATTCAGGAAAAAACGACCGCCGTGGCGGCTGCTACCGAACCAACGGAAAAAGCAAAAATCGCAGCCGAGTTCGACCAAAAATCCTTGGCCCAACTCACCGATGAACAACGAGCTTTGTTCGCCAATCTAGAGCCCCTTAAAAAGCTCAAATTTCAGTTTCGCGATATGAAGTGGGATGAGGTGCTCGCATGGTTCGCCGAACAACAAGATCTTACGCTGGTCATGGATCGTATTCCACCAGGTTCGTTCACTTACATGGATGTCAGAGAGTACACGCCTAGCGAAGGAATCGATCTTCTGAACAGTGTCCTCATGACTCGTCGATTCGCGTTGGTACGTCGCGAAAAGATGCTCGTTGTCATGGAGCTTGGGGACTCCATTCCGCTCGAACTAATTCCTCGGGTCACGCAAGACAAACTGATCGAGCGTGGTAAATTCGAGCTGGTCAGCGTCATCTTCCCTTTAGGTGGCCGACCTATCGAGTCCGTCCTTAATGAAGTCAAACCTTACTTGAGCGACTTTGGACGAGCCATTCCGCTCGCACAAGGTGGACAGCTACTGGTCGTCGAGAATGCTGGCAAGATGAAGACGATCAACGAACTCATTGCTTCCGTTCCTGTACCGCCACGCCCACCAAAACCTGAACCACCACCACCTCCTCCACAACCCGTATTCGCCGCGTACCCCATTGCGGGACTCGATGCGGCAGCAACGCTGAAAACCATTCAAGCACTCGTACCCAGCAACCAAATCACCGTCGATGCTAAAACCAATGTCTTAAGTGCCTATGTTATTCCAACCCAGCAAGCGGCCATCAAATCGGCTCTCGATCAAATGATCGCGAGCCACTCGCAGTTGCCAGAAAATCGGGCCATGGCCTATCGAGTGCCGCCAACAGCCATTCTCGAGATCGTCAAACACGTCCAAGCTCTCGTACCCGAAGCCTCTGTCCTACCTGTTTCTGACCGAATTCTCGTCTCCGCATCTCCGGAACAACAGCAAATCGTTCGCGATGATTTGGCCAAACTCGATATCTATCCGGTAGAAGAAACGGGTAAGAGCATGAAGTCCTTTGAACTTGATCCGAAGATGCTTACGACCGTAGAGCCTTCGCTCAAGTCCATTATGCCCAACATTCAAATCGCAGCTAATGCGACTGCCGGTAGCCTTATCGTTCGAGGCTCTGCCGAGGAGTTGCAACTCGTCACTGAAATCATCGATAGTTGGAAGCTCGCGTCTTCGAACGGCAACGTAAAGCTTCGTTCGTTCCCACTCGATCGGCCAGCAACGGCCGCTTGGTTGACCGTAGTGGCCAAGATCGCACCGAGTGCCACCACATGGCTTGATGAAGAGGGCCGCAAGCTAACCGTATTGAGTTCCCCCGAAGATCTACAAAAGCTTGAGACGAACCTAACCTCGTTGATCGAGCAGATTCCTAAACCATTGGATCGTTTGCTTCGCATCTACACGCTATCCAAGTCGCAAATTAATCGCCGGTCCATGCTAAGCGAACTACCTCAAAAGCTCAGCACCGTGAAACTACTCGACAGCCCTGACAAACGAGAGCTTTACGTATGGGGCACCGCAGAACAGCACGATGAGTTTAGCAAGCTCCTCGAGGGGATCGATACGCCCTTGCCAACTCCAGACCCGAAGCTACCCAAAACGTACAAAGTGGATTTCCAAAATGTAACACTCGTTCAGCAAATACTGACGGCCGAATTCGCAGATGCCACAATAACCATTGATACCGAAGGCAAGACGCTTACCGTTGTCGCAGAAGAGCCCACTCACACCAAGCTCGCCGCACGACTCGAACTCTTCCACGAGAACTTCCCAAGAAAATCTCCCACGCGGCTCGAAAATTACACAGTAAAAGGAATGACGGCGGAAGTGTTGCAAACGACACTCGCTCCCTTGCTCACCAAAGCACGTGTGAACGTCGATTCTAAAAATGCTCGGCTTTTAGTGACAGCAGATGAAGAGACTCATGCTGAAATCGCCAAGCTAATGACTGCGTTAAGCGATTCCGCTACACCCGGTATGCAGAAAGTGGCCATCGTCTACCCGATCGATTACGCCAAAGCGACGCAAGTAAAATTGGTGATCGATCAACTCGGGCTAGGTGTCCAAGCGGTCGCCGATGACATCCTCAAGCAAGTCGTTATCACTGGCACCAT
>JALOQZ010000326.1 GCA_025459245.1 Pirellula sp.
GCACTATAGACCTGCAGAAAGTGCCCGACGAGCGCTGGGATATCTTCCCTTCGTTTACGCAGAGGAGGTATCTCGATCGGAACGACATTGAGCCGCCAATACAAATCCTCCCGAAACCGTTCGTGCTTGATTTCTTCTGCCAAGTCCCGGTTGCTCGCAGCGATAACGCGTGTATCGACCGAGACGGTTTCGGTATCCCCCACTCGCTCGAATTGCTTTTGTTGGAGTACCCGCAGCAGCTTGACCTGGAGATGCATCGACGTGCTGTTGATTTCGTCCAAGAAAATCGTACCCGAGTGAGCGGCTTCGAATCTTCCTGCGCGGTTGCTGACAGCACCTGTGAACGCACCTCTTACGTGCCCGAAAAGCTCGCTTTCTAGCAAGCTTTCGCTTAGGGCACCGCAATTCACTTTGACAAACGGACCGCTGTTCCGACCGCTTAGTTGGTGTATCGCGTTGGCGATTACCTCCTTGCCTGAACCTGTTTCGCCCAAAAGCAGTACGGATGCGTTGCTCGGAGCAACACGACGTGTGATTCGAAACACATCCTGCATGGCAGGGGAGGATCCAATGACGCCTGGCAGCAACGTACCAGCGGTGACTCGCTGCGATCCGTTGTCTTGCCTGATTCCTGCCATGGAGTTCCGACTTTTCTGAAGCTGACGAAACAACACAGCAATCTCGCCCATCAAGGCGAACGGTTGCTGCGTTAAGGAGCAGTCGAGCTCCAATCGCGTTCCCCGCGACTGGCTTCGATCGCATCCAGCATCCGACTCAGCAATCTACGAGTATCCACCTCGTTTTTGCCTCGTTCGTTATACACATCGTACAGCCCATCAGCCGTCTCGGAAGAGACCTGAAGTCCAAATTGGCGAAGCGATTGCACAAAAAGTTGGCTAGCCTGCTCGCGATCGGGCAGGGGCAGTGTGCCGTCGATAACCTTAAGGAGGAGTTCACGCTGTCCCACGGGAGTTTGGGGAACCCGCGACGGCACTGGAGGCTTTGGCGCCTTTACGAGCTTCCCGAGCTGCACCTCGCGAAAGTTGCCAGCCACCTCTCGCCAGAATATCTTGTCTTCGTCCGCCATCGGGGTAGCCGCCGCTGCAACCCGCGTTCTACGCAGGATGTCCTGCATGAAGGTCTCGTCCGGTGGCACGCTTCCCAATACGACTTGCGGCTCTAAATCTAAGATTCGAAGCTCCGAACTGCTCAGGGACTCCGCAAGCACGGCGATTGGGATTGAGGACGCGGTCGGCGTTCCGCGCATCCGCTGAACAAGCTGCCCTAAATCCATCTCCAACGTTCGGGAAACAATGTAGATCTCCTCCACCGGCGCTCCCTCCTTGCATCGAGCAATCGTCGCTCCCGCATTGGAGAATTCTTCGCACTCGTAATCAAACGATTCCAAGAGAGAACGCAAATGGGAGCGAAGAGAACTACTTCCACCGACAACCATCGCCTTTCGCTTGGTCGATAGCTGAGACATCTCGGCTACGACGCGATCCAGCTTTCCACGCCCGAGAAAGCTCTCATTCGAAGTGCCTTGTTCGGCCCCTAACGAAATCCACTGCATCAGGCTCGCAGCGCTCGCATAACGGACTGAGGGATAGCCTGAATCAAGCCCTTGCACCAGTCGGTCGCGAACTTCGATGGGCATAGGACTAGCAAAACGCCCCAGTTGATCAGCAACCACTCGTTGGGCTGTCGCAAGCCGATACTGGATAGCAGCGTCCCATACGAGACAAGCGAATTCGTGTCGGTCCAACAAAGGAATCTTGGAGCCGAGAGTCAGATGCGATCCCGTTGAAGGAACGCCGTCATCCCCTTGAAGAACGACTGCGGCAGCGACTGCAGAATCCAATCCGGCGCTCGAGCCTGATTGAAGCGAGATCTCTGCCTCTCCTTCGATACGCAACCAAAGCTCTTCTGCTGGCGTGCAGTCGCGCATCGACAAGGAACGCCCGTCTTGCTCGAGAATCCACCGGACCGAAGTCGCAGCGTCGTTTTCGAACTGAACCTTACCATACTGACTCAACAGCGTTCGAAGCCTCGCCGAGGAATGCTCCAGAAGCGATTCGTCCCTCGTTCGTGCCGAGCTTCGGCTCATCCACTTGTTCGCCACATCGCGAAGATCTTCGGGCAAACTCTCTGGATTGCTGAAGAGCGAAGCAAGCTCTTTGTTGTAACGATCGTCGCGAGAACCGGCGGCAAGTAAAACAAGGTTTCGCTTCACGTCCGCGTGAGGCGTTCTCATACCAGCCACCCAAGCATCTTTAGCAGGCTCACCAAGTCGCTGTAATGCTTCGCACATCGCTGCATTGGGAGCGGGAGCACCTTGCCGCATCATTGCACTGAAAAAACTTTGGACGCCCGTATAGCCCGTCGACTGGATCACACCGAAAGCGGATTTCCAGACGCTCGTATCATCGCTTTGGAGCCGCGTCACATTCTGCGCGATCATCGCAGGATTGAGCCGATACTGGTCTGCTAACTGGAGAATGCGAGCGACGATCTGCTTGTTCGGTGCATCAAGCGGAATTAAGGGGGACTGAAGCCCTTGAAACACTTTCGCTCCAACCTCGTCCACCATCGCATGAGCTTTGATTTCGTCTAGCCCAGCTTTTTCTGTAACTTGTAACCAACGGGCGACTTCATCCCACCGACGGATTCGGGCGGTCAACTGAATGGCTCGTGCCAAGCCAGCCGGTTCGTTAGGAGGCGTCCTTAGAAGAGAGAGGACAACTGCGTTGCGTTCAAACACGTCGATCGCGCCGATCGGACTTGCTGTCGCATTGGATGGCGACGAAGAAACCGGTTCTTCCGCCGTCGCTCCCGGGTCATTCCCAAACGGATCTTGCGATAGGCAGTAAGGAGCTGTCGCAAAGCTGACGGAAGCGACGAAGCCAGCCAATTGCAAAGGACAAAACCGCAGCATAGACGTTCCACTCAGATGACAATCGTGACAAGTTCGGAGAAGCAGGTGGGCGTGCGGAAGCGTTGAGCACCCTCCAGTTTAGCTCCCCCCTTTTGGACGCCCCCTAAAAATAAGCAATTTCTGGCCAACAAGCGCGCCAAAACTTCGAACTTTCTCCGCCAAGTGATATCATGGTGATATCTCTATGCTATCTTTTATTTCAACCGAGTAGAAGGAATCCTGAATGAACAATCCCACGATCGAAAAAAGCTTCCAGCCGATAGCGGGCTGGTTCCCGTTGACCTTGGTAATCCTGGGTTTCCTGGGGACGATAACCGCCTTCGCCGCGACCGTTTCGGCGGTCGACGAACGTTCTGAGATAATGAATATCTTGCTTTTCCTGGGAGTCGGCGGAATTGCGACCGTGACCTTCATCGCTCTATTCGGGTTCCTCGCCATCCAACCCAATGAATCGAGGGTCTTGCTCCTCTTCGGGAGCTATAAGGGGACGATTAAGCAATCGGGGTTCTTCTGGGTGAATCCGTTTTACTCGAAGAAGTCGATTTCGCTGCGTGTACGCAACTTCGAGACCGGCTCGACTTCGGTAGGAGAAACGAAAGACAAACAAGGTGTCATCATCACACCGAAAACCCGCACGCACGGGCGACCATCGAAGGTCAACGATCGGGATGGAAACCCAATCGAAATCTCCGCCGTCGTCGTGTGGCGTGTTGTCAACACCGCGGAAGCTCTCTTTGAAGTCGATGATTACGAGGATTATGTCGGTGTGCAAAGCGAAGCTGCCCTGAGAAACTTGGCAACACGACATCCGTACGATAGCCACGACCACGAAGTCTCGTTGCGCAGCAATACTCAAGAGATCAGCGACCAACTGCAACACGATATCCAAGAGCGCGTCGATAAAGCAGGCGTGGAAGTCATCGAGGCGAGAATCAGTCATCTTGCCTACGCTGCAGAAATCGCAGCCGCGATGCTGCAAAGACAACAGGCGTCTGCCGTCGTCGCAGCCCGAACCAAGATTGTCGAGGGTGCGGTAGGTATGGTGCAGCAAGCTCTCGAGCACTTGAGCCGCGACAAAATCGTCGAACTCGATGATGAACGAAAAGCGGCTATGGTGTCCAATTTGCTTGTCGTCCTCTGTTCTGATCGCCATGCTCAACCCGTGGTCAACACAGGAACGCTCCACAACTAACGGGTGCAATCAAGCGGATGGCAAAGCGAGATTCCTTCCTACTGCGGCTTCCTCCCGAAACCCTCGATGCTCTCCGTCGATGGGCAGAGGAGGAACTGCGCAGCACCAACTCGCAAATCGAAGTATTGCTGGCGCAAGCTCTCAAGAAGGCGGGTCGTTATCCGAAACAAAACGACTCGCATGAGCCAGATATGACACCTACCAAAGGCACCGATATCTCAACAGATGCAAACGAACCCATGAACGAATAGCATGGCAAAAAATGAGCGGCAGAAAAATGGGTGCCCCTCCCACAGTCTGATATCCTTTTGTCCACCATCTTTCTGCCAACCTTCCGGATGGCTTCCTGCCCCGTGACTATCGACAGAATCCTCGACTCACGGCTGCACGGCGATACAAGATCATGTTCCGGTGCGCAGATCCAGAATCCAGAATGGCAAAA
>JALOQZ010000327.1 GCA_025459245.1 Pirellula sp.
CGAGAAGAGCATCGACGCCCTGATCCTCTTTGCCATTCTGAGCAGACGGAACATCAATCGCAGGTTCTTCCTGACGACGCTCTTCATCCAACTCCGCGATAGATCCTTTGCCAGGTACGACTGGAGCAGGTTTGGCCGTCACCGCGGTTTCCTGGCTCGGCTCTTCCGATTCTTCGGTACCGGCAAAAGGAATGCGAACGGGTCGGGGGCGCTTGGGAGCCTCTTCGTTCGTCGCGACAACGCTTTCCTTGATGACGGGTTCTGCCTCGCGAACGTCTTCTAATTTCAGAAGATCGACAGGTGGCAATCCAGGATCGAATTCCAAATCGTCTTGCTGTTCTTGGGCAATCGCTTCCGAGACAGGTTGCTTTTCACTGAGCGCAGCCATCGTCGGGCTATCCACCGACTTGTCTACCTGAGCAATGGGTAGCGAATCGGGTTTCACCTCGGTAGGAGTCTCCAAGGGGGGAGCTACCCACATCAAGAAGGGAGAAACTTGGACGTGCGCGGCGTTCGCAATTTGCCAGAGGAGAGGCGGTTGCTCCTTTGACGCAGGCTTTGGTGCATTGGTTTGTTTTTGAGCAGGTTGCTTTGCTGGAACAGCGACCGGCGGTGATGGTGGTGCAGCAACGATGGGAAGTTCTGCTAGCTTCGCTGGCGATTTCGGCATCGATGCTGGCATCTTAGCGGGAACCGAGTCAACTCCCTCTTCCCCAAAGACCAAATTCGACTTTGGTTCATCAAAGGGGATTGAAGGTGTACGCATGCGCGGCTTCTCAACGCCGTCACGGTCCTTAGTCTGCCCGAAGAGATGGTTTGGCCCTGCAACGATAGTTCCCAGGACAAAGCCACCCACAGTGGCTGATCGAATGCGCCTTCGCAGCATGTTTTTGCCATCGTTACGAGTACCAAAATCCGATGCCTTCACAGACTGTATCGGCGATGGGGTACCGAACTATCCAAACATAAAAAAAGGAATAATGATTACAGTTTGCCAAACTACTTGGCCGTGCGGTTCATTGCTAGCAAAACGCAGTGCAGAGTCGAGGAATCGTTCAGCGATGTTCAGCAAGCCAAACGAAATGTGCTAAAGTTATGCGGTGGGAACTTGATCGTTAGCCCGGCGTTACCACCGCAAACACAAAACGCCCGTTGCTCCGAATCGCCGTTAACCGGACGCCAGCGCGTTCCGGCTGATACAGACCAACCCATCAGCCGCAGGGCGCTAGCCCCCGGTTGTCGCCCCGAATACCAAAACGCTTGTCCCGTTGGGAGGCCCCCAACCGGACGCTAGCGCGTACCGGCTAATGAATCGTTCGATTTCCCGAAAGAGCTTTTCGTCCATGCATGCAGAGATCGCACAATTCCTTCGGTTCCTAGATGTCGAACGCAACGCCTCCGATCTGACCATCAAATCCTATCGCGAAGATTTGATGGACATGGCTGACTTCTTGTCTGACGAAGGCTCGAAGAAGATCAAGCCGTCCGAAGTAACGCCCGTCGATCTCCGCGGTTACGTCTCCGCCCTTCATGATGCAGGTTATGCTAAAACAAGCATTGCGAGAAAGCTTGCATCGCTTCGCAGTTTCTACAAGTTTGCAATGCGGCAAGGTTTTGCCGAAAGCAATCCCGCGCAACCTTTACGGAATCCCAGAGGACAGCGGAAACTGCCTCACTTCCTTACCGGGGATGAAATTGAACAGCTTCTGAACGCTCCCGACCAATCCGATCCCATGGGGAAACGAGATCGAGCTATCTTGGAAGTCATGTACAGCGCTGGGCTGCGGGTGAGCGAAGTGGTTGGTATGAACGATCGCGATATCGACTTCGAAGAAGGTGTGGTTCGCGTACGAGGAAAAGGTCGCAAAGAACGATTTGGAGCGGTTGGCAAATTTGCAGCGAAAGCGTTGAAGGACTATTTTCCGGTTCGCCAGCGATCCAAATCGGCGGAAGACAGCAAAGAGAAGGCAACGTTTGTCAATAAGTTTGGCAATCGACTTACCACTCGCAGCGTCGCACGAATGCTCGAGAAGTACATCCAAGAGTGTGGGCTCGATACTCGCACCACACCCCACACGCTTCGACACAGCTTTGCCACTCACCTGCTCGATCGCGGCGCAGATATTCGCAGCGTGCAAGAGATGCTGGGGCACAAAAGTTTGGGAACAACCCAAATCTATACGCACGTCAGCACGTCCAGCATTCGGCAAGCCTATTTGAAGGCTCACCCGCGAGCCAAAAAAGCTCAATAGGGTGGCGGTCCTGGCCCCGGTCCTGGTCTTGGGCGCATCTCCATGTTCTGACGTCTCTCCCTTAATCGATCGACTATCTGCTGAATGTCGCGAGGAGCAAGTCGCGGATTGCGTGTTCGTACCAAATCGATGGCTCGGTCGCGATACTCCTTCGACTTCTCAGGGGTCGATTCCAAGTCCGATAGCCGAACCAGGATATCCACTAAGTTGCCTGTATAGATGGGGACATCATCGTATCGATCGACTAGGCCTTGCTGGATCGCGAGAGCTTGCTCCAGCAACTCCTGGCTTCGCTTGTTCCGTCCTAGATTAAGGACTCCAGGGCGCCCAGCGTCGCTCATGCGAACGAGCGCCATTGCCTTTAGAGACAGATAAGCTGGATTGGATGGATTCTCGCTGATCAGCTTCTCGCTGATCTCCAACGCTCTTGGAAGCGAATTCTCCATCGATCGAAATGGCCCCACTAAGACCAGTGTCTCCGCAAGCTCATACAAATACTTATTGGAGTTGGGATTATCCTCCACCAGCTTTTCTAAAAGGGAAATCGATTGTTCTAACGCCTTGTCTGCAGCCGCCCGATCCCCGCGTTGCCGCTCCAATCGGACTTCGTCTCGAAGTGCATGGGCTAACGCCAACCGATAGGCGGTATTCTCCGAATCCTCGTTAACCAACCCTTCGAGGAGTCGAAGTGCCTCTCGATTGAGCTCACTCGCCTTGCGCTGTCGCAATTCACCGACGGCTCCGGGAGGTGGCCCCTCTCCATCGGGTGGTCGGAATCCAGGCGGGCCACCACCTGGAGGACCACCACCCAGCGGCCCAAACATGCGAGGTCTTCCCTGCATTTGCATCCGCGAAGCCAGTGTGCCGACACTGTTGAGTAGTCTAGCTAAATCGAATCGGCCTGCCGGGGACGCGGCATAGGCTGCGTTCGATTCCAGCAGTTTGCGAGCTTGCTCGTAGTACTGCAGCGCAGGTATCGCTTTCGTTTGCATCGCAGCCGCGAGCATTAACGACTGGTAAACCTCCGCTTGCGCGTGAATGGATGCAAAAGGATCCCAATCAGGCTTCTCGGTTGCAGCATCGACTTTCTTGATCAATGCTTGAAACTCCGCGAGCGCTTGCAAGTAAGATTGCTCCGCTTCGGGCAGTTTCCCCAACCGAAACTGGAGATCACCAACTCGTTTGCGAGCCGATGCGGTTTCCAGCCGAAGGTCTTTTGCGTTCTGCTGACTCAGTTTCTCAAAGTAGCCAAGGAGCGATTCGAGCAACGTCACATCGGCTTGGCTTAACGCGGCTTCGCTCACTTCGAAGGAGTCATCCACTTCCGATTCAATATCCGTCGCAATGGTGCTTCCTCGAGCTGATATGTTGGCGATGATCTGATCAAACGCTTGCATCGCTAGTTGCAAATTCCCTTCCGCCCTCGCCTTTTCTCTTTGCTCGTTTTCCAAGGCTTGCGTTTTCTCGATCAGATTTTGCTCGGCCTCTCTGTAAAGATTCTCGATCTCTGTCAAAGATGCTTTCTGAACTTGGTTTGTGTAAGCCAGTATTCCGGCAATCGTGAGTAACATACTGGCCGAAAGAGCGACTAGCGAAGCGATCGCCGGGTTTCGGCGACTCCATCGGACTAGACTTTCCCAGCGAGTCACCTTGCGAGCCAAGATCGGTCGATCGTCCAGGAAGCGCCTCAAGTCGACTTCGAAAGCGCTTGCGGACAGATATCGATCGGCTGGCTCCAATGCGCAGGCCTTGAGTACTATCGTCTCCAGATCGCGAGGCACATTTGCGTTCAGACTGCGAAGCCTTGGAATCGCCGAGTACACTTTTGGGTCCAGCAGTCGCTGCTTTGGCGTTTCGAAAGCTGGTCGCAAAGCGAGTAACTCGAAGAGACAAAGACCTAGACTGTAGATGTCGATGCGATGATCACCCTTTCCGGCTAACTGCTCCGGAGCCATGTAGCGGAGAGTTCCAAGCACTTCACCGGTGCGCGTTGCAATGTCGGTATCGACGCGTCGAGCCAGCCCGAAGTCAGTGATCCAAACAATGCCATCGCGATCTAAAATCAAGTTGGCTGGCTTGATATCCCGGTGCAGAACTTTCTGTCGGTGTGCGTAATCGAGGGCATTCGCGACATCTGCGATCAATCGGGCGACGTTGCGAAAGTATTCACGCGAAAGCGTATAGTCGATCGGCGGGATAGATGAAGAGTTCTTCGGTGCACGAATAGGTTCCGTTACTTCCGCCCCAAGTGGTAATGTTCCATCGCTTTCGAAAGGACGATCGTTTGGCTCAGCAGATTGAGCAG
>JALOQZ010000328.1 GCA_025459245.1 Pirellula sp.
AGCTTCTCGTCTATCAAAAGTCCGTCGACTTCGCTGACGCAGTCTGCACCGCCACCGAACAATCTCAGCGTGGTTACTACCGAAGTTCAAAGAACCACGGAACACACGGAACACACCGAAGGCAGAAGACCACATGGCGCTGGTTGCTCAAGTTCGATGGGCCATTGTCAAGTTGGCGAACGGTTGTGGAAAACGATGGGACCCCAAACCTCTGCCCTCCCGTTGTCTTGACTCCGCATCGCTCCGTGCTATCCTGCCACTACTTCCAATCCCTACGGGATTTGCCTTATTAGCCACCAAGCCAGCCACACGGCCTCTCGCCGTTTCCAGCCAGCCAGGAAAGCCAGGAAGTTTTTAGTCAACTTTCCCATCTTCGTGCTGGAGACAGATTATGGTGCGTCACGCACGTACTGCGTTTACGCTTGTCGAGTTGCTGGTTGTCATCGCCATCATTGGGATTCTAGTCGGTCTGCTTCTGCCTGCAGTTCAAGCGGCGAGAGAAGCTGCGCGTCGGATGCAATGCAGCAACAACCTCAAGCAGATGGGACTGGCGTTACACAACTACGAATCCGCGTACAGAAGATTTCCGCCGGGATTCATTTCAAGAGTTACCGGCACATGGCCCGGTGGTGGCAACGATCCTATTCCAGAGGTCGGTCCAGGCTGGAGTTTCTTTGCAATGATCTTGCCGCAGATCGAACAGACAAATCTTCACGGCCAGATCAACTTTGATTTGCCCATCACGAATCCCATCAATCAACTCGCCCGCAGTACCCGGGTGAAAGAGTTTCAATGCCCTTCGGATGCCTGGGACGCGCCTGTCGCCCCTTGGCCCACCAGCCTTGGAGTGAACGACTTGGCTCACGCCAGCTACATCGGCTGCTTAGGGGGAGGCGATCCCGCCAATGCTCCTGCCTACACTGCGATGTACGAGCAGCAGCCATTTAATGGCATTTTTCATCGCAACACACCTATCCGAATCGCAGATATCCCGGACGGAACATCCAATACGATCGGGATCGGTGAACGAGCAAGTATGTTTACTCCCAACGGGTGGGCGGGTGTTATTCCTGGAGCCCAAACGGTCTTCTCGCCACGTATTGCACAGAGCCGAGGCCAAGTGGTGGGGCAAACCGCGCGCCCCGCGATCACCATGGCCACCGTGCATGTTCGTACCGGCGGGCCGAACGCCCCCACCGGCAGCCCCGGCGGTTTCTGGAGCCCTCATACAGGTGGGGCTCTATTCTTGCTCATGGATGGATCGACGCACACCATTTCGACCAATGTGGATATGCCGACGTACCGAGCGATGGCTGGTCGCAACGATGGAATTCCGATCACCCTTCCGGAATAGTTGGAAATAGTGAGTCTGCCAAGAGATATTTCGGTGATCTGCGGATTGCCTAAGGAGATTCTTCCAATCTACTTGATTCGTTGGCCGACAATTGCGATTCCCTGGTCGGATCGCTTTTCCCAAAACGCATAAACTTTGGGAATTGGACTGGAGGCCCCAACCACGACCGCAAAGCTGGCACTTCCGCTAATGCGGTCGGGATCCTGGCTCGCGGGCTTCAACAAGAAGAGATCGCCTTCGCGTTTACTGGTCCAAACGGAATAAAATCCATCATCGCTGCTCGTGATCCAAGGCTGTTCCCCCGGTCCCAAAAGGACTTCCAGATTCGGTTTTGCCGTTGAACCAATAACATTACGATCGCGACGCCAAACCGTCGAAAGCAGCTGGTTTTGATCCATTGCCAACATGCCCCCGTCCATAGGGCAAGCGTTTAGCTGCCAAGGGATCTGACCAAGCCGTACCGCGTCACCAAACGATTCGCCATCGTCATGGGATGAAACCAAGTACATATCACGATTCCCCTTGAGAGAATTGCGGAAGAGTACATGCAGCGATTTGTTACTCACAACGATCGAAGGATGGCAACATTCGCAGATACTCCCGTCCGGGGATCGATAAACAAGTCTGTTCTTGCTCCATGTAGCGCCATGATCAGTCGATTTCGACGCAAACAATTGCGTTCCCTTTTCGCGTAGATCAAGCCATACGCACCACAAGGTACCCGTTTCGGAAACTGCCATCGCGTGTAAGCCTTCACGCGCTGAAGCCTCGACATCGTTTACCTTGGCCGGCCCTAGCCAGCTCTTTCCATTGTCGAGCGATCGATATGCAAGAACATCACCATCCCTTCCTTTTCCGATTGCACCTCCGATTGCCGTGACGGTAATTGCCGATCCAGTGTGTGCAATACGAGGTCCTCTACGCATTCCGAGTGACATATTTGGGATCTTGAATGCTGCTTGGGGATCGGAGTTTCCCTCATCTCCGATACTGCAGTGGTAGACTTGATCGCCCACACCAAATGCAACGTGAACGGAACCGTTGGATGCGATACAGGCCTGCGGCTGCTTAGGGGCCAAGGCATCGCGTCCCTGCATGATGGTGAATGGGTCCGCCCCAAACGATGTCGAGGAAAGAGCGAGGACATAGACCAAGAAAAAACGATGGATCATAGATCGAAAACCTGCTTCATGCCAATCGAAGTTGATGGAGGATGCGGGGGATGGAGCTTGGAACACTCTTACTACAAGGTAGGTAGCAACTCAGCTCGTCAAATATGATAGCTGCATCGCAGTGGTTACAAGACCGCTTGGCGATTGACTTTCAACACTATCTCGACCATTTAGTGTTTGCTGCGATGCCTCCCATTTAAAACGTCGAGGGACCTTGTGCCCAGACCGCCCGTTACCATAAGGTCGCTGAAAAGCTGTGGTTCTCCGAGTGCAAATTGTCTCTTTTGCGATAATGTTCGATCGACGCTCAGCTGTCCAACCGACGCATCGGCTTGCGGACGCATGTGCATCGCGACCGTCCACACTCCATGGTCTGCCGTATCAGTGTAAATCGAGCCCCGTCAGATGACGTTCGACTTCATCGGCCTGCGTTGCGATATCGATTACGCTTCGTCGAATCTCCTCGGGTGCAACGGTCGATCTTGGATAAGCATTGATCACTACAAACATGGGTTCGCCGTTGATGTCCCTTATCGCGAGGCTGCCATGCATCACGATCCAGTTCTGCCTAAGAGCTTGCTCGTAGTAACTTGCGTCGGCACGGCAACAAGTCGAGTAAATCAACAATAACTTTTCATGGGCGGCATGATCTGTCGCTTGAATAAAGACGACTTGCTTCCGATTTTGGGACAATTGTCTTGTGACAGTGTAGCAATCCCCCTCCCTTTTCCAGGAGATAGCCATTTCATGACTAAACGCTTCGATCAGCATCGATTCAAGGTCTCTTTCTGAACCCATGACGGCATGCAGCAGCCTGGATGCGGCAACCGCGTTTACCGGCCGCCGCGCGACAGACTCAGATGTTAATAGCGCTACGCATTCGGCGACTTCAGGCGACAACTCGGGTCGTAGGTCACGGACGTAGGGCACCGTTTCGTTACGTCCAAACTTGGCAAGCTCCGCCAATGTCGCTTGTCGCCAAGGTAGCCTTCCGATGAGCATTTGATAAAGACATAAGCCTAGCGCGTACACGTCGCTAGCCGGAGAGGCCGACTGTCCTTCAAACAACTCGGGTGCCATGTAGTTTGGTGTTCCGCAAAGGACTTTACCGCCATCGGCACCGTCGGTTGTCATCCGAGTGGCCATTCCAAAATCGCCTATTTTTGCGATACCATTGGTCGTGATAAGCACATTGTCGGGTTTCAAGTCTCGGTGGACGATGCCGGCGCGATGCGCTGCAGCAAGCCCATCTGCGATCATCGCAGCTATACGCAGTGCTCGATCAACCGGCAGGGGCCCTTCCTCTCGAATGAGTTGCTGTAGCGAGCGACCTCGAATGTATTCCATCTCAAGAAAATGAATATCTCCGATTTGCCCGATTGCATGAAGGGCAACGATGTTAGGATGGATCAGTGCTGCCGCGGCTTGGCCCTCTTTAAGGAATTGGTCAATGTATTCAGCGTCTAGATATCCGCGCATAGGGGCCAAAATCTTCAGGGCGCAATACCTTTGCAGGGAATCATGCAAAGCTAAGTACACCTGCCCCATGGCCCCAGCCCCAACCAAGGAGACACATCGATATATGTGAAGCTTTTGTCCGATCAATGTGTGTTCGCGAATCGGTTTTTTCTGGTGATTATTCCCGTAGGTTTGAACGAATGGGGCCGTCGATGCTTCGCCGCTTTTTTGTGAATGCTCCAGGATCTTTGCGATCTGATCGTGGGACAGCTCGGGGAAGCGTTCCGCATAATCCTTTATCGCGGGGTGCTCTAGCTGTGCGATTCGATAATCTGCCTCCAACCCGATCAACTCTTGTAGAAGCAGAAGGCGATACGGGGGCGCTGTATCGGCTACAAAGGTTTCAATTCTTGGAGACTCTCCGCTGGTTAGCGCTCGCTGAAAATCGTCACAACGCGCATCGATCAACCGATAACATGCGGTACAAAGCGGCTCGAATTGTGAGTTATGGGGTTTTCGTCCTCTCGGACGCCCAGCCCACACGCAGTATCCCCAATAATCCAGCTTCC
>JALOQZ010000052.1 GCA_025459245.1 Pirellula sp.
TGTCCACCGACGCCGATCTGAATCGAATTTTGGTTGCGGATGAGACGCAAGGGGAAATTGCGATCACCAATTACAAAGTGCAGACCCCTTTATCGGATGCCGCTGTATTGGAGGTTAAGCTCGAGACAGGACGACGCAATCAGATACGGGTGCAACTGGCTGAACTCGGACACCCCATCTTAGGTGATCCGAGGTATCGTCCGCGACAAGCGGCCCACTGGGCTTGGCAATTTCAGCGCATCGCACTGCATGCGGAGTGTTTGGGGTTAAAGCATCCGCGGACGGGTGAGCCGCTTTTCTTCGAGACAGCTTGGCCCCAAGAATTCAGGGACTTCGTTCGTACCCAACGAAAGCAGTCATGAAACAAAGGGTCGGCTCAGGCGATATGGTGAACAGCCTGCCGCAGCTGCACTGGCTGGATGTGTTGGGTGCATCTAGTGGTTCTGGTCTCGCGAAGCGGCGATCATGGAAAGTGCTTCGAGAAGGCGCCCCGATTGAACGCCACCTTGGCGAATCCGGTTGGTTCAAGAGTTGGATGCCTGTGAGGATCATAGGTCAACCAGAGTCTGGAGCGGTGAAGCACCAATTGCGATCGAATCGATACTTGGACGATTGCGAGATGGTCGTTCTGTTCCCCAAAGTAGGGAAGCGAGCGACCGTGTGTATCTCGTCTCAGGTCGGATGCGGTGTTGGCTGTCTTTTTTGCGCGACCGGGACGATGGGGTTCAAAAGGAATCTCAGTCCGGAAGAAATGTTAGAGCAAGTTTACTTGGCAAGGGCGTTGGCACACCAGGAAGGCCGGCATCTGCGAAATGTAGTCTTGATGGGAATGGGAGAGCCGCTGCATAACCTTGATGCGGTTTGTCGGTCGATCGAGTTTATGGTGAGCGATAGAGGATTTGGATTGCGCGAACGTCATATCACCGTGTCGACGTCGGGTATCCCATCCGCCATGTTGCAGTTGGTTAAGAGGTTTACGTCGGTGCGCATGGCATTGAGTTTGCATTCTGCGCGAGCCGATGATCGGCGCCGACTCATGCCCAAAGCGCCGAACGATCTTTCGTTGTTGCAGGAAACAATACACGAAATCAACTCGCTACAAGGTGGCGAGGGAGAGGCCGCTCCGGTTTGGATCGAGTATGTGTTGATCGATAGCTGGAATGACACAGACGAAGATGCTGAGCAACTGGCTGAGTTTTGCCGAGGGCTTCGTGTCGAGGTGAATCTGATTCCACTCAACGGTACGGTTACTTCAGGTCAGAGGGCGCTCTGTGCGACACCCAAGGAGCGTCAGCAAAGGTTTGCAGACCTGCTTCGAGGAGCGGGGATCAAGACGACGATTCGCAATTCGTTTGGCAATGACGAGCAAGCGGCTTGCGGCCAGCTGGTGACTTAGAGCCTATCCGAAAACCATCGGAAACCGCGGCTATCGCCGGAGCGGCTAATGGTTTTCGGATGGGCTCTTATTGAAAGAAAGCCTTCACGAATTCTTCGGGATGAAACTCGGCGAGATCATCGAGGCCTTCTCCGAGGCCGACGAATTTGACTGGAAGTGCGAACTGTTCAGCGATTGGAACGACGACGCCTCCTTTGGCGCTGCCATCCAATTTGGCGAGTACGATTCCCGTGCAACCTGCTGCTTGAGAGAATCCCTTCGCTTGGCTGATGGCGTTTTGGCCAGCCGTAGCGTCGAGTACCAATAGGACTTCGTGGGGCGCATCGGGAATTTGTTTGCCGATGACGCGTTTGATCTTTTCCAGTTCCTGCATCAAGTTGCTTTGGGTTTGCAATCGCCCTGCGGTGTCGAGGATGCAGACATCGTACGATTCCGCGATCGCTTTTTGGCAAGTTCGGAAGACGACAGTACCTGGATCCGAGCCGTGTTCCCCTTGCACAATATCGCAGCCGATTCTCTCCGACCAAATGCGAAGCTGTTCCACAGCGGCGGCTCGGAAGGTGTCCCCTGCGCCGAGGAGGACGCGGTTTCCTTCTTTGGTCAGGCGATGGGCCAGTTTGGCGATAGAAGTTGTTTTTCCAGAGCCATTCACACCGACAACCAAAATGACGGTGGGGCCTGAGGTCGACCGCGCGAGCGGAGACTGTTTGCTCCGAAGGGCATTCCCCAACTCTTCGCGAATCAAGTGAAACGCCTCGTCCATTTCAATCCGGCGACCGCGGAATTGCGTGTGGATCGACTCCCGAATCTTGGTAGCCATCGCGTTCCCCATGTCAGTTCTGACCAGGATTGCAAAGAGCTCCTTCAGGAAATCATCGTCGACCAATCTACCTTCCGACTTCCAGAGATCTCGGATGTCGGTGTTGAGAAGTTCATTCGTCTTGCTGAGCGCACGCCTCCACCAGCTCGATTTTGCACCCTTCTCCTTCGACTCCCCTGCCGATTCGGAGACGTTCAAGTTCGGCGCAGCTGCTTGTTCGGATCCAGTAGTGTTTTCTGGAGCGAGGTCAGGTGGGGGCGTGTTTTTGGTTTTGCGGTTCCAGAAAGCCATAACGGTGCAGGTTTTGCATCCTCAGGAGAAGGCTGGTTTCAAGGACATGACGGCTTGATCACCGGTTGATCACGGGGTGATAACAGGTGGAGTGTTCGTCGACTCGGTTGTTTTTGCCGAGGCATTCCTTTGATTGCGCCCGGCGCGTCGTTGGATAGCGGCGCCGACAAAAGCACCGAACAATGGGTGGCACTTGGTCGGCTTGCTCTTGAACTCGGGGTGGAATTGCACGGCTAAGAAAAATGGGTGCGAAGGGAGTTCAAGGATTTCTACCAGACCGCCATCAGGACTGAGGCCGGAGAATTGCATCCCATGGGCTTCAAATTGACTGCGGTAGATATTGTTGAATTCGTAGCGGTGGCGATGGCGTTCCGAAATGACCGCTTCTGCGTAGGCTTTGTGCGCGATCGAATCGGGTTGGAGCGAACAAGGCTGTGCACCTAATCGCATCGTGCCCCCCATGTTCGTCACTTGTTTCTGTTCGTCGAGCAGGCAGATAACAGGGCTTGGCGTGTCTTTATCGAATTCCGTCGAGTGGGCTCGTTCCAGCCCGACGACATTTCGCCCGAACTCGATCGCGGCGCACTGCATTCCGAGGCAGATTCCGAAGAAAGGAATCTCTCGTTCGCGAGCGTAGCGAATGGCTTGTACCTTTCCTTCGACACCGCGTTCGCCGAATCCGCCTGGGATCAAGATCCCGTCGTAACCTGCAAGGATTCGCTCAGGGCCTTCTTCTTCGATATCGGCGCTTTGGATTCTCGCGATCCGAATTTGAGCTTGATGGTGAATCCCGGCGTGGTCCAAAGACTCATAGATCGATTTGTACGCATCTTTGTGTTCCGCGTATTTTCCGACGACTGCGATGCTGATTTCGTGCTTGGGATTTCGCAGTGCGAACATCAGGTTGTCCCAGGCGTCGAGTTTTAGCGGTTGGCCTGTGAGGTGGAATCGCTTCATCACAAACTCGTCCAGCTTGTGATCACGGAGGGAGAGAGGGACTTCGTAGATGGAGAAGTCTTTATCGATTTCTTCGATAACGGCTTCCAAGTCGACGTTGCAGAAGAGGGCGATCTTTTCGCGTTCTTCGCGGGAAATATGCTGTTCGCATCGGCAGATCAGCATGTCGGGTTGGATCCCGATTTGCCGAAGGAGCCCGACCGAGTGCTGGGTCGGTTTGGTTTTGATTTCGGCGGCTGTCTTCAGGTAGGGAACCAGTGTCAGGTGGATGAAGAGGCAATTGTCACGGCCGACGTCTTGTCGGAATTGGCGGATGGCTTCGAGGAATGGCAGCGATTCGATATCACCGACGGTTCCACCGATTTCGGTGATGACGATATCGGTGTCGCTATCGGCCATCCGGTGGATCGCCTCTTTGATTTCGTTTGTGATGTGCGGGATGACTTGGACGGTTTTCCCGAGAAACTGGCCGCGGCGTTCTTTCTCGATAACTCGCAGGTAGATTTGGCCCGTGGTGTAGTTCGAATCCCGCGTCAGTTTTCCGCTGGTGAATCGTTCGTAGTGTCCCAGATCGAGGTCGGTTTCGCTTCCGTCGTCGAGGACATAGACCTCCCCGTGCTGGTAGGGGCTCATGGTGCCGGGGTCAACGTTGATGTAGGGATCAAGCTTTTGCATGCGGACTCGGAGTCCGCGAGCTTCGAGCAGCATGCCGATCGAAGCGCTGGTGAGGCCTTTTCCAATGGAGCTAACGACCCCACCGGTAACGAAAATATGCTTGGTCATGGAATGATAAACCGACAGTTTTTGCGGCAAAAGCGAAGTGGGGAGAGACCCGAGCTCCCAAAATCCTAGCATTGATCGTTAGGCGTGACAAACGGACAGTTTTACTGGTGAAGATCCCTTATTTGGGCTCGACGGGAGCAGGATTCCTGGTTAATCTTCGCAGTTCGAAATTCCTGAACCGGGAATCGTTTCCTGACAATTATCCCTTTTTTGTTAGCCATGTACGCGATCATTTGTGACGGCGGACGTCAATTCAAAGTTGAAAAAGACCAGCTTCTGGACATCGATTATCGCGATACAGCCGAAACTGGCGACAAGATCGAGTTCGATCGCGTCTTGGCCATCGGTGGCGATGCCGGTTTGAAGCTTGGACAGCCCACCGTGGCTGGTGCCAAGGTGACCGCATCGGTCGTCGGCTTGGAAAAAGGCGAGAAGATCTACATTCAAAAGTATCGCCGCCGCAAGAATTACGACGTTCGAACGGGTCACCGCCAAAAGTACACCCGCATCAAGATTGAGTCGATCGACGGCTAAGCGTTGGTGCATCATCTGTATCTGACGGGATACCGCGGTTGTGGAAAGTCTACGATCGCGGAGCGGTTGTCCAGGGTTCTCGATATGCCCTGGTCTGATACCGATGCGATGGTCGAGTCCACTGCTGGAATGACCATTGCAGAAATCTTCGCTTCCTCTGGCGAGAAAACTTTTCGTGAATACGAGAGCGATGCGCTTCGATCTTTGGCAGCGATAGATCGTCCTCACGTTGTTGCACTCGGTGGCGGCGCCATCTTGCGTCCAGAGAATCGGCAGTTGCTCAAGTCGACCGGTTGGGTCGCTTGGTTGCAAGCGACTCCAGAAACCATCGCCGCACGCATTGCTTCCGACAAATCGACGGCAGAACGACGACCTGCGCTCAGCCAGTTGGGGGTGCTTGGCGAGATTCAGTCTGTATTGGAGAAGCGGTGGCCTCTTTATGAAGAAGTGTCGGACGGAGCGTTCGACACGGATTCGATCCAGATCGAGACGCTTGTTCGCAAAATCGCCGAAGCTTATCGAATGTCTTGTTCTTGACATGCTCCCTGGTGAAGTGGTCGTTTGATTGCTGTACCATTTAGCACGGCGGGTAGATACGGCGGGAGACCGCGAACGAGCATCGATAGTGGCAACAGGGCGAAAGAGTTTTCTGGATGGAATATTGGATCGTTGCGATTGGGTTGTTGGTTGGACCTGCTGTGAATTATGCGATCTATCAATTCGCATATGGCCCGCGGCCGATAAGTCCGTGGCAGCGCCGCGATTCGAGTTGGTTAAGCCGATTGCCTATTGTCGGATGGTTTTTCCGCGGCCGCGATCGCCAGGAGCTTGGTAGGTGGTTTTGGATTCGCCCGATGTTGATCGAGATTGCAATTCCGATTGCACTTTTCTTTCTCTATCAGCATGTGATGGGTGAGGGGATGGTTTTTCCTGGTGGGATGCCGGTTGCGAAAGAGGCACTCTTCGCTTCGTTTGTCTGTGTTTCACTCCTGTTGATGTTTTTGATTGCGGCGACGTTTATCGATTTTGATGAACGGACCATCCCGGACTTGATCACCGTACCGGGGACTTGGATCGGTTTCATTGGTACGACGCTGGTGCCCAATTGGAGGTTGCGCGAGATCGATCCAGCATCGTTCCTTACACCACCCATCTTGTCTCGAGAGCTGCATGCCAATTCGGCTTTCGATTGGCCTTATTATTGGAGCCAAGGAGGGGATTGGGGATTGTTGGTTGGGCTCATGCTTTGGGGGGGGTGGTGTTTCGCGTTGTTAAATCGAAGGTGGATAACCCGTCGAGGTTTACGAAAGGCGTGGATCTACTTTTGGGCGGGTTTGGCACGCGATGTTTGGACCCTTTGGGTTGGGGCGATGGGAGTCTTGGGGGTAGCGTGGATTTTGGGTACCTACTATTGGGGGGGGCCGCAAAACTGGGAAGGGCTTTTGACATCCCTGTTTGGAATCGGATTAGGAGGGCTGTTGGTTTGGTCGTTTCGCTTGGTGGCTGCGTTGGTGATGGGGCGTGAAGCTCTGGGGTTTGGCGATGTTACGTTAATGGCGATGGTCGGTGCGTTTGTCGGTTGGCAAGTTGTATGGATATCCTTTTTTGTATCCCCCTTCTTCGCCTTGTTTTTTGTTATTTTGTTTTGGGTCATTACCAGGGATAGTTCCACGCCATTTGGACCTTATCTTTCGATGGGGGTTATCTATGTACTGTGGGACTGGGCAAGGCTTTGGAATGTTCTCTCCTCCATTCTCCTTCCCCCTGAGTTGCTTCTGCTCTTTTGGGGCCTCATGCTATTGGCGTTAGCTAGTCTGTTAGGGTTGATCGAGTTCGTTAAGAAACTGACAAGATCTCGCGAGGGATAAGGAAACAAACGGATGCACCGATCCATCGAATTGAGTTTGCGACAGTGCAGTTTCTATTTTGGCATTCTGGCAATCATCATTGCTGGTTTGGTTGGGTTAGGAAATGAGTCTTGGAATTTGCCAATCATCGTCACTGTTGCAGTCATCACCGGGCATATTTATACCGATCGGCTGGGGTGGTTCTCTCTGCATCGATTCTTGGTCTATTTGTTGATGATCAGCGGCGCGGTCGTCGCTGTGGGGCAGTTTTTGAACAACACCGTATCGAATCAATTGATTGCGGTAGGGAATTTGTTGGTTTATGTTCAGCTACCTTTGATTTATCAAAAGAAGTCCAAAAGGGTCTTTGAGCAGTGGGGTGTTTTTCTATTGCTCGAGTTGGTCGTCGCGGCGTTGGTCAATGACAATGTACTTTATGGTGTGTTAATGATCCCGGTTCTGGGGGTCGGATGCGCCGGCATGATGACATTGGCGTACTATACGTCGCAGATGAAGCACAGCGAATCGTTGTCGGAGTCGATCGGTTTTTGGTCACGCTGGATGCATTGGATGGGGCGGGAATCCTCGGCGAGCAAGCGCCGGTCGGGGGTCGTCTTGCATGCGAGCGAGCCGATCGATAGGGTGATTGCGAAGAGTCGTAGAGCTTGGGGAGGAGGACGCACCAGTCTGATTCCGCTAACCGTTGCCGTCTTGATCTTTACGGTGGGCTACTTCTACACCCTTCCACGCTTGCAAGTTGGAGCTTACGAAGCGGATAGCTGGGTGTCGGCGAGCGTCGGTTTTTCCGAGCAAGTTTCCTTGCGATACTCTGGCGACATTCGGCAGAACGAATCGCAAATGTTTCGGTTGCAGATGTTCAATGAGAAGACGGGTAATGAGTATCTTCCCAATGAACCACCCTACATTAGGCTGACGGTATTACACAAATACTATGACGGACCCACGAGAGGGATTTGGCAAAAGGGAGACTCGGCGGTCATCATCGACCAGCGATACTTTAGCCGGGTTCCCAAGCAGCAAGAAATGAACGAGGCTTTGGTCGCCGGATCGGATTCTGTGATTGTTTCCGTGACGGAGAAAGCATCGGTAGGGGAGCCCGTCGCCGTCATCCCTCCTTTTTCGCATGCACCCCAGCCAAATTCTTTTTATGCGACACGCAAGGATTGGCGATTGATCGATTCATCGGATGATTCGAGGACAAAAGCGATCAAACGCCGTTATGCGTTTAGAACTTATGGTTTTTATGGAGGTATGGAACGCGAGCTTTTACCGGAGTTCACCGATGCCTTGTTAACCGACGACGATGAAAATGCGGCAGACCGTCCTCTCCGTCTCTATCGTCGCGAGGAGTTGACCGAGTTTCCTGCCAGCCTATCCCCCATCCTAGCTGTGCGTGATGAGATCTTGAAACGTTGCGATGCGGAGCCAACCAACAAGTTGGCCCGCGCGCAATTCATCGAGCAGTATTTGGCGAGCGGCCAGGAGTTCAAGTATTCGTTGAGGCTGTCTCCTCCGACCAATTCAAGAATCGATCCGATCGCGGATTTTCTAATCAACAAACGAAAGGGGCATTGCGAGTACTTTGCATCCTCACTGGCAATGCTCCTTCGATCGATGAACATACCGACTCGTATTGTCAGCGGTTTTAGGCCTGGTGAATACAACGATCTCGGCGGTTACTTTTCGGTGCAACAAAAGCATGCTCACGTTTGGGTTGAAGCCTACTTTACAAGCGACGAGCTCAAGAGAGGGAGGCTTCGAGAAACCATTCCTGCTTGGGCGGGCAAAGGGATGTGGTTGCGAATGGATCCCACTCCTGCGGGAGAGGGATCAAATGCAGGGGGATCAGTTACCGCTTCACCGGGGCAAACGCTTGGGGTCATGCAAGAGTTTTGGTCGGAGATGATCCTCAACATGGACAAGTCGCGTCAAGGAAATATGTTTTCCATCTTTGCCGAGACATCCGAGGGTTCGTATGACGCCATCTGGTCTCAGTTTCAGCAGTTTCTGAGCAAACTCCAGTCGAGTCGATTGATTGGTGGATTAGCGTCACCAGACCGTTGGTTTTCGTGGCGAGCGGCTGTCGTGATCAGTCTCGCAGGTGCCTTTTCTGTTCTGGTTTACCGCCTGGCGCTGTGGTTATTTCCCCAGTGGACTCCCAAGCTGGGGGTGTCGCGAAAGAAGCGAGCGGCTCGTACCTCCATCGCATTCTTCAATCGACTGACAAAAGCCTTGAAGCGTCTCGGGTTCGAGAGGGCGAGTTGGCAAACACCTCAAGAATTTTTGGCTGCCGTTCGAACGCAGTTGGAGCAAAGGTCTATCGCGATTGACGATCGATTATTGGCAGAGAGTTTTTACCGATTGCGTTACGGCGGCGAAGGTTCATTGGATGCCCACACTCTCAGTCTGCTCGATCAAGAAGTACGCCATTTGGAATCGATCAAGAAGCCCCGTTTCGGTTGACTTTTCGCGTGAGTCGCTGTCGAGTATGGGGAAGCGAAATATCGATAGGTCAAACTATCGCTTGGTTCTGTCTGGGGTCATTGCGACCTTCAAGAATTGGTTTCGGCGAACCAAGTGGAACTGAGCTGCACTCGCGGTTTGAAAACTGTTGTTGGCCATCACCCAAGCCAAATGCTTGAGGTGGGGGGTTTTCCAATCCATAACTCCCACAATGATATCCCCCGTGCTGAGAGCTTGGCGGGCGGCAGGGCTGTTCGGTCGAACTTCTACAATTTTCAGCCCTCCTTCGTAATCCTTGCTGATGGGCTCGACTTGTGAAGCCGGGACAGGCACGACTCGGATGCCTATCTTTTCCCATGCCATACGCAAGATATCGCTCTCGTCGGACACGGTTGTCTTCTTGGGAAGAACAACATTATGCACCAAAGTTTCGCCGTTCCGGTTCAGCTCCAGTTCGACGGCCTCCCCTGCGGGGAGTCCCAGCAGGGCGAGTTCAATATCGAGTTGTGTTTTGACTTTCTGACCACCGACGGAGAGGATCTCGTCTCCCGGTTTGAATTCGCGCGAGGATTTGTTGCTCGCGTTGCTCCGATACTCATCGAGAACCAACTGCAATCCGTCGTCGGTGGAGACTCGCGAGCAGACCAGACCATGAGATCCCGTCGTACGATACTGAGCGACGAGCTCGCTCATGACCGCGATTGCGTTATCGATGGGGATTGCGAATCCAATACCTTGAGCGCCGACTCGGACGGCCACATTGATACCGATGACTTCACCGTCGATATTCAGCAATGGGCCGCCCGAGTTTCCTGGGTTGATGTCGGCATTGGTTTGGATCAAATCCGTGTATTGTTGTGAACCGTTGACGGGGATGTCGCGGTGAAGAGCGCTGATGATCCCAACCGTCACGGTGTTTTGATATCCGAATGGGTTGCCGATCGCGATAACCGATTCACCTCGAAGTAAGTTATCGCTTCTACCAACATGGATCACAGGCAGATCGCGGTCGACGTTGATTTTGATCATCGCCAAATCCGTTTCCGGATCGTAGTTGATCAAGTTCGCGATGGTGGAGGTGCCATCCGCCAGGGTGACTTCGATCTTTTGCACCGCGTCGACCACGTGATAATTCGTGATGATGAGACCGCGGCGATCGATGATCACACCGGTTCCCATCCCGTTGACTTCTTGAACCGTGGAGACGCCGTTGGTACCGGTGTTGGTCACCGTCTTGTTGCCTTGGATGTTAACGACGGCTGGTTCTGCTTTTCGGATTGCTCGAACGATCGGAGTGACCCGTTCGGAATCTTGTGCCCAAGCGGAGGAACATCCTACGAAGTGGGCCGAGGGGCCTACCCAAAACGAGGTGGCCAACAATCCGACGGAGATCGTTTGCAGCCGTTGCTTTAGGGTAAGTCGTTTCATGCTGGTCCGAAGCTTGGGGACGGAAGCGGATCTCTCGTTGACCGAGCCGGCTAGAGCCAGAGGCTTGCTAGCAATGCGGAAACGGCTGGGTACCGATAGTTTCGGTTGTTCCAAAGAAGCGGCATGATCCGCCTGTCGGTAGCTAGCCCAAGTCGACCCATGCGATAGTCTCTTTCCAGTTTCGCCAGCTTGACAATTTTGCCCGTTCTTTTGGGACTCATTGAAAATGGCGAGGTGCCGATGGTAGATTGCGGGGCTTAGGGGGAAGCAGACACTCCGTCACCTCCCGGTGTTCCATGGAATGAGGATGAAGAACAATGCGTTGCCCTTATTGTTCCAGCGACAACGATGCGGTTCGCGATTCGAGGAGCGTGGAGGATGGAAAGGCGATACGCCGTCGCCGCTATTGCAATCAATGCTGCCGGCGGTTCACGACCTACGAGCGGGTGGAGGGGTTGCTTCAAGTCGTGAAGCGGGATGGTAGCCACCAGGACTTCAGCCGAGCCAAGATCGCGAGAGGTTTGCAGGCCGCTTGTTGGAAGCGAAAGATAAGTGTCGAGCAAATCGAACGACTCGCTGCCGAGATCGAAGCCCATATTCTCGATCAGTACGAAAAAGAGGTTTCGAGCGAGGAGATCGGCGGGCTTTGCATGGAGTATTTGCGCGAGGTGGATCAAGTCGCATTTGTTCGATTTGCCAGCGTCTATCGTCGCTTCAGCGATATTCAGGATTTTGTCGAGGAGCTGCGTCCGATTCTGAAACGTAGCCAAAAGAGCTGATCGGGGGCTCGACAAAACGCTACAATTTGTCGCAGAGACACTTAGGAGCATGCTCGCGTCGTTCCTTGACTCTTTTTTACGACCGTTCTCCTCGTCAATTTACAGGGTACTATCATCGCGACGGCTACCTCAATCGACCCTCTCCAGGAGCGCTGGAAGCAACTCGTGGGGCATATCGATCAGGCGTTGGAAGGGAGTTTGGCTGGATTAACGCCGAGTTGCCCAGACCGCCTGCGTGAAGCCATGCGATATTCTTTGCTAGGCCCGGGAAAGCGTTTGAGGCCGGTCCTGTGCCTTTTTGCTTGCGAGGCCCTCGGGGGGACGAAAGACTTCGCCATGCCCTCGGCTGTCGCATTGGAGATGATCCACTGCTATTCCTTGATCCACGACGACTTGCCGGCGATGGATGACGACGATTTGCGCCGTGGGCGGCCGACCTGTCATATTCAGTTTGACGAGGCGACAGCGATATTGGCTGGAGATGGATTGCAGGCCCTCGCATTCCAAACCATTGCCACATCTGGATTGTCGGCGTCTCAGAAGGTCTCGAGTTTGCTTGTTCTCGCCCGGGCTGCGGGACCGGAGGGGATGGTGGCCGGGCAAATGGATGATTTGTGGGCCGAGAGTCATGGTGGGGATGGCCGGTTGCTGGAGTCGATCCATGCACGAAAGACGGGGGCCATGATTCGCGGTTCGGTCGAGCTGGGTGGAATTGCAGCTGGGGCATCCGATCGCGACTTGCAGGTTCTACGCCAGTATGGCGATGCAATCGGAATTGCTTTCCAAATCGCAGACGACCTACTAGACGTCGAGAGCACCGCAGAGAACACTGGAAAACGCACTGGCAAAGACCAGGAGCGAGGTAAGTTGACCTATCCCTCCATTTACGGGGTGGAGGATAGCAGGGCCAAGGCCCGAGAGTTGGTTCAAAAGGCCGTCCGTTTGGTGGAACCTTACGGCGCCGTCGCTGTGCCCCTTCAGCTTCTTGCAAAATACATCATCGACAGGAGTCACTAGCATGCACGAACTGCTTTCGAAATTGGAGTCTGCTGAATCATTGCATTCAATGAGCATCGAGCAGCTCGAGCAACTTGGGAGCGAGATTCGCGACGTGCTTTGCAATCTCCTCGCGACTCGGACAGCCCATTTCGCATCAAACTTGGGGGTGGTGGAGCTTTGCTTGGCGCTCCATAGCGTATTTGATTTCCGCCGCGACCGTTTGATTTGGGATACGGGGCATCAAATCTACCCGCACAAATTGATAACGGGGCGTTACAAAGAGTTTCAATCGATTCGGATGAAAGGCGGGTTGATGGGATATCCCAACCCGACCGAAAGCGAATACGACTTGTTCATGACCGGGCACGCCGGTTGTTCCGTTTCGACCGCCCTCGGTCTCAAAAGCGGAGATGATTTGCAGAACGAAGGAAGTCGAAAGAGCATCGCCGTTATCGGCGATGGTGCCTTCCCCTCCGGTATCGTCTTCGAGGCGATGAACAACGCGGGTGAACTCAATTCGGATTTGATCGTTATCCTTAACGACAACAAGATGTCGATTTGCCCTCGCGTCGGCGCTGTCGCCAATTATCTCGATCGACTGCGTACGAATCCGTTCTATACCGGATTGAAGAGCGAAGTGGTGAAGGTTCTGAACAAGCTCCCGCTCTTCGGAGATCCCGCCGAGAAGCTTTTGGCTCAGATCAAAGAGGGGGTCAAAGCGGGCATGGTTGGCGGGATGCTCTTCGAGGAGTTTGGGTTTCGCTATATTGGACCGATCGATGGCCACGACATCCATTTGATGCGAAAATATCTTGAGATGATCAAGGACCAAAAAGGTCCGACGCTCCTTCACGTGGTGACCGAAAAGGGACGGGGTTACAAGCCGGCGGAACGAGATCCCGTTTATTTCCACACTCCCCCTGCGTTCGAGGACGAAGGTGGCTCGCCCAAAGTTCGCAGCACGCTGGAAAAGCCCGCGTTCACCAATTTCGCACGCGACGCGATCTTGAGCCAAATGCAGAAGAACGAAAAGGTAACGGTGATGACCGCGGCCATGTGCCAGGGCAACAAACTCGAGCCTGTTCGAGATGCCTTTGCGGACCGGTTCTTCGATGTCGGTATTTGCGAATCTCACGCAGTCGCTTTTGCTGCGGGACAAGCGAAAACGGGGCTGCGACCGATCGTTGCGATCTACTCGACGTTCATGCAGCGTTCCTACGATCAGATATTCCAAGAGGTCGCGTTACAGAACCTGCCCGTTTGCATGATGATGGACCGGGCTGGTCTTACGGGCCCAGATGGGCCGACTCACCATGGTGTGTTCGATATCGGTTACATGCGAGTCTTTCCGAACGTTGTCATGATGGCACCTGGCGATGCGACGGAGGTGGAGCCGATGCTCGAGTTTGCGCTCCAATACAATGGACCGACATCGATTCGATATCCGAAAACACCCGCGCTCACCTTCGAAAGGCCTTGGCAGCCCATCGAGCTTGGAAAGTCGGAAACGATTCGATGGGGAACCGATGGAGCGATCATCGCCTGCGGAGCGATGTTGCAGCAAGCCATCGCCGCAGCAGACTTGCTGAAGCAAGAGGGAATCGATATTGCGGTGATCAATGCTCGGTTTATTAAACCGCTCGATATCGAGATGCTTTCGCAAGTCTTCGAGGAATGTCGGTTTGTGGTGACTGTAGAAGAAGGTGCGTTGGCGGGCGGATTCGGTTCTGCTGTCCTCGAGGCTGCTTGCCAGCAAGGCTGGGATACTCGCATTCTCCGAACGCTTGGTCTCCCCGATCGATTCATTGAGCATGGTGAACGAAGCGAACTGCTTGCTGATTTGGGGTTAGACGCCCCCGGAATCGCTGCGACTTGTCGATCGCTTAGCGAGCGTTACTCCGACGCGAGTCCTGCGGGAGTATGATGCCCTGTGTCTGAACACTCCATTGCACCTTGGTCGTCAGAAGGTCGCGATCGACCTCGCGTCGTCGTGCTCGCGGCCCCGAATCGACCTAGGGTGGAGTCAGAGCTTCCCAAGCTTATTCCTTGCATTGAACGCCATGCGGACATCGTTGCAGTGGACTTGGAGTTCCAGCACGATTTTGAGAACTGTTCCTCCGACCTGGTGCTGGTGCTGGGAGGGGATGGTTCGATTCTGCAATCGGCTCGGCAGATGAAGCACAAGCAGCGGCCGGTGCTCGGCGTCAATTTAGGAAAGCTTGGTTTCTTAGCGGCGATTCAGCCTGACAAGTTTGTGAATGTTTGGCCGGAGATCGCCAAAGGGAATTTTGAGCTCACCAATCATTTGATGCTGCAGAGTGCCGTCTATCGTGAAGATGAGTTGCTTCACTCGATGATTGGGCTCAATGAAGCGAGTATTTTAGGTGGTCCACCTTATTCGATGCTCTACATCGATCTGTTTATCGATTCTGCCTTGGCCACGACGTACGCATGCGATGGATTGATCATCAGTACCCCCATCGGCTCCACCGCGCATAACCTTTCGGCAGGTGGACCGATACTGCGCCGCAATCTGCAAGCATTTGTGATTTGCCCCATCAGTCCTCATACGTTGACGATGCGACCTGTTGTCGATACGGCGGATCGCGTCTTCGATCTCATGCTGCGAGTCGATCATCCGACAGCAAGTTTGGTCGTGGACGGACGAGTGGTTTGTCATCTGGAACGCAACATGAAAGTTCGCATTGCTAGGGCCGATTCTTCTTTCCAGCTGATTGGTGTGCCCGGGCATGACGACTATCAAGCCTTGAGAGATAAGCTCGGGTGGAGTGGAAAGCCCAGGTTGGCGGAATAGCTATGGGCTTGGAAAAATCCGAAGCGATTCTACTGCGTTCGGTCGCATGGAGCGAAACAAGTTTGGTTGTGACCCTATTTACCCGCACGCACGGCAAGGTCTCGGCGGTGGCCAAGGGTGCGAGGCGGCTAAAGAGCCCGTTTGAGAATGCACTTGATTTGCTAGCAAGGTCGCAGATTGTCTTCATCGAGAAGGCAAATGATACGCTCGACATTCTCACGGAAGCGAAGTTGGTCCGTCGTTTCAAAGGGGGGCAACGTTCGCTTTTGACTCTTTATTCGGGGTACTATTTGGCGGAGTTAACGCACGTCCTTACCGAGAATCATCAGCCGATGGAGAGTCATTTCGGAGTTCTGGATGAGGCTCTCGTTAAGTTGGATGAAATGGAGGATCCGGCGAAAGTGGTTCTCGGTTTTGAAATGGAATTCCTTCGATCGTTGGGGCATTTGCCTACGTTTGAGCTTTGCGCCGGATGCGGGAATTCTGTAGAGTCCGGGCGGAACCGGAGCTATTTGTTCGGGATCGACGCGGGTGGAGTGCTTTGCGATTCCTGCCTCGCTGGGCAGCATCATGTGCTGCGATTGCGAGAGGAAACCATCTCTTTTCTGCGATTGGTCGCTGCGGACCGAGGTTCGTGGATGGAACGAGCAGGTAGTTACGGGGATTTGTCCCCAACCACGCGAGGCGAAGTTCGATTTGCGATGGAGAGATTTATCACCCATTTAGCGGATCGAAGGTTACGACTCATGGATTTCTTGGAGGAACTAAAACGTTGAGGAAGACCAAACAGCTTCATAACCTCCGGGTGAATCATCGCCAGCGCGTTTCGATGGTTTTGATCTGCGCCGTTTCCCTGTCCGGATGCGCCAGTTTGGGCCTCACAAAGAAAGAGGACGAATACGATCTGGCTAAACGAGCCATTGAAGGCTACCAAGATGCCGAGGGGAATTATGTTCGCCCCGAAGGAAGATTGGCCGAGAAACAACGCACGAGCACCATGCCTGGCTTGCTAAAGAAAACGTGCCATTGATAGGCACTAAGCCCGCCAATCCGACACTTGCAAAATCCCAATTTCAGCAAGCGGAGGAGACATACCGGCAGGCAACCGAATTGTTTAAGGAAGCGCAGAACGCCTCTGCGGAGACACGCGACCAGCAATTGAGCGAAGCTTCCGAGTTGTTCGAAAAGGCAGGTAAACAGTTTGATGAAGCGGGGAAGAATTGGATCAGTTCCTACCTGCACCAAGACTCGCTCCTGATGGCAGCCGAAAGCTACTTCTTTGCTGAGCGCTATCCCAAGGCTGAAGACCGATACGTCCGTTTGGTCAAAGACTACCCTCGAACTCGCTACCAAGATCACGTCGACAAGCGTCGGATGGAAATTGGTCTCTATTGGAACCAGTTTGATGACAAGTTCTACCACGTGAATTTGACTGACAAACGAAAGCCATGGAACGACACGGCTAAACACGGGATTCGCGTGCTGGAGAAAATGCGGCTGGATAGTCCCACAGGAAAGTTGGCTGACGATGTGACGATGGAATTGGCATCGAGTCACTTCCGCAGCCAGAAGTGGACCGAAGCGTTGAATACCTATGATGAATTGATTACGACTTATCCCGATTCACGGCACCTGTATAGCGCACACTTGCTCGGCATCAAAGCCGCACTCGAATCCTATCGAGGTCCCGACTATTCTCATGAGCCTCTCGACAAAGCGGACAAGTTCTTCAAGAACTTGAAGCAATTCCCTGAGGATTATCGTCGCGACAAAGACGAGATCGACAGCATGTACACGGAGTTGGTGAACCGAAAAGCGGAGCGACTATTTCACAACGCTGAATATCGCTTTAACAAGGGAGAAGCCCGTGCTGCGAGAATGAAGTGCGAAGAGATCCTCGAAAAGTATGACCAAACGGCCTTCGCCGAGCCAGCGCGAGAAATGATTCTCAAATTGGATGGGAAGCCGGATGAGCCAACACCCTACCTGTCGGAGTTGACGACGCTGTTCCCAACCCGCGACAAAACCGCTCCGCTTCGCAAGCCGCTTCCTGAAGAGGTCATCGAATCGGATCGCAAAGAACGCGAAGCGCGAACGGCGAAGCTGTTGGAGTCGACCCCCGTCGAGGGTGGAGTTATTCGACGATGATCGAGCGTGTTTCGGGAGCGATCTGCCTAGTGCTTTTTATGATCTGTATTCCAGGTTGTTTGGGATACAACATCGGTACCCGCACGCTCTATCGAAACGACGTCCGCACCATTCATGTTCCCATCATCAAGTCGGATTCGTTCCGGCCTGAACTCGGGGTTAATCTGACGGAAGCCATCCAGAAAGAAATTGAGCGCAGGACACCTTACAAGCTTGCGGATCTAGGAACAGCCGACTCGATTCTCACGTGTCGCATCACAGCGGATTCCAAACGGGTCATCGGCGAAACCGGGACCGACGAACCCAGATTGCTTCAGTCTGTCATGTCGATCGAAATGAGCTGGGTGGATCGTCGGAACCTGCCGCTGGTCGAGACTCGCTTTCTGCCGCCGGGCGAGACGAATTTTTACTTCTCCGACAATGCTGACTTTGTACCCGAAGCGGGACAATCGATATCGACTGCGAATATGCGCATCATCGAACGTTTAGCGAATCACATCGTCGATCAAATGGAAGCTCGTTGGTAGGATTCGAAAATGCGAGCGGTTCTGCAACGAGTCTTGGAGTCTTCGGTGACGGTCGAGGGAAAGATCGTCGGCCAAATTGGTCACGGATGGCTCGTGCTGCTCGGGATAAAAAAAGGAGACGATCGCGATACCGCCAAATGGTTGGCTGAGAAATGCGTCACCTTGAGAGCTTTCTGCGATGCCGCAGGCAAGATGAATCTATCGGTCAACGACGTGCAAGGATCGATGTTAATTGTCAGCCAATTCACGTTGTACGGTGACTGCATTCGCGGACGGCGTCCTGGCTTTGACCAAGCGGAAGAGCCGGTCGCGGCGAACGAACTGTACGAGTTTTTTTGTGAACAAGTCGCTGCACTTGGGGTGCCCGTCGCAAGAGGCATCTTTCGTGCGGACATGAAAGTCGCTTTGATCAATGATGGGCCGGTAACATTGATTGTGGAACGTTGATCAATTTTGTCGACCATCCGGCGAATCGGTCGCTCAGTCGAAGCTCGCAGAGGATCCCCAGCAGTACAATCGGGAGCAAGGGGATCTGTAGGATGAAATGCACATCCGATGCCAGCACCATCGCAAGGGAAAGAGAGACAAAGTAGCAAGCCCCTCGTTTCCAATCCGACCGGAGCATCCAAACGATCGGCAGCAAAAGAATGCAGAGATCGTAATGGTAAAAGTGGGGACTGAGCAAAATGGTTGCCGTCAGGAGTAGCATCCATCGTTTTGGATCGTTCCAGTCGCCGCGAGATTCTGCGACTGCGAGGATCGCATAGAGAGCGAGTGGGAGGCTGATCGCCCATTTGCCCCATGTCGTCCATCCCTCGGGTAGGCTGCTGGCTAGGCTCAGTAGGTTGCACGACCAGTCTAAATGAAATCCACCTTGGTCCGTGTATCGCCCTGCAGTGGAGACGATCGATAGAAAGCCCGACCAAGCTTCTTGCGGAAAGACGCATGCGGATGCTCCCCAAAGGGCGGTGGTCGAGAGTGCCATCCCTCCCAGGAAATGCCATCGCCGTTCGATAAGCATTGGGAGAGGAAGCAAGAAGCAGAGTGTTGGCTTGATCGTCATCAAACCTGCCAGCAGTCCAGCGGTAAACCAACGATCTCGCTGGCACCGTCGGCACATGAGTGCGAAGAGAAGCAGCCAGAGCCCGCTTTTCTGACCCAGTGTGACGGAGAGAAGGAATGGCGGAAAAAGAAGGACCGCGAGCCAAGCGTATGAGTGGGCTTGTCCCTCCGCAGTCGCAATGCATTGTAGTTCGAACGAAGCCAAACAACCTGCGAAAAGGAGAAATGCCAACCAAGCGATTGTGGCATAGCGATAGGGTAGCGCTCCCCAAGGGGAAAAGAGCAAGTAATGAGGAGGCGGATAAACGGCCGGAAAGAATTGATCGGCGTCCCATTGAAATCCTGTAATCGACGCATCGTGCTGGGCTTCCACAAATCGTTCGGAATAGATAGAGCCGATTTGTCCATCCAAAATCATGCGGCCCCCAGTCCACTCCTGGAGGAAATCGGCTCCATACGGAATCGCTCCGAGCGAAGGAGACCACTGGTAGTTGGGGGATGCGAACAAATAGATGCACCCAACCGCCAAGAATGCGAAAAATGGGAGCCATCGGCCCGCGATGCGCTTTGCAACGGTAAGGTTGCTTAACCGCAAAGCCGCATGCGGTTTGGTTGCATCCCCTGCTTTCGGAGGGGGCAAAGTCGCATTGGACTCTATTGGGGAATTTGCTGTCATCGCGCGGTCGGGCGTTAGGAAAAGTCGGTCAAGTCGAGGGGCATCGCAGGGGGACAGGATATTCCCGTCCATTGGGAGAGATTAGGTTGCGATGCGATCGGAGACGTAGGAAAGCACCCGTCAGCAGCCTGTCGGAGCGCGACCGGCGCGGCGCAATCGATACAACCGCTACAGAAGAGGCGACAGCGATCAGAACCTTGGACACCCTCGATGAAGCAGATGAGGGAGGATGTCCAAGTGTTCTCTGGATCGTGTTGGAACCGGCGAGATTAGGAAAAGCGTGCTTTAATCGAGCACATCGAATCCGGAGCTGACCGTCGCTGCTTTTGGCTTCGACTCTCGCAGTCCGCGGCTGAGTATGTCTCTCAGGAGGGGCGAGTAATCTTCGTACCGAGCTTCGTCAGCAGGGCCGTCGGAGTATTGATAAATCGCATCGCGAGGTTTGGCTCCCAGAGCGATGAGCGTACTGGAAACAGTGCCGTAATCTGCACCACGCATCACCATGTTCGCTCTCCCGGTAGGGGTCGGCGAACGGGCGAAGACACGGCTGGCGACCGCTAAAAACTTGACTGGGGAATCGAGCGTTTGAAGCGTCAATAGCCTGCTTGCAAGCTGCACACGTTCATCTCGAGGATCATTTAGGTTTCTAGCGCCGACAATATTGAGACCAGCTCGCATTTCGACGACTTCGTTTTCGTACTCGTGATGGATGACGTACCCTCGATCTCGGTCTGCTACGACCAGATTGCAAGCTTCAAATTGATGCTTGTCGAGTTCCTCGAGTGCACGTTCCATACAGGATTGCGAATCGCTCCCTCGAAGCACCTCTTTGCAGAGCAGACCTCGGGAGCGGTTGCTACCCAGCGGTTCCAATGTTCGTCGGTTGCAGATGCCGACAAATACACCGTGTTGATTTACACCTAACCAAGTTCCGCCACTTCGTTGGTCGGTCGGGCATAGGATTCGAGGCTTACCAGCTTGGATGCTAGGTCCTGTACTCCGTCGGTCAAAAAACTCCTCTCGATTGGCTGCTACAAGTATGGGGCTTTCAGAAACCACGCGATATTGAATGGCTAGCAAGCACATCGCAACATTCGCTCTTTCTATGGTTGGAGCTTCAGAATCGAGCCACGGCTAACGGCATTTAATCGCACATACAGAGTGCAATTACGTGGCTCGCGACGGTCACTAATCTAACCTGACCGATACCCCCAAGTCACCCCCCTTTTTTCAAGATGCTAGCATAAATTGTGGAATACTTGTTAATAACTTTGGGGGGCTTTTGCCTAGTTTCTCCAGATCTCCGAATCGGTTTTGGGGCGTATCCGAAACCCTTGCCGGATGCGTTCCGCCAACGCTATCGCATCGCTCCAGGGGAGATGACAAGGGGTGGTGCTGCGACTTCGTTTTCTTCTGCCGCCATAATGTCCTCCAGGTCCTTGGTGCGAACGCAATCGACATAGCAGCGGCGTTTGCCATCGACTTCTTCTTCGACCAAGCCGTGGATATCGGTATGGAAGCCGGGGAATTGTTCATTGAACATGCGGGCAAAGCGCAGGTACTCCACAATCGACTTATTGAATCGCTCGCCGGGGATAAGGAGTGGGATTCCAGGTGGATACGGTGTGAGGAGAACTGCAGTGGCACGTCCTTCCAAGTGATCGATTTCGACGCGATCGATTTCTTCGTGGGCCATCATGGCAAAGGCATCCGACGGCTTCATGGCTGGTTGCATCGGGGAGAGATACATCTCGGTCGTCACCTTGGCAACGTCATGTTTTCGATAGGCATTGTGAATCTGTTGACACAAGTCCCGCAGTCCGATGCGCTCGTATTTCGGGTACTGTTGGCAGAACTCTGGCAAGATTTTCCACATGGGTTGATTCTTGTCGTAGTCGTCTTTGAACTGCTGAAGAGAACTCAGGAGCGTGTTCCAGCGACCTTTGGTAATGCCGATCGTGAACATGATGAAGAACGAGTAGAGACCCGTTTTCTCGACGATAACACCGTGCTCCACCAGATAGCGGGTGACAATCGATGCAGGGATGCCGGTCTCGGAGAATTGCCCGGAAACATCCAGGCCCGGGGTGATCACGGTCGCCTTGATCGGATCGAGCATGTTGAAGCCGGGAGCGACATGGCCGAATCCGTGCCAAGTATCACCGGCGTGCAGCATCCAATCTTCGCGAGTTCCAATTCCTTCTTCCGCCAGGGTGTCGGGCCCCCAAACCTTGAACCACCAGTCATTGCCCCATTCGTCATCGACTTTGCGCATCGCCCGACGGAAATCGAGCGCCTCTACGATCGACTCTTCGACGAGCGAAGTACCGCCTGGTGGCTCCATCATCGCAGCCGCGACGTCGCAAGATGCGATGATCGCATACTGGGGCGATGTGGATGCGTGCATGAGGTACGCTTCGTTGAACGTGTGCCGATCCAGCTTTTTGTACTGAGGTTCGCGCACGAGGATTTGAGATGCTTGCGAAATACCCGCCAACAATTTGTGCGTGGAGTGCGTCGCGAAAATCATCGACTCTTTCGGCGCGGGGCGGTTGGGGCCGATCGCATGCATGTCCTTGTAGAAGTGATGGAAGGCCGCGTGCGGTAACCAAGCTTCGTCGAAGTGAAGCGTCCCGATCTGCCCATCGAGTATCCGTCGCAATTCTTCGACGTTGTAGATGATGCCGTCGTAAGTGCTTTGCGTAATGGTCAAGATCCGTGGGCGGCGTTCTGGATGTTGCGCTTGCGCTTCGCGAGCGAATGGGTTCGCCTCGATCTTCTTCTGGATGTTATCCGGATGGAATTCTTCGAGTGGAATGGGACCGATGATTCCCAAGTTGTTTCGTGTCGGAGTTAAGAAGACAGGGACAGCTCCCGTCATGATGATCGCGTGCAGGACGGATTTATGACAGTTCCGGTCGACGACGACGATATCGCCGGAGGCAACAGTCGAATGCCAAACGATCTTGTTCGAAGTCGAAGTTCCGTTCGTGACGAAGAAGCAATGGTCCGCACCGAAAATGCGGGCGGCGTTGCGTTCGGACGCGGCCACGGGGCCGGTGTGATCCAATAGCTGACCAAGCTCTTCGACGGCATTGCAAACGTCGGCGCGCAGCATGTTCTCGCCAAAGAACTGATGAAACATCTGCCCTACAGGACTCTTGAGAAACGCGACCCCACCGGAGTGACCGGGGCAGTGCCATGAATAGGAACCATCTTGGGCGTAATGAACCATCGCTCGGAAGAACGGTGGTGCCAAGCCATCTAGGTAGGCTTTCGCTTCCCGGAGGATGTGACGGGCCACGAACTCCGGAGTGTCTTCAAACATATGAATGAAGCCATGAAGCTCGCGAAGAATGTCGTTCGGGATGTGACGCGACGTTCGCGTCTCGCCGTACAAGAAAATCGGGATATCTGCATTCTTGAAACGGATTTCCGTGATGAAATTTCGGATGTTCTCCAGCGCCGAACCCATCGACTTTTCGTTTGCAAACTCATCGTCGTCGATGGAAAGGATAAACGCAGACGCCCGACTCTGCTGCTGGGCGAATTGAGACAAATCCCCGTAGGTTGTTACGCCCGCGACTTCGATACCTTCTCGTTCGATTGCCTCCGCGAGCGCCCGAATTCCCAATCCGGATGCGTTGCCTGAGCGGAAATCCTCGTCAATGATGACAACCGGAAACTTGAACTTCATAAAGGACCTTCTTGGAGGTTTCGGACGCGTAGAAAACAAGGGGGCAGCACCCCCTAAAATCGCACGCTTCAAAGTACCGAAGCCCGGGCAAGTAGGAAAGCGGCAAATCGCATTTTCGCCGACGATTCCAGCCCCTCTGCCCTTGGACGTTTACGCTCCGCGATCCGCTAGATACCGACCGTGTGAAGCATTTTGGCGGTTTGCAAGATCGCTTCGCTCGGAATGGTGTGCGGGCCATCGAACTCAAGCAGCTTTCCGTCCAAGCCGAGATCGGAGAGGGTTTCGAAAAGCCATTGCCCTGTCGCAAAGGGGAGAATGTTGTCGAGCCGACCATGGCTTTGAACAAGGGGTAGATTGCGAACCGGGTTTGAGGATCTACGCCATTGCGATTCACAAATCAATGCACCGGAGTAGGCGATCAAGCCGGCGACGTGCGTTAGAGTCCCTCGCAATACCGTGTCGGTGGCTAGCATCGCTCCTTGCGAGAAGCCTCCGATGACAACCGGGATCGTCGAGTCCAGTTTGAATTCGGTCGCGATCGTCTTTCTCGCTTCTTCTATGCAGGCTTGGACTCGCGAGCGAGCTTCGTCGAGCTCGGGTGGAATGGTGTCTCGCATTTCATCGAAGGAATTCGTTGCTGACATCATCATGAGTTTGGCCATGTTGAGAGGCCACCAAGCTCTTCCGCCGGGGATCCCATCCGCCTCGAGATCGATGGGGCCTTCCGGGCAAAGGAACGCGAATTGGCTGGCGTTGTCGGGCAAGTAATAAAGAAGGTCGTCGAATAGATTGACGAGATCTGTCCCCGGTGCTCCGAATCCGTGCATCAACGTAAGGAGATAACGTGGGGATTCCTTGGCGGGAAGAATGAACGCCGTGTTCAAACCTCCCAAGCTAGGTCGAGAGAACGACCAAGCCTCGGGATCGAATTTCATGGCTTGCTACTTTAATTCTCGGAAGGTGGACCAACTCAAATAGCCCAACGTACCAGAACAAACGAGAAAGACGATATCCATCAAGAGGCTTTGGTATCGAAATAACGATCCCATGCCTGCAAGGCTCATGATGAGATTGACGAGGAAAAGAAGAAAGACGAGGCCGGCGATCACAAGACCGCTTAAACATAAAGCTTTAGGCATCAACAACCTCGGTGCATTGCAAGGAAGTGCCCAGACAAGGCCGGGTTCTCGATCGGATGATTCGCATTGGAGGCGGTCGGTTAGCGCTCGAGGTGAAGAAAATCAAGGACGACGAGGGTGGTCTGGTGGGCCAAGGACCGAGGCTAGTATAGTTGAAGTTTTTCCACTGTCATCGCCCCAAACGATGCTCTTGTTTTTTTCTTCAAATTCCTGTTGCCGCTGGCGGAATCAGCGGTGCACTCCGAATGATTGGACTGGCGATGACCCTGAACAACGTCCCCGAATCCACTGTTTTTCCTGATGCTTCCGATGTCCGAACGAGGCTTCGCGCTGCGATGCCGGTGTCGCAGGAATGGGCCTATTTCGATCATGCCGCCGTCGCGCCCCTCCCATCGATCGGATCCGCCGCAGCCCGAAAACTCTTGCTGCAAGCGGAGCAGAGTGGCGATTATTGCTGGCCAGAATGGTCCTCCATTGCCTCGCGACTCCGTGGAAACGCCGCGGCTCTGCTGCACTGCAGCGCCGATGAAATCGCGCTGATTCCCAATACCACGTTTGCGATCAATCTCGTCGCTTCCGCATTTCCTTGGTTCGCCTCGAAGGAAAAAAGCGGGATGCCCAATGTTGTTGTGATCGAAAACGAGTTCTCCAGCAATCTGCTTCCCTGGATGGAGCTTGCAAACTCGGGGGTGGAGGTGCGCGTAGTGCCGGTTGATCCATCGGGCATCGTATCAATCGACCGATTGGCGGAGAGAATCGATTCACGCACCAAGCTCGTCAGTATTAGTTGGGTCGGATACTCCTCGGGGTATCGAATCGATTTGGAAAAGGTCTGCGAGCTTGTGCACTCGCGTGGAGCCGAGTTGTTTTTGGATGCCATCCAAGGCCTTGGGGTGTTTCCATGCGATGTCTCTCGATTGCCGATCGATTATCTCGCTGCGGATGGTCACAAATGGCTTTTGGGGCCTGAAGGTGCCGGGGTGATGTATATCAAGAGAGAACGATTGCCCTATTTGGAAAACCGGATGATCGGTTGGAACTCTGTGCAGGGGGCCCATCGATTTCAGAGTTCGCAAATCGAATTCAAATCGGATGCCTCTCGTTTCGAAGGAGGCTCAGCGAATCACCTCGGCATCGTATGCTTGGAAGCCAGTACGCGGCTCCTTCTCGAGCTTGGTGCTAATCAAGACAATAATGGTATTGCTGCGGCCGTTCTGGAGAATGCGGACCAAATTGAAGATTCGCTTCGAAGCGTCGGAGCTGTTGTCCATCGCGACCGAACGCTTGCGGCTCGTCAGTCAACCCATCTGAGTGGGATTGTTTCCTTCGAAGTAAACGGAAAGGACCCGCTCGCTGTGCGGAGCGAACTTATTCGGAACAAAGTGATCGCAAGTGTGCGGCATGGACGTTTGCGAGTCGCCACCCATGCCTACAATAATGCTGACGATATTCAGCGACTCTGTTCGGCGCTACGTACTTAGAGCCTATCCGAAAATCATCGAAAACCGCGGCTAGCGCCAGAGCGGCTAATGATTTTTCAGATCGGCTCTACAAGCTCCGTTACTGTTCCTCGCTAGAGGCGGCGTGTTCTGT
>JALOQZ010000329.1 GCA_025459245.1 Pirellula sp.
GTTGCGATCGCGGCGATTCGCTGAGAAAAATCCCGCCGATTCAACCGCCCGTGCGCGTAATCGTCATAGAGATCCAATGCCCGTTGATCGAAATCGGATGCTTTTTTGCGATTCATAACATTCCTCCTCGTTGCGAGGTCAGTAGGTGGATAAGCTAATAAAAGTTTTCCAACCGGGTCAAGGCTTCGCTCGTTTTCGAAGGACCTCCAAAACCGCTTGGCTGTCATCTGTTGCGACAACCGCTTCATTCTTGTAAATCACCTTGCCCTGGCGATCAATAACGAAGGTCCAACGCTTGGTAGTGAGTTCACGCACGATCGAGTACGACTCGTCCCCTACCTTCGTGTTTACCTTCTTCTCTTCCTTTGTATAAGGAACCCCCAAGGCTTGCGCGATCGCACCATCGGTATCCGCGAGCAAGGTGAAGTTGAGATTGTGCGCCTTCTTAAACTTTTGGTGGTTCTCAACCGAGTCACCACTGACACCCACAACTTCAATTCCTGCCGACTGGAACTCGTTCATGCGATCGCGATAACTGCAAGCTTGCTTCGTGCACCCCCCTGTGAGATCGCCGGGGTAGAAGTAGATAACCAAGTCTTTCTTTCCGAGCAACTCGCGGCTTGTCCAAACCTTTCCAGTGTCATCCAAGGCCTGGATCATCGGCGCCTGATCTCCTACCTGTACATTCGCAACCTTTGGAAAATCTCCCCACACAGCGGGTGATTGAAACGAGGCGGGCTTCGGTTTTATCTTCGGTGCAACAGCTTGATCGCGGTAGCTTTTCCATTTTGCGAAAAGTTCTTCAGCTCGCTTGGCCTCCGTATCGGCGAGATTTGTCTTTTCCGAGGGGTCTGTTCTGAGATTGAATAGTTCGAGTCGGTCAGGCTCCGTTGCTGCAGGCTTCTTTTGGCTGTCATCCGCAGAAGTCTCTTCGCCATCAAATCCTGCGTTGGCTTTGCCGCCGTTGACTACTAGCTTCCAATCGCCGACGCGAATGGCTCCGGATGTGGGGGCTGCATTGATCAGTATTTCTCGATCGGCGAGCTTCTCATTTTTGGCGATGGCATTCCAGACATCTCGGCCATCCAATGGAAGCTTTTGAGGGACATTCGCTTTCGCCAACCCCAACAGAGTTGGATAGAGATCGACTGCGTGCATCGGCTCGTTGCATATCGAGCCAGCTGGGATGGTTCCTGGCCAAGTCGCAAACGCGGCAACTCTCACCCCTCCTTCATACACGGTCCCTTTCCCCGCTCGGAGCGGACCATTGCTGGTGACTTTGCCGGGCGAAGGACCACCGTTGTCGCTGCTAAAGAGGATGAGTGTTTTTTCCTTGACTCCCGTTCTTTCGACAGCATCCGCGATTTTTCCAATCGCTTGATCCATGGCGTTGAGCATACCTGCGTACTGCCTGCGATTCCCTTTGAGATGATCAAAAGGCTCCAGATACTTGGCTGGAACTTGCAACGGGGTGTGAACGGCGTTGAATGGCACGTAAAGAAAGAAAGGTTTCTTCCCCGCGTAGGTCTCAACGATTCGAACCGATTCATTCGCAATCAACTCCGTGCTATAGCCTTCGTCGCGGTTGACAGCGTCATCTTTGTGCCAGTCGAACCCACCATCTCGCACGTGGGTGTTGTAGTCGATCGCTCCGTTGTAATGACCATACTGATGTCGAAATCCGCGGCTCGTTGGAAGATACTCGCGTTGGAAATGCCCTAAATGCCACTTCCCAACGATTGCAGTTTCGTAGCCAGCCGACGCAAGCCCTTGCGCTATCGTTTGTTCCTCTAGGGGCAAACCATATTGAGCCCAAGGCCTCACGACCCCCACTTGCAAGCCGTGGCGCATGGGATATCGGCCAGTCATCAACGCTGCGCGAGTCGGCGAGCAAACTGGCTGAACATAGAAATTTTCAAGCACCGCGCCACTCTTTGCCAAGCGATCAAGATGGGGTGTGGGGATTTCGCTTTGATGCCAACCGACATCGCCCCAGCCCAAGTCGTCTGCGACAATCAACACAATGTTTGGCACGGAGTTCGAAGTCTCGCTGGCCGCCGTTTGGGCGAACGCAATTCCCCGAATGGAATTGCAGAGAAGCCCAATCCACAAAACACAGCCGCAAACAAGATTTCTCATCGATGCTCTCGCGACGAGTCTCGGTGCTCTCGCGACGAGGCTCGGTGCATCGAATTGATCAGCGGGAGTTTCGTCTGCGCTTTCCAAACTGGAAGCCGCCGGGTTGATTGGGGGCTTTGGTTGAAGCCTCGCCCCGGGATGGGAGGAGAATGACATCGGAGGGATCCTCGTGGAAGGGTTAGTACCAGGATCCTCAATATACGACATTCTCAGATGGAAGTGGGCTAATCGTCCTCAGCAGGGGTATCGCTGGATCTATTTTTAATCAGAGTCACTTGGTTCCCTGGCTCGTTGTACTCCGAGTGGGACATGAGTTCGCGAATCAACAGAACGCCCCGACCACGCGGCTTGTCGAGACGTTCCTCGGAAGTGGGATCTGCCAAGTTGCGGTGGTCGAATCCCAATCCTTCGTCGGTGATCCGCATCCTGGCCTGCAGTGAAGAGACCTCGAACTCGACCCGAACCTTCTTGTCGACAATTCGTTGGTTACCATGTTCGATTGCGTTGACGATAGCTTCTTCCAAAGCCATCTGGACGTGGAACATATCTCCACCAGGCCATCCCGCTTTTTCCATGGCCTGCATCAGTTCCTCGATGATTTCGTGGGCGACCCCAAGATCGCTGGGGATCCATTTGTCCAGAAACCAAGTTTCGTCAATCGATGGCATAATGCCTCCGTACTATCGAATGGTCGTATAGCCTGCTCGTACCTTAGAGCTTGAAGGCCGCCATTGCGTCGTCTTGCGTTGCTCGCAAATCGAACAGTCTGTCCAGCTTCGTAATCTTGAACACTTCCTTGATTTCGGCTCGCAAGTTCGAGAGCTTCAAGCGTCCGGCGATCCCCTTCACCTTCGTATTGAGCGAAATCAGTTTGTTCAAAGCGGCGCTCGATAGAAAATCGACTCCATCAAAGTTGAGCAAAATGTTCGCTCGCTTTTCGACGGTCACCAAGGCGTTGAGCTCTTCTCCAAGCTGTTCAATGCTGCCGGAATCAACGATCTTTTTGTCGACGAAACGAACGATACTGACGCCGTCTTCTTCGGTAACGGATATGCGGCGATAGGTTGCCATAATCTGTCCTGTGGAGAATTGCTGGGATGGAATTTCGAATGCTTAGATTAAACGAATGGAACGGGCGCATCAATCAATCTCCAGCCGAACGGTATTCATTTTGATGATGAATTCCTGGAGAATCGATCTATCATGCGCAATCGTCTCTTCCTCCCACCGATCCCCCCACCCCTCGCCAAGGAATGACTCTCAATGACTGAATCCGCACATTACGAAACAGCATTTTGCCGTTTGAGCAGGCTTTTAAGGTTTTCTGCCTGGCGATTTCAGTCTTGCCTTTTGATTGGAATGGCTTGGTTTGCGGGATCGCACTATGTCCCTTCGGCTCTTTCCGCAGCCGACCCGGAGCTTGGATTTCAAAAGCGGCACGGGGACGAGATCGTGGTCTGCGGCCAGCTATACAGGATTGGAACGCCTGTGAAGCTATGGATGGACCGGGGAGGTTACGACGCCTATCGAACGACCCGCCGCTTTTCCCCCTTCGATCAACGCAGCTGGGAAAAGACGGTAGCAGACATGAAGGAAGGCAAGGTCGATTTTGTGACCAAACCGCAAGAACTCCATCCCGATCGCTACGGGCTCCGATACGAGCGAGCCTCCGCGACCGAGTTCACTCCACAGCAGCTTGAAGAGGTGCGAGGAGGTGGCTGGACGCTTGAGAGCCTTCAAGAAAAAGTGGATCAGTTCGTTTTGCATTTCGATGTATGTGGCACCAGCGCCCAGTGCTTTTACATCTTGCACGACAAACGCGGGTTAAGTGTCCACTTCATGCTGGATGTCGACGGCACGATCTACCAAACTCTCGATCTAAAAGAGCGGGCTTGGCACTCCACCAAAGCGAACGACCGAAGCATCGGGATCGAAATCGCCAACATCGGTGCTTATCGACCCGACTCTCGCGACAATCCTTTTGCCAAGTGGTACCGGGCAAATGCAGACGGACAAGCTCAATTGATTTTTCCAGAGAATATAAAAGGACGCGACCTTCTATTGAGCAAGACGCTTCGTTCTAGGAAAGCCGAGCCGGTCAAAGGTTCGATCCATGGCCGGGATTACGTGCAATACGATTACACCCCGGAGCAATACGAAGCCTTGATCAAACTCTCTGCCGCTTTGAGCGATATATTCCCAAAGCTCAAACCGGATGCACCTAGAACTCCGGAAGGCAACATCATCGATCGAACATTGAGCGATGAACAATGGGCATCGTTTTCAGGAATCCTCGGCCATTACCACGTTCAATCCAACAAGACGGACCCGGGCCCCGCTATGGATTGGGACTATCTACTCGAAGGAGTGCGCCGTCAAAAGGCTCAAATCGAAGCA
>JALOQZ010000330.1 GCA_025459245.1 Pirellula sp.
CCAAGTTTGCGCTTCGCCGATGGCTTGATGCACCGCCCTGGCTACCGGCTCTTGGTAGAGCGGGGATTGGCCGGATCCTCCTATGCTTGGACCGCCCGCGAACGCGGCACCGCCGTAGCCTTTATTGGGCCCCAAAGGAATCGCACCGAGCGCCGCTAAACTGACCGCAGGACCTCCGGCCAGAGTGGGGTGATCATTTCCGAGAGGCTTGGAACCCGACGGGGACATTCCAGGTGCTTGCGATGGCGATCTATTCAAAACAGGCGGGAGAGAACCGACGTTGGGGATTCCTTTCAAGCTCCGGACGGCCATGCCGCTGCGATCCAATTCCCATCCGATGGCTTCCAGCATTTCGCGGCAGTCGCGGAATCGAGAGTTCGAGTTCTTGGCCAAAGCCTTTTGGATGACTCCGAGGGAATAGATATCGATCTCCTTCCCATACTCACCCTTTCCGATTTCTGGGGCCATGTAATGAAAGGTCCCAACGCTCTCGGTCTGGCCACCTCGACGCGATGTGCTGATGTATTTGCTCAGCCCGTAGTCGCCGATCTTGACCAACGAGTTGTCGATGAAGACGTTCGCGGGTTTTAGATCGCGGTGCACAATGCCTTGATCGTGCAAATAAGCCACTCCGGCAGCGAGCTGTGCAAACAGGGAGATCGTTTCATCGAGATCGATGTTCGACGAGTGACGGTCGATTCGATCGCGCAACGACTCGCCGGCGATGAACTCCATCACGATCCAGCCTTGATCCTCGCTGTCGAATCGAATGTCGTAGATGCCAACTAGATTGGGGTGGCGCAGATTGAGGCAATGGCGGACGCCGCGAACTTCGACCTCCAAGTTCTTTTGGATCCGTTTCAGAGCGACTTCTTTGCCGGACTCACTTTCGGCGAAATAAACCTCGCCGAATCCGCCGGTTCCGACGCCTCGCTTAATGACATACCCATCGAGCGGCTTGTCTCCGTTGCCGTATTGGAACTTCATCGAAGCACCGACGTTTCTATTTTGTTTTGGAGGAGAAGGCTTGGGACTAGTAGTGGGCTGCTCTGGAGTGGGAGGGGCTTTCCAGCGGTTCAAGACGGCAAACATCGCACTTCCTTTGACGCCGAGCGGCGGGAATCCTCTGCGTAATGAGGCTACCTAAACGGGTTTGTATGGAAGTGCTTTCGTTTGGAATCCGGAAACCTTGGAATTTATTCTACTACCAATGAGATTTCGCCACCCACGATTTTTTGGCCAGGGAGTAACGGAAACGGGGCGCTCTCTTCTCGGTCTCCGTTCCACAGGCTTAGGCCATCCGGGGGACGGACCCACCACTCGCTCCCATGTCGGAATAGCAAAACCGTGTGTTGCCAGTCGTAGCAACGAATATGAGATTGTGGCGATGGCCCCAACACGCATGCGTCCCCCAGAAAAATGGCTGCATCGAGCAAGGGCTGCCAGCGATGAGGCGGCACGAGCTCCAGGCGCGAAGTGCTGCTCAAGGGAGATGGGCGGGAGTAGACAAGTTCGACATTACCTAGGTGAAATCGGTCTTCGTGGTGCAAGACGATCGGTTTGTTGATCGCTTCCCCACGAACCACTACCTCGGCGATGGGCTGGAGGATGCAATCTTCTCCGACCTTGCGAATCATCGCCGCACGGCGGCTTAAATTGCCTCGAATGCAAAGATCGGCGACGCCGTCCAATGTCGCTTGACCTAGGAGAATTTCGTCGGATTGGCAAAGTGCAAAAGAGCCAACTCCATCCACCCACAGCACGGGCGGGGCTTTCCGAGAGGTAGCGGACGAAGATATCTCAGGCATGGCTAAGACAAAGGGTTGCGTTTTGAGAAGAGAAATGACGCCAGTGTTCTGCGCAACCTGATTCTAACTGCAACCCCACTCGGCGGATATCAGCCTTGCGGAAGTTCGATCGCCTCGACTTCATCCTCGCGAGGCGTGAAGGCGGGGGCGGCCGGAACGGGATGGAACTTGGGCCAAGGTGGCTCTTTGGGAGGCTTCACTTTGGTCTGAAACCAAATCTTCCAGCCTTCGCACGAAGCGGCATGCCTGGCTTGACACCGGTCTTTGAGGTCGCAAGTGCGAGCGTAGAGCTGAAATCCCGCATCCTTGACCCTCGCCGGAATGAGTTCGGGCTTCACGGGACGCAAATCGTCGAGGATAGGATGGCACTCGGGCAGCTCGCTGCCTTCGTAGTCCCGAACCGCGAGTTCCGAAGCGGAGCAGCTGTGAAGAGAGGCGGGGCTCTGAAAGTCGTGGAGCCTGCTCCCGGCGGGAACGCGAACGATGGTGCACCCGAGCATGGGAAGCATCAAGGGGACGAGCCCTACCCATCTGTAAGAGTGCCGAATCAACGTCGAATCCCCTAAAACCCTGCCGCCGATGAAATGGTGCGGATTGCCGCTCATCGACTTTGTCGACAAGAACGGAACGGAGGCTTGAGGCCGAGTTTAACGATTACGTAGAATCGTCACGGATTCGTACAGCCAAACTAGCTGGCGGAGGTAGGTGATTGCAACGTTTTCAAGTAGTCGACAGGAATGGGAATCCCTTTCAGAACCCCTTCGACGACAATGTTTCGCCCTACGATTCCTTGGAAACGGCAGACGATCAGACGAGGCTTTCGCACCTTGAGCAACTCGCACATGACAATAAGCCGGGACCCAGGCAAGACGGGGTCGCGGAAGCGAACGTCTTCCAGCCCGCCGAAGCCAACCATGGAATCGCCGAGAAGCTTGTATTTGTGGGAGCAGTAGCAGCAGACTTGAGCAACCGCCTCAAGCATGACAACGCCAGGCATGAGGGGCATTCCGGGCATGTGACCACGGACCCAAAACTCATCCTGGGTGAGGTCTTTGTACCCGACGCAAGCAACTTTAACGGGATCTTCGTAGACGATCGCCGTCAGCTGTTCCATCTCGAAACGCTGAGGATTGTATTTGCGAATCTCATCGATGTCGGCCAGGACGTTGTTGAAGTCGATGGTATCCGGATCGACGATGAATTCTTTTGCAACCAAAGTAGATCCTCAATCAAACACGAGGGAGAACGCGAAGCGTGCCGGCGTAGCTAGGAGGAGCCGCAGTTTGGATTAGGTGCGGACCTTGCGGCGCTTTGCCTTTCGGGCTTTGCTGTTGGCGGCTCGCTGTCCGTGGTTCGCCTTTTTGAGCTTGCGGTGTGGCTTGACCATTTCTGTCTATTCCTGACGAGGTGGAGTGACCTGAAGTGTAAAAATCCCTATTCGGGCAAGACATCAAACGTGCTGCAGCTTTTCTCGAGCGATTGCGAATCGCCCGCAATTACGGTCTCACCAAGGGTGCCGAGAACTGCGAAAGGGTGCAAACTGGGTGCCAAGCCGAGTTGGGCCGCATAGAATACCAGGATCGATAATGGCTGCAAAGTCAAATTTGACTTGCCGGGGCCAGCATTCCAGGCATATTATAAGTCAATGGTTTAAGAGAGCTTTCGTCCAGCCCGAGGGGCGGCGCACATAGATGTTTCTTTTGTTGGTGATGAGGATCTCAGATGGCGTTTAGTTTGTCAGAAATCGCTGCCGAAGAGCTAAAAAAAGCACACACCGAATCCAGCTTTGGCCCTGAAACATTTGTCCGAGTGGGCGTGATGGGAGGCGGCTGTGCCGGCTTCCAGTACTCGCTGCAATTCGACGACAAATTTGATGAGGACAAGGATACTCGCTACGAGCAACACGGCGTGAGCTACGTCGTGGACAAGAAGAGCGCTCTCCTTTTGGATGGCGCGACGCTCGGCTACCACAAGAGCTTGGAACGCCAAGGGTTTACGTTTGAGAACCCCAACGCGGTCAAGTCTTGCGGTTGCGGGAAATCGTTCCAATAGCCTCGGGCTGAATCTCGCCGACGGGTTAAAACCGAAGGCAGCGCGAGAGCTTGCAGAATCCATGAAGAGAGGGGCAACCCTCTCTTTTTTTATTCCAAGCCAATCAAAGTGGTACTTTCGGTGGTTAGTTTTCCATAAAGATATTGACAAAGCAGTTTAAAGCGCAATAATCCAGGGGCTCGAAACTCGTGAATCTGGAGTTTGGATTCCATGGCGCAATCGATTCGGTTTTTGCGCAGCTGCCCGAGCTGCCACAAGTCCTTGCAGATTTCGATCGAACTTTTAGGCAAGGATGTTGTCTGCCACTTCTGTGGCGCTCATTTCCGCGCGTCCGCTGTTGATGCGAGTGTCGCGAAACCCGTCGATGAATTCGACTTGCGGGTCGCGCGATTGATCCAAGCTGCAGATCGGCAGCTGGAGCATTATCCAGGCCTCGCCGCGTCGCGCGATTAGTACCAGAACGGTTGTCCTCAACCGCTCCGGCGCTTGTGCAGGCTTTGCTATGGCATGAAACTCTTCTTGCCAAACAAGGGTATTTAGCGAGAGCAAACTCAGGGGTGTGCTTTGCATTATTGCTTTTTGTCCTGAAAGGCCTTCAAGAGTTTAGCCGGGGGTAAGCGGAGCGCCACCCCCGGTACGCGGCGCTCCGTGCCTTCGCCCCCCGAAGGGGTGCAAGCATCTCGCGTCCTTGGTGTATTGGACCTTTCTCGAATCCCTTCGGGATAGAACAAGCTTTGGGGAGGCGACCGGGGGTGGCGCTGCGCTTACCCCCGGCTAATGGCTTTCATCCCTTCGGGATAAACGGCGAACAAGGCTTTGCCTGAAGATCCTGCACACCCAGAAGCCTGAAT
>JALOQZ010000053.1 GCA_025459245.1 Pirellula sp.
TCGGATCGATCGCAATGGATGAAGCTGCTTGCGCCGGGAATGCAAGTGGAAGCGTTGGGCCAACGGCTGTTCATCGATTTTCTCAATGGCGAAATCCACCTGAGCAATACATTGCCCCTCACCGTTTCCCAAGAATCATCTCCTGTGTATTTGAGACGAGAAAATATGCAGGTGTGGGCGCCAGAGATCCTCTTTGGCAATCCGCAGCTTTTTCAGAAATCCAACACGGGAACAAGCGAACAAGTGGATCGGCTCGGCACCCTGGTCGCTAGCGGCCCGGGGATCGCTCAAATGGAATCTGAACGCGAATCATGGAAACTATCGTGGGGCCAGAAGCTTCTCGTTCGCCCTTCAGAACAATTGGATGTCGTTTCCATCGTCGGTAGCGCGAACATTAGTAACTCCGCCCAAGGAACGTTTCTGGCTGACAAAATGGATCTCTGGCTCCGCCCAACCGACTCGAAACGGCTAGCTCAGTTTCAACCACTCTACCAAAACGATCCCGTACCGAAGTGGCTTCCTGAAGCTCTGAGCGCATCCGGCGATGTCCGAATCGAATCGCCTCAGTTGATTGCGCACGTCCAAAAGATGAATCTAAAGTTTAGGTATCCAGAGCCTAATACGGCCATCCCTACCAACCAACTTTCCGGTTCTTCTGCAACTCCGGCTCCGCAACTCCCCGCTCGTTTTCCTGATCCCAACACAGGAACCACCACAAACCTGTTACCAAACGTCGTTCGACAACCCACCCATCTTGCTGCAGTTCCGAATACTTCGGCGCAAGAGATTGTTTCAAACACACGCCCCGATCCACTTTCTGTCGCAGCAGAAACTTTAGACATGGTCGTGCGAAGTGTTGGCAAAAAAAGCAGCATTGAAGGCCTCTCCTTGGAGGGTCCGTTCGAGATGCGAAAAGAGATGCTCACCGACTCGAGCCCCTGGCCATTCACCGCTTCGGGCAAGCAGCTTCACATGCTCGAAGTAGCCAGCGACACCGTCGACATGCACATCGTTGGCCAACCCGCTCGCATCACCCTTGGCCGCGGCGAAGTTGTCGCCCCTGAGCTGAAATTGACGCAGAGCGAAAATGTCTTCCACATCGATCACCCAGGCGAACTGGTCATTCCCCCAGAAGCGATTCCTCTACAACCTGAAAGCGCAGCAGCCGCAACGCTTGTCAGCACCCCTGGCGTGGGACTGCCCAACACACTCGCCAGCGGATCCACGTCTCCCTCGACGGGTTCGCAGTTATTGAAATGGCTCGAGCCACCCCGGCTTCGTTGGGGCGAACGCATGACGTTCGATGGCAAGATCGCGAGATTCGGAGGTGGCGTCGATTTGACTTGCAGAATCCAATCTGCTGCCGACACCATTTCGCACATCTTCGTTCAGTCCAGATCTCTATCGGTGGAGTTAGCTCAAAGCGTCGCTCTCAAAGCCACCCAAACTCCAGGCGCACCGCCAGCGCAAGTTGAGATCATTCGCTTTGAAGAAGACGTCGATATCAAAATGGCGCAGACCGACCTATCGATGCAACGCCGCTCAACAGAACACATGCGTCTTCCGCGTCTGGATATTTACGCTCCTTCGCAAACGTTCTTAGGATACGGGCCCGGGGAAGTTTGGAGCAGACGCTATGCGATGACGGCCAGCCTCCCAGCTTTTGGCACCCCGACGACCACCACTTCCACAAACACCAATACCCTCCAATGCTTGCACCTGAGTTTCACGGGCCGGCTCGAAGGGGATCTGCGGACCAAGAAAGCCAGCTTCTTCGATCGCATCGATGCGTTGATGGGCCCGATCGCTTCTTGGGATGATCAAGTCAACGTGCATCGCGCCGAGAGGCTTAGCAAAAACCAGACCCGACTTAGCGCAGACCAACTCAATCTCTTCGATGGCGGCGAACTCAGCTACAACCAAATCTCGCCCAGCAATAGGGGAGAAGCTCCACCACCCGCTTGGGAGCTTGAAGCCGTCAGTCGGGTGCAAGTCGAGTCGATCACCGATAAAGGCCGCGTGACCATGGAAGGCCACAGCTTGAAGTATGCGGCGAAGGAAGACACCGTGATTGTATCGGGTTCCCCTCGACAAGCAGCCCTATTCACTCTGTATCCAGCCGATGGTTCTCCAAGCGACTTCATCGACACTCGCTTACCAAACATCTCGATCCAACTGAAAACAGGTGCGATCAAAGGGAACATCAGCCGCATCGAAGGCCCACTCCCACCCAACATGCAACGAGCCGGCCAGCCCGCGCAAAATCCTCTGGTTCCTTCCCCCAATCCATTGCTCCCCGACCCGAGACGCAACACCCCCCGGTGAGGGGGAGAATGTGCAACTTAGCCGCGCCTTCTTTCGTCCCTACCGGGACTGAAGAAATGATTATGCGAAAACCCAGCGTTGAAACGCTGGGCTATTCTCTGCCGCCCCTGCCGGTACTAAAGAGCTCGTCGCCGAGCAAAATCGAAAGGGATGTCCCCCGCTCACGCATCGGGTTGGGATCGACATCTATCGATGAAGAACTTCGCCTACAAAGTCTCAACTCTACCGTTGGAATCCCCAAACGAATCAACTTCGACACCGAATTCGTTCAACATGGAGACAAACAAGTTCGACATGGGCTGCTTGTCCAGCGACCGATATTGGCCAGGATGAAAGCGCCCACCGGCATGGCCGGCCAGGATTACTGGCAGATTTTCATGTGTATGCCGATTGCCATCCGCAATGGCGCCTCCATACACGATCATCGAGTTGTGAAGGATCGATTGCCCGTCCACATCTTCCATGCGTGAGAGCCGGTCCAAAAACCTTGCGAAGGATTCCAAGTAATACTGGTCGATCCTCGCAACCTTCTTCGCCAACTCTGGAACTCGCTGATTGTGAGTCAGGTAATGATGTCCCTCCGGGATCCCTAGCTGCGGGAAAATCTTGTTGCTTCCATCATATGCCAACAGCAGTGTTGCGATACGAGTCGAATCGGTTTGAAACGCGAGCGCCAACATGTCGTACATGATCTCCATATACGACGCGAAGTCCTGCGGAATTCCTGCCGGCTGCGCTTCTTCGGTCGTGGGCGCCTCTTTAAACTGCTCCGCGGACTCGATCCGCTTCTCCATCTCGCGCACGACGCTTAAATACTCGTCAAACTTGCGACGATCGTGCACTCCCAAACTTCGTTCCAGACTCTTGGCTTCCTCCATGACAAAGTCCAGAACGCTCCGCTGGGTAGCTTGACGCTGCAAGAAATTCTTTTCTCGCTCCCCAGGTTCTCCTGCACCGAACAGCCTCTCGAAGACCAAGCGTGGATTCGCTTCCGGTGTCATCGGCGTCGTCGGCGAGCTCCAAGCCAAGTTGTATTGATAGGCGCACGCGTACCCTGAATCGCAGCTCCCCGAATTGCGAATCAGATCCGAAGTTAACTCCAAGGAGGGGAAGCGGGTCACATGACCAAGCTGTTGCGCTGCAACTTGGTCCACCGAAACACCAACTCGAATATCGCTTCCCGCCGTCTTGCGAGCTCGCATACCGGTTAAGAATGTCGCATTCGCGCGAGCGTGGTCACCTGCTCCATCCGGACCGGCTGTTGCATTGATGTGGTCGAGGCCTCCGAGAACTTGAAAATGCGGCTTCAGCGATTCCAAGGGACGCATCGATTCATTGAGTTCGAAACCTTCTTTCGGAAACCAATGGTCCTGCTGCACTCCGTTGGGAATCGACATAAACGCCATCCGAAGCGGAGCGCCCGACACGGTAACCGCTTGCCTGCTGCCCAAAGACGCGCTAGCAGCAACACCGCGTCCTGAGACTGACACCATCGCGGGAATCGCTACAGACAAGCCCGACGCTCTCAAAAAGGTTCTACGGTGCAACATTTTGTTTTCCCTTTGAATTCGATATGGCGGTTTCATTCTCGGTTCACTTAGCTGTCAAGAATTAAGGTTGCTTTTGAACGTAACGTTGACCTTGGAACGGTGCGGATTGGATCACACCTTCAAGCAGAACGCGAAACTTGCCATCGCTTCGTTCGAGCGCTTCAACAATCAAGTCCACGCTGTGTTCATCGGAGGGCTCTATCCCTCTTCCCAACGCAAAGGTCATAAGTTTTTGTGTGACGCAGCGATACAAATCGCTCGCGTGATTCTGGCGCAGGACTCGCTTGAGCTCGCGAATATCCCCAAAGGATTCCCCGGTGATCAAGTTCCCTGTTGGATCGATCGCAACTCCCTTTTCTTCCGTGCGCCACATTCCGAGTGCGTTGAAGTTCTCGAGTGCCAAACCAAGGGGATCCATTCGCGCATGGCACGAAGCACATAGCGCGGACTCACGATGGGCCGCTAACAGTTCCCTGAGACTAGGCTCTCTTCCTTCGAAACGAGAGCCTGCATCCTCCAACTCGGGTACCGCCGCGGGAGCGGGAGGGGCTGGAGTCCCTAAAAGATTATCCAGCACAAACAACCCTCGCTTGACGGGCGACGTTCTAGTTGGATTCGAAGTGACCAATAACATGGAGGCCTGCGTCATCACACCACCACGAGGACTATCCGGTGGAAGCTCCACCTTTCTCATCTCATCCCCTCGCACCCCGGAAATGCCGTAATGCTGCGCTAGCCGCTCGTTCAAAAACGTATAGTTGCAATCGAACAGGTCGAGCAAGGATTTGTTCTCCATGACGATATGCTCGACAAGCATCTCTGTTTCGCGCCGCATCGCTCGCTTCAAATCCGCATTGAATCGATCTGCGATATCTCGCAACTCTTGGAATCGTGATCGATCCTTCTGCTCGCTAGGGTCGACGGGCTCACCGGGCCGACGCCGAAATCGCCCTCGGAACGCATCTCGCAATCGCTCATACTCTTCTTGATGTCCCAACACGACGATCGGGTCGACGGAAATCTGAGTCACGTCACGTGTTCGTAGCCATTGACCGACAAAATTCGCCACAAATTCCGAAGCCTTGGGATCCTTCAGCATCCGATCGACTTGATCCCCTAAATTTGCTCGCAACTCGCCCCTATCCGCCAGCCGGTTCAACTCTTCGTCCGGCATCGTCGACCAAAGGAAATAAGAAAGCCTGGCTGCTAATGTTCTTTCGTCGGTCGGACCATATGGCTTTTCCTCACTGCCAGCGATCGGAGGATCGATTCGAAACAAGAAACGTGGCGACGCCAACACGCTCACCATCGCTTCCGCGACTCCGGACTCAAACGTCGCTCCAGGAAGCCGCCACTTCGCGTCCGCGATTGCGACCAACCGCTCCACGGTCGGCGGCTCGATGTTCCCCCGAAAAGCCTTCGCCGCAAAGCGTCCTAAGAGTTCTGCAGCATACTCTCTCCTTTGCTCAGGTGCATCGGGCGGTTCCTGCCTGGTGAAAAAGCGATCGTAGTTCGCCGGCGGAACCAACTTGGTGGTCCCCAACGGACCTTCGATTTTCACGAAGGCGATTTCAAAGCGAACGTTCGTCGACATACCCGGCGCCGCTTTCTCTTCGTCTTCAGACTTTGGTGCAACAGGTTGCAAATCGAATTCGATGCGATGATCGCCGGCGGTAAGCGACTCGTTGTACTCGCTAACGAGTAACTTGTTCTCGTTCCATCCGTACTCATCCTCACTCTTCAGTTGATCGTTCCATCGGACGAAAACGCGATAACGAGCAGGGTCGAAGTCAAACGATCCGTGCAGTTTGACTCCGACTTGAATGCGGTACTCGCCTGGCTCTTCAATGCTAAGCGTGCGGGAAACTTTGGCAGGTACTTTTCCATCGAGCGAGTTGCTGCGCATCGGCTCGCCATTTTTTTGAAAATCGCGACCGGTGAACTCTTGTTTCGGTACGATCTTCGAAACCGTTGGCACCGCTTGATCAACCACCAATCGGGCGGCTTTGAGATACTTTTCCATCAGCATTGGCGAAAAGGACAGTGCATCGCCAACGTTGTCGAATCCATGCCCCGAATCATCGGGGGGGAAAAGCAAACTCGCGTCGAACGTAATCCCCATCAAATCCTGAATGGTGTTGCCGTATTCCGTGCGGTTCAAGCGTCGAATGATGCTACGGCCGGGATCGGGATTCTGCAGATCGATTCCAAATACTTCGGTCTTAACCCACCGCGCCAGCATTTGCTTTTCTGCATCGCTTAATCGCTCGGAACCGGGAGGGGGCATGATGCCAGCCCGGACATTCTTGAGGGCATTCCACCACACATCTTTGTGCGAGGCGTGCTCCGTTTCTTTTACAACCGCCTCGAACGAAACGTTTCCTTCGCTGTTTCCGTCATTGTGACAGTCCCAGCAATACCGTTGCAGAAGCGGGCGAATATGAGTCGCAAAGTCACCCGGCTCGCCCGACTCCTTTTTCTTGGTTTCAGAGGAATCCACAGGCGTCGACTGAGCGATCAGCACGGGATTTGCCAAGGCACAACTGATGGCAAAGCCAGCGACGGCCCTACCTCGGGCACCAACATCGAAAGCAAATCTTATCGGTTTCATAGGGGATCCAGCGAGAGGTCACGGATTCTGCCCTTGCATTGTACCCGATATGGGTCCTCAACGCCTTCCTATGGCGAGGTTGAGAAATGAACCCCTAACGACGAATCGCTTGGTTCTGCAGACTTTGGACCAGCTCCGGAGTTGGGTTGCTTATCTCCCACCGCCGACTTTGACCGTTCTCCTCCAACATAACCGTGAGCTTAGGCGCGGGAGGAATTGGCCGGCTCGGAGGAGTCACAGGGTTCGAGGGCATGTTCGCGGCTGGCGAATTGCCCGCAGCGGCGAGACTTGCCGCCCCTTCCTCCGGGTGGGTGAACAAACGGTTCAAACCCAGTCGCATCAACTGCTGATAAACGACCTCCGGCGCATTGTAGAGCCCTTCGTTCAATTCGTTATCCGCCGCATAGCAGACGCCGATCAGTTCCCCGCGTGAATTAAAGAGCCCACCTCCGCTGCGTCCTTGTACAGGTGCTCCGTAAACTTCGACATTGGGTGCACCTAGATAGCGATTAAGCTTTGTGATCCGGGAATCGCGGCGCGATGGATTGTTACCGTGATCGCAGCCCCAACTGTAGACCGAGTCCCCTTCGTTGAGCTTCTCTCGGTGATCCATCAACCTAGCAATGGGAACCGGCCCTTCTGGTCGGAAACTGATCAATCCGACATCTGCCTCATCGGCTCGGAAGTCGATCAAGGTCGCGTTGTAGACGCGCGGCTGACCGCCGACAAAGGTTTCTACGACGATGCGAGTCCCGCCCTTGGTGTCGCGAAACAAATGGCCACAAGTCAACACGAGCGCTTCGCCTTGGTACGTATCGATGATCGTCCCCGTACCGATCGCTTCGTGCTGTGGTTCGTCCACCCGAATCCTCACCGTCGCTTCCGCAGGATTGGACGGTGGCCGCTGAGGACTGCGAACAACGGGTGCTTCGTGTGTCGCGGGGACCACGCTGGAGGTCGGTAATGCCGTATTTTGCGACAGAGAAGGAGCCGCAGCCATCGGCACCGACGCCGAAGGGGACTGACCACGAACAAACGACGGAGAAGCGGATTGCACACGGATGCTATCAACGGAGGATGCCGCGAGCATGCGCCGAACCAATTCTTCGAAGTGAGGCTCTCCGATCAATCGATCGACTTCTCGACCATTTCTTATCAGTACCACCGTAGGATACTTTTCGATATGCCAACGAGCTACCAACCCTTTCTCGCGGGCACCATCCAATGTCCTGATAGCCCATCCGGAGTCGATCGCTTGCTGAACAGCCGATTGCACCGAACTACATGCCGAGCAGCCGGGTTTGGTAAAAAAAAGCGCGACGCAATCACCGACTCGGTTCTCAAACGAAAGCAATCGCTGGCTACAACATGCAGCGATCATCCAAACCAACGCCGCAGCAACGGTCTTCCACCCTCGCATACTTTCGTTCCCTAGCCTCGTGAAATCCTTTTCGAACCGAGAAGGAGCGGAGTGTGGCGAATTTGGGAAACCGACGCAATATCAGGTTGTTTTGCTAGCGATCACCAAAAGCATGGACCACTTCAAGCGTTTCGCTCGTTGGGTTCCTCAAGTCCCATCGGAAGAGGGCACTGGCGCGAGGATCTGCGATCCAAAGCGAATCCCCCTCCAAGTGCAATCCCACCGGATTCACGAGCTTGTCTCCGGAATCGAGTTTGGTCGGCTTGCCCGATGCGGGAACACGCCAGATACATTTGCCGTAACCGTCGGACACAAAAGCATCGCCGCCGGCATTCACTCGGACTTGATGAGCGAACTGAAACAAAGGCTCTTCGACAACCGCCTCCACGGTTTTGTCTGCCTTGATTCGCAACAGAGGAGATTTACCATGACTGACGACCAAGAGCTGGTTTTGTGAGTCGATCGCAATTCCGCGCGGCGCAGGCACATTCACAAACGATTGGGCTGTTCCCGTTTTGGTATCGACTCGAAAAATGGTGTGGAGCTCGAGATCCGCGACATAGAGTTCCCCGCCCGAGCCAATAGCGATGTCCATCGGAATCCCTATCTTCCCGCCCGTCAGTGCAATCGGCTTCGTGGTTTCATCAAAACGATAAACATCGCGGGTCGAGGAATCGCCTGCGTACAACGTCCCATCGGAGGCCATGGCAACGCATCGCACCGCATTGAGAGGCGTTCGAAACTTTGGCGAGCCCGAAAAGAAAGGCTTGGCGGCCCCACCTTCCACGAGCCAAACCGAGGCGTTCGCCCGATCCGCAACATACAGTTTGCCCCCCATCCCAGCCACTGCCAGCGGATAGGGCTTACCCTCTACGGCGTGAAGAGAATTAGCCGTTAGCAATAGGAAAGCAACGACCATCCCTATTAAGTTTGCAGGGATATGACAAGCAAAATGCGTCGAGGACCATGAGGGTATTCGCATAGACGAGAGATTGGAAATGGCTCGAGGGTTACAAAGAAGCTCAGAAATGAGTTTGGTGGGTGAAACCTGTACGCGTGTTCATCTTAACTCGTTCTCAACCGAAACAACACCTTGCGGCGCTCCTTCTCCCCACATCTTGCCGTTTCTTCTTTCCATGGACACCAAATCGGATTACGGCAGGACGAACCGGGCAATTGCTTGGTGAATTGCGTCGATGCTTTGTGTTGCGTCGATGATCAAATGCTCGGGGCCGGCAAAGGGAACCTGCTCGAGAAACCCGCTACGCACCTTTTCAAAGTATGCCAGTCCGCGTTTTTCCAAACGATCTTGACCACGCTGGATTCGCTGGAAGGCAATCTCCGGTGGCAGATCCAAGAGAATTGTCTTGTTTGGCTCCAATCCTTTCGTCGCAATTTTGCCCACCTGCCAAATCAAATTCGGCGCAATTCCCCCCGCAGAGCCTTGGTAGACCACGTTCGCCAAAAGAAATCGATCGCTAACAACCGTCTCCCCTCGCTCCAACGCTGGGGCAACCAGATCTTGGACCAATTGCGCTCGCGATGCCATGTAGAGCAACATCTCCGTCGTCCCACAAAGAGGGATGTCCTCGCGATGGAGCAGTATCTCGCGGATCGATTCACCCACCGGAGTGCTCCCAGGATCTCGAAACCGAGCCAATCGGTGACCATGGGAACGGAGCAATTCACAAAGCAGGTCCAACTGCGTGGATTTGCCCGCACCATCAATACCATCGATCGTAATAAACATACAACTCACTTTTGGAGATTTCAGTTCCCGATACCCATCGAAATACTAGCAGCCCATCTCGCGTGATTTTTACCCACGAATGGGATGTGGTATCTTATCGACTCGCATCGGGACGACGAAGACTTGATTCCCTCGGAGTACGCATGAGCGATTCAGAAAAAGAAATGCCCCCTCTTCCGAACAACGTTCCGCCTCAGGCGTTGGGAGAAGATGAAAAGGCTCGCCCCCAACCGGCCGACGAGCCTTCCTTTGCTCTCGAAAGCGAAGACTTGATCGACATGATGAAGCGAACGGTCGATCGGCTCCATTTGGACGGGACCGCCCGAGGGGATTTAAAAATCCTGAGCCGCTCGCTTCGAGAACTCCGCTACGCATTCAAAGTTTTTCAACCCTATCGAAGACGCCGAAAAGTCACCATATTCGGCTCCGCTCGGACCGCTCCCGATCACCCGACTTACGTGCAAACGTCCGAACTTGCCGCTCGAATGGCGGAACTCGGATGGATGGTCGTCACCGGGGCAGGTGGCGGAATCATGGAAGCGGGGCACAAAGGAGCCGGCCGCGAAATGTCGATGGGCCTGAATATCATGCTCCCCTTCGAACAATCGGCCAACCCGTACATTCAAGGGGATCCGAAGCTGGTCACATTGAAGTACTTCTTCACACGAAAACTCATGTTCGTGAAAGAATGCAGCGCCGTGGTCTGCTGCCCGGGCGGCTTCGGCACGTTGGACGAAACGTTGGAGGTTCTGACGCTCCTCCAAACAGGAAAACAAACCATGTTTCCACTTGTCCTCCAAGACCAGCCAGGAGGCAACTTTTGGAAAGGTTTAGAGACCTTTTTCCTCCACGAACTCCTCGAAAACAAATTGATCAGCCCAGAGGATGTCCATCTCTATCGAGTAACGCATTCCATCGAAGAAACAGTCGACGAAATCCTTGGCTTCTATCGCAATTACCACTCGATGCGATATGTCGATGATCATTTGGTAATGCGATTGAACCACCGAATCTCTGAACAAGCGGTCGAACAACTCAACAAGGAATTCGCCGACATTGTCGTCTCAGGGAAAATCACTTTGGGAGATGCTTTACCAGAAGAAGCCTCGGAATCGGAGCTGGCCCACTTGCCCCGTCTTATTTTTCACTTCAACCGACGCAATTACGGCCGGCTTCGACTGCTGATCAACGCGATCAACACATTTTGATCTTGCAGGCATCCGCTAGCTGAACCCACGGGATTGGTTTACACTACTGCTCGCGACGAGCAAACCGAAAGTTTGCTTTTACCAAAGCCGCTGTGGCGAAATGGCAGACGCAGCAGACTTAAAATCTGCTGGGGCGTAATTGCCCCGTGTGGGTTCGAGTCCCACCAGCGGCACTTGGTATTCTCCTGTCGTGCTTGTTATCAAATCGCATGGCACCGACTAACCGACCAGACTTATCAACCGAAGCGATCCATCAACCGAAGCGGCCCGTGATGTAGTCTTCGGTTTCTTTCAACCGAGGCTTGGTAAAGATCGTGGACGTCAGCCCCAACTCGACCAAGCGACCGAGATACATAAAGGCGGTGAAATTGCTCACCCGCGATGCTTGCTGCATGTTGTGGGTCACGATCAAGATGGAGTAGTTCCCCTTGAGAACGTCGATCAAGTCCTCGATCTTCCCAGTTGCAATCGGATCCAGAGCGGAACAAGGCTCATCGAGTAAAAGGACCTCTGGGTCGCTCGCAATGGCTCTCGCAATACAGAGCCTTTGCTGCTGACCACCGGAGAGTCCGAGTCCGCTTTCGTGCAATCGATCCTTGACCTCTTCCCACAATGCGGCCCCTCGGAGCGATTGTTCGCACACCTCCATCAGCTTCGCTTTGTTTCGCTCCCCATCGATCCGCAGAGGATAAACGACATTCTCAAAAATGCTCATCGGGAATGGATTCGGTTTCTGAAATACCATCCCCATTCTCTTGCGCAACTGAATGACATCGACACCAGGGGCGAAGATGGAATCGTCGCCCAGAATCATATCCCCCTCGATGCGAACTGAATCGATCAGATCGTTCATGCGATTCACACTTCGCAACAATGTCGACTTGCCACATCCGCTCGGTCCGATCAATGCCGTGACTTGCCCCTTCGCAATCGGCATCGTGATATTGTGCAGTGCTTGCTTGCGCCCATAGAACAAATTGAAGTTTTGAATCTTCAATACCGGTTCCGCAGCGAGAACATCTTCATGCACCACCGAGTCGACGGTCTGCCCGTCTGCGATGGCTTTGAGGCGATCCATTTCGAAAAGAACCTTTCTAAAACTGGCTGCTTTGGAATCGTTTCCGCAATCGGGCTCTCAACCAAATCGCGGCGATGTTCAAAAATGTGACGATCGTCAACAAAAGCAAGGTTGCTGTAAACACCATCGGCTTTGCAGCCTCGCTGTTTTGACTTTGAAATCCAAGTGAAAAGATTTGGAACCCGAGATGCATGAAGGATCGAGAACCATGAAAAAAGGGAAACTCCAAATCCAACGGCAACTCCGTCGCCAAGGGAATCGCCCCAACCAACATCATCGGTGCCACTTCGCCTGCCCCACGAGCCATCGACAAGATAAAGCCGGTGATGATCCCGGGCCTCGCATAAGGGAGCACGATGCGTTGCAAAGTCTGCCACTTGCCAGCCCCGCACGCATAGGAGCCCTCGCGCAAGGAGTTAGGAACCGCAGCCAACGCTTCTTCGGTCGCAACGATCACCACCGGAAGAGTTAACAACGCGAGCGTGCAGGAAGCCCAAAGTAAACATCCTTTTCCAAAAGTGGGGTTGGGCAAGCTCGCTTGGTAAAAGCCATCAAAGAACGGAATCTTGACAACCAACGCGATGAAGCCCAAAAGTGACAACACCCAAAAGACACCGGCAAAGGAAGCAACTCGCTTTCGCAATTTGGTCATGTGAGCCGGAGAACCGGACCCAAGAAATGCAAAAAAGAAAGCGATCGTTCCCGCGATCACGGTAGCCGCGCAAGCGGCAAACCAAGTCGAACTGGGCCAAGGATCGAAGCCCGCTTTCTTCGGCCCTCCATCGATGTATCCGCCGATCGTGTAACAGAAAAATGCCAAGCCAAAGACCCCGTAAACAATACTCGGGACCCCCGCCAAGTTATTGATGCTAATGCGAATCAAACTCAGCACCCACCCCGGTCGAGCATATTCTCGCATGTACAATGCGGCCATCACCCCAAAAGGCATCACAGCCAAGGACATCAAGAGGGTCATGACGACCGTTCCCCAAATCGCGGGAAAGAATCCCCCCTCCACTCCGGCTTCGCGCGGTTCCCCGGCCAAAAACTCAAACCATCGACTACCATACACTCCGAGCTTGCCGAACACACTCAATCGGTTCGGCTCAAACCATCGAACCATATCAGCAGTCGCGACCGACTTTGTCTGCAAGAGGATCGGTGCAGTGTTTGGTTCAGATCGCCAATAGTAAACCGACTTTCCGTCTGCATCCTGCTTGGACACGATTCCCGTTTGGGATTCTCCTGCAAACTCTGCTGGATCGCCGGCAGTCCCCTCTAAAATAGGAAGTGCAAAGACGACTTGCTCCGAACCTCGAATCCATTCCAGCCGGCCGATTTCCGTGTTGATTGCGAATTGTTTGGACGCAACCACTCGAGCCTCTTCGACCGCCTTTTCGACCGCTTGACGGGAACGCGAAGGTAGCTTCTCGGTGAAATCCCGAACCCAAGCCTCGAGCGACTCTTTCGTAGGTGCAACCTCTTGTTCTTCTTGCTCTTTTGCCGCCTTTTGAATCTCCGCAAAAACGGTCGCTAGAGCCGGGTCATTCTTCAGCAAATTACCACATAGCTGGAGTCCTTCGCGAATGTCTTTCCATTGCTGTTCGATGGTTCCAAGAGCGGTTGCCAACTCGATACCTTCGTCCAACCGGCTCAGCAAATCGGTGTTCTCTGCAAGCTCGGCTTTACGGACCGAGAGTCGCAACCGGGCGACGCTTTGATCCAGTCGCCCCAATTCATGCTTCGCATGCTCCAAGTCTCTTTGCACGTCGAGCATCTTGCGATGCGAAATCGCAACCGCATTTGAAATCTCGTCGATTTTTTGCACACGCGATGCTCTTGCACTCCCCTTGGACCGATCGGCTTCTACGAGCGATTGCGATTCCGCTTCCATCCGAGCGCGAAGCTTCTCAAGGGTTTGATCAAACGCGAGCCCCTCGGACTCTTCTTGTGGACGGAATCGATCGATCTGGTCTAACAAGGCTTTTTGAATCGAATAATTTCGGTCCATTTCGGGAGTAAATTCCGATGTGAACTCGATGGGAAAACCATAGAGAACTCCCCACTCCAGCCTCTCTACCAACCAAATTCCCTCCGGTCGCTGCGGTTCGATTTGATCGACGCTCACGACGGGCACATAAGCAAAGTGCCGATTCCCTACATCATAGTTTCCCGTCCTCAAATAAATCTGCTCGGATGGAGCTGATGATCGTCCCTTGAGAAGCTCTTTCGCTTTCGCTTGCGTCTTCTCTGGAAACTCGGCAATCGATTCTGTCGTTAATCGATAAGGTTGCGAAGCGATCCACTCCCCGCTTGCCAAGCTCCCGTCATCCAATGCAAACACCACATAGGATCGAGGCCAAAGAGTGGACAGTCCCTGGTATAGGATCAACCCCAACAAGGAGACGATCATCGCGCATGCGATTGCAAACATTCCTCCAGTCAGCCAAACGAGAGGTTCTCCCTGCGCGATCAAGTTACGGCCTGTAGGCCGGCTGCGAGCATGCGAGGTCATAGCTGGTAGGCTCGCTTTCTAAATCGCATTCTCACCAACTCCGCAACCGTGTTGGCAATCAAAGTAAAGCAGAACAAAAGGAGCGCCGCCAAAAACAACCCTTGGTAATGCGTCGACCCTCGAGCCGCTTCAGGCAACTCGGTAGCGAGCGTCGCTGACAATGTGCGGTAACCGTTCATGGGGTTGATGTCCATCAGCGGCGTATTCCCCGCTGCCATCAAGACCACCATGGTCTCTCCAACCGCACGTCCAAAGCCAATCATCAATGCACTAAAAAGACCGCTCATCGCTGTGGGGACAACCACGCGAATCGTAGTCTGCCAAGTCGTTGCGCCGCACCCAAGGGAAGCGCTTCGCAAGTGCTGTGGCACCGATTGCAACGCATCCTCCGAAATCGTGTAAATCAAGGGGATAATCGCAAAACCCAAAATGCACCCCACCAGCAACGCATTCCTCTCCTGGTAGGGACCTAACACGGGACCTCGAGGATCAACACCTATCACCTGAAGAGCCGTCGCCACCAACGCGCTCAGAACCAACACCGACAAAACACCCAACAAGAAGAATCCCAAATTGAAGAACGCAAAACGGAAAGGAGTCATGGATGCGGCGACCGATTGCATCCAAGGATTCATAGGACCGCTCATCGTCCAGGCTACGATCAACGCAATCGGGAGCAATCCAATCGAAAACCAACCGGGCCAACCCGATCCAGTCTGGCCAGCCAGCCACTGTGTCACGCTTCCACCGAACAGAATCTCTTCGATCGGACCTGCCACCAGAGTCGCCAGATAAACACCGATTGGGATCAAACCAATCAAAATCGGCAATCGCCAGTGCTTGGCACGAATCGCTAACCGATTCGGAAGCAGCAACCAGCAATGAGCACCCAACAAGAACAAAAAGAGAATCATCGGCACCGATAGCAAACAGGCCATCAAGTGATCTCGAAGAAGTGGCGCCAACACCAAGGCCCCAATAAACCCCAAGACCACGCTGGGGACACTTGCCATCAACTCGATCGCCGGCTTGAATCGCGTTCGCCAACGACTGCTCATGAATTCACTTCCGAAGATCGCAGCCATCAGAGCGATCGGCGCTCCAATCAACATCGAATAAAACGTCGCCTTGAACGTCCCAAAAATGAGGGGCATGAATCCGAATTTATACTCCCCTTCGATGTTGCCCGTACTGCTTTGCCAAACATGCTGTGGCGAGGGATAGCCTTCATACCATAGCCGGCCAAAGAACCCCGTCCAACTCGCCTCGGGATGAGGAATAAAGATCCGCCAAAGCGATACCTCTCCACCCGCAATCGCCCCCACTACTTCCGCATTGGATGAAAAGAAAACATTCGGCTGCACCGAAGCATCGGATCCTTCTAGCGGCGAACTGCCTTGGCTTGTCGCGATACGCCATTTGGCCAACCGACGATTGGTGGGAACGTAATAGATCGCCAAGTCACCGTCGTCGAACGCTGCAGCCAGGACTCTCGCCGTGGGGGATGACGCAAGCGATTTGACACCGCCGAGTCGACCTTCAAACCGATGTATCGACATGAGCTCCTGGCTTTGATCGACGGCGGACATGGCGACCGCTTCGATATGCCCTGATTGGGC
>JALOQZ010000054.1 GCA_025459245.1 Pirellula sp.
TCCATTTCCCAGAATGTTGCTGCCCCCGAAGATAGCCGAGGAGAAGAGGCACAGTCGACCGCTAGTGCTTTAGAACTCGAGCCAGGTTCGTCCCGCGAAGCAGCGCTCGCCGCGTTTGTTCAATCTCTCTATGCCTCAGCTGAGTTCCGGTTTGTTCGATGACGGCGGATTCGTCGTTCGGGTAGCAATGCCTACCACGATCGCAGAATCGTACAAGACAAGACTCAATCATTAAGCCAATTGCATCAAAAGATAAAGGATTAAATTATGGGATCGTTTTTGTCTCGACGTGAAATTCTCAGAACAACTGCTGCGGGTTTTGGCTCGGTTGCCCTCGCTGGAATATTGGGAAGCAACGGTGTGACTCAGGAAAAAGGACTCAATCCACTCGCGCCCAAGGAACCTCATTTTCCTGCGAAAGCGAAGAGAATCATATTCCTTTTTCTCGAGGGCGCATTCTCGCAACTCGATACTTGGGAATATAAGCCGCAGCTAGCAGCGGACCACGGGAAACCAGGCCCAGGGGGTGGGACGTTGGTAGCGTCGAAGTTCAAGTTTCAGCAATACGGTGAAACCGGCACTTGGGTTTCTGAGCTCTTCCCTCATTGTTCAAAACATGTGGACAAACTTTGCTTTGTCCGAGGTCTGCATACGGATACGCCAGCACATCCCCAAGCTGTGATACAGCTACACACAGGGGCAGCGATCGCCTCATTAACTCGTCCATCCATGGGCTCTTGGCTGCTGTATGGATTGGGTACAGAGAACCAGGATCTGCCTGGCTTTATCACGATTAATCCGCCGCCCAATTTTGGCGGGGCTATCAATTATGGTAGTGCATTCTTGCCCGCCCATTTTCAAGGAACAAAGCTTAGCGATCGCGGAGAGTTAACCAATATCAAACCGTCGAGCGATTTGAGGCTGCAGAGAAAGCAACTTGATTTCATCCAGACGCTTAATGGCAACTTGAAAAACGCTCACGGCAAACCGGATGAGTTGGAGGGGATTATTCAATCCTTTGAGTTAGCGTTCAAGATGCAGAGCAAGGTGCCTGAGATCCTCGATTTTTCTTCTGAGTCACAGGAGACGTTAGATGCCTATGGAATTCAGGAAGGACCTGCTGGTAGCTTTGCTAGACAGTGTCTCATGGCCCGTAAACTGAGCGAAGCCGGCGTTCGATTTGTTGAAGTTTGCGATCCTGGGTGGGATCACCACAACAATCTTAACCAGGGGCTGATTAACCGGACGCGATCTGTTGATCAACCTATAGCGGCGCTTCTTTCAGATTTGGAAAAACGAGGCATGCTGGAAGATACGTTGGTTTTGTTCGGCAGTGAGTTTGGTCGACTGCCGCAGGCGCAGGGGCCCGATGGCAGAGATCACAACATTACAGGTTACCCTATGTGGCTCGCGGGAGCGGGAGTGAAACCGGGTTTCTCCTATGGATCCACCGACGAATATGGGCGGGTTGCTGTGGAAGGTCGCATGCATACCAATGATCTTCACGCGACGCTGCTTGCACTGATGGGTATCGATCATGAATCCCTCACTTACAACTATGCTGGTCGAGACTTCCGACTCACCGATGTCGCTGGTCGCGTGGTAAGAGAGATCTTTGCTTAGTGGGGCACCTCAAGGAGCTTATCGAAGAAACGGGTTGGCTCGCTTGCCGTCCTCAAGAGTCCAATCGATACTTCTGTTAGCCTTTTGGTTGCGAGGTTGGACGTTTGGCAGCTCGGCCATTTGGTTTGCGCTCGTCGTAATCTGGGTTCTTGATGGGCATCTTGGCTCCAACCTTCGCTTGCCATGCGTGAAGCTCCTCAAGCATTCGTGCCACTCGTTCCGGTTCGCTCGCAGCCAAATCCATCGTTTCGCCAAGATCCCTTGAAAGATCGAATAGCTCCGTCTTACCATCCTCCTGCCATTCGATCAGCTTCCAGTTCGCGTAGCGCATCGCTGCACCGGGGGCTCCTCCTTGATTTCCATAGTGAGGGTAATGCCAGAAGAGAGGGCGATCTCCGAGCGATTTGCCTTGCAGCACAGGCATCAGACTTACTCCATCGAGGGTCTGATTGGCTGGCGCCTTCGAGCCCGCCACGTCGAGGAGCGTTGGGAAGAAATCCGGACTGCTGACAGGTGTATGAGAAACGCTTCCTGGTTTGACCACTTTTGGCCAGCGAATCAATAGCGGTTCACGAATTCCACCTTCGTAGAGCCAACCTTTGCCCCCTCGGAGCGGGGTGTTGGAGGTAGGCCAGCCTTCGCTGGTGGAGAGTCCTCCGTTGTCGCTGGTGAAGATGACGATGGTGTTTTCACGCAGATTCAGCTCTTCGAGCTTGTGCAGCACTTTACCGACCGCTTGATCCATGGCTTCTACCATCGCGGCATAAACTGCATGGTCTTGAACCAGGCGGACGTCTCGTTCAAACTCCCGACCCCACTTCTCTTGCAGTCCAAGCCGCTTTCGTTTGTCATCATACTTTTTCCGGAGATCCTCACGTGCCATCAGCGGGGTATGGACGGAGTAGAAGGAGAAGTAGGCGAAGAATGGACGATCCTTGTTCTCTTCCATAAAGCGGGCTGTCTCGGTCGCCAAGCGATCGGGTAGATGCTCCCCTTCGGGACCGTCGGTAAGCCGCGGATTGCCGTAGGGGGAGAAGTATTTGTTGCCGCCGTAAGGTCCGCCGCGATCGATCCCGCCACGATTGATATCGAAGCCTTGATTCTCAGGCCACCAGCCCTCGGGTCCCAAGTGCCATTTTCCCGCGAAGAAAGTTGCATAACCTGACTCTCTCAGCGACTTGGCTAAAGTCGGCGAGTCAAGCGATAAACGATCGGTGTAGGGTGCAGGGAGTAGCTTTGTATTCCGTTTCCAATCTTTCGGGTTGAGAGGTGCACCGATGTAGTCCGTAATTCCTGTCCTCTGGGGCCATAGGCCAGTCATGATACTGGCTCGCGTCGGCGAGCATACTGGGCATGCCGCGTAGGCATCGGTGAACAGCATTCCTTCTTTCGCCAGCCGGTCCAAGTTCGGTGTTTCGTAAAACGTGCTACCATAGCAACCGAGATCGCGCTGTCCCAAGTCGTCGACAAGAAAGAAAACCACATTCGGCTTGTCGGCGGCTTGCAGCGAAACAGCGCACAAGATCGAGCAGGCAAGGGCTGCCAAGTAACGTATCATTGAGAGGCTCTAAGAGAGGGTGCGAGGTGATATCGGGGCTACAACGACTTCTATTGTACTTACTAGTTCAAACCGGATCAGACCGACGCCGCAATGGACTCTTCATCGGCTAGTTTGCAAATGTACTTGGCGAAGTCGGCATCTTCTCCTTGAAGCAATCCGGGGAGGGCGGTGCGGAAGTCGGTGCGACGACACCATTCTCGCATAAAGTCATCCCACGAATGCCAACGGCGGCGCTGTTGAGGTGTCATGTCCTCGCTATAGGCCGTTAAGTACGCACGCTCGAAGAGCGAGATCAAGATCTCGAAGAGTACCATCATTCGCTCGCGTTGCTCCTCCGTCAAATCCGGTGTAGCCGCTTGGGTTCGCAGTTTGAGGTCGGGGTGCTCCAAAACCAATTTCAAAAAATCGATGTACGCGTCCGAAAGAAGCTGGTAGACCTCTTCGTCCTCGTTATCCCGCTCCTTTCGCTGTTCCAAGATGAACGTGTAGATAGCGAGGGGCAAACCAAAGACGGTTACCAAATTGGCTAACCATTGCCAAACATCCAAAAAACTCATGTCGTCTTTTTATTTGCGGGAAGCGTATTGAGAATGTCAGTCAATCGATTGAAATCCAGCGGTTTTGTTAGGTGTTCAAAAAAACCAGCCTTCTTTGAAGCGACAATGTCGCTGTCTTGGCAGTAGCCACTCAACGCTACAAACAATGGACTTGAGCGACCGTCGGTTTCGCTTTTGAAAACTCGCACCAATTCCAGCCCAGTCATGTCTGGCAATCCGATGTCGATCAGGGCTACGTCAAATTCTCCCGATCGTAACTCCGATAGTCCCTCACTGCCGCTCGCTGCCTGGCAAACGTGATAACCATCCAATTGCAGCAACCTAGCCAACAGCTGTCTGCCTTCGGCAAGATCATCCACAATCAGGATCTTGAGTCCTCGGGGAATGCGATCTCTAACGGCGATACTCTCGTTAGAATGCGTTTTGGATTGCGAATCCGAGACGGTCGACATTTGATCGCTTGCTAGTGGCAATCGCAAAATCAATTCGCTACCCGATTGTATGCCTGTGCTGAAGGCTTCGACGGTTCCACCGTGCATTTGAGTGATGGCGCGCACCAACGATAAGCCCACGCCGATACCACTCTCGCTCCGTCGCGGTTCGTTGTTCCCCTGGCTAAAGAGATCGAATACGTGATCGATCAACTCGCGACTCATTCCGACGCCATAATCTTTCACCGAGATCTCGGCAAATCCATTCTGCCTTCTCATTGTATAATCGATGATCCCACCCGGCTTTGAAAACTTGATAGCATTTGTTAACAAGTTGACTTGGCACTGAACGATTCGATCGCGATCGGCATGAACAAACAAAGGATTTTCATCAATGTCGGGTCGGATGGTGCCTTCCATTTCATGCAACCCCTTGGAGGTCGCGTCCAAACACTGTTGAACAGTTGTTCTCAAATCGAAGGTCGTAAGTCTCAGTTCCATCTTATTGTGTTCGATGCGTGAGACGTCTAGCAAGTCATCCAATAGACGCGTCAAATGTTTGGATTGGCTGCCGAGGACCCTGATCGATTCCGCGAGGATTTCCTCATCCTTGGCTCTTTCGAGAATTGCGATCGCGTTGGTGATTGCATTGAGAGGGTTTCGCAATTCATGCGAGAGAAGCGCTAAAAAGTTATCCCGCTGCCGCACCTGGGTTCGAAGCGATTCTTCAAGCTGCTTTCTTATTTGGATATCTGAAATCGACCCGGTCATTCGAATCAATTTCCCATCGGCGTCATGCTCCGCGAGGGAACGATGCTTATACCAGCGGTACTGCCCGTTTTTGTGACGCATGCGGTACTCAAAATCGCGGTGCAAATCGACAAAACAAGTCGCTTGCTCGGACAGAGTTGTTTGTCGAATCAACTCTTGATCGTCAGGATGGACAAGCTGCATCCAAGTGGAATACAAGGCTGGAATCTCTCCAACCTCATAGCCTAGAATCTCATAGCAAGCCGGGGACCACCACATTTCGCCACGGGAAGTGTCCGGCCAATCCCAAATCCCGTCGCGTGTAGCCGCGATGGCTCTTTCGAATCGGTGGTTCACTTCCTTTAGCTTCGCATCCCATTCGATCCGGGCTGTGATGTCGAGCAGCGAAACAACGACACCAGCAATCTTTCCACTCGCCTTGTAAGGCATTAAACGCATTAGGAAATACTGCCCTTCGAGGGAGGCAACTTCTCTCTCGATCGGTACCCCTGTTTCGATCACCCTTCGCAATTCGGGTATCAATTCGGGCGCCTTCAGGAAATGCTTGAACACCTCAATGCTTCGTCCAACATCCGATTTTGCAAAACTAAACAACTCCATAGCGCGAGGAGTAAAGAACCGGATCGTGAGACTTTGATCGAGAAAAATCGTGTGTATATCGGTGCTTGCTAAGAGGTTGTCAAAGTCGGCATTGAGTTCCGAGAGTTCGGTAATCTTTTTTTGGTATTCCGCATTGACCGTATAGAGCTCTTCATTGACAGAGTGCAGTTCTTCATTCGTGCTCTGTAACTCTTCGTTGCTTGCGACCATCTCTTCATTGGTCGACTGTAACTCCTCATTGCTAGACTCCAACTCTTCAATCGTCGCATGAAGACTCTCGCGGGTATGGCTCAATTCGGCCTGTAAATTGCGGAGATGATGAGAAAGCGATTCCGGGATATCTTCGACAGGAATCGTGTTGTCTTCGACGATGGCCTGCGATTGGAGATTGAACTGAATAACGACGATTGACTCGCCATCTTCACCCACGTATCGCGAACCTCGAATTGTTAGCAATCGAGGCTGTTGCTCGTTAGGTTCTTTGTAAGGGATCGAACGAATCGATCTACCAGATAGCTTGGCCTGCATGTAGCACGAAATGGCATCAGCTCGAATACTTGGTTCTACCAAATCGGAAAAAGCGAGCGACGCTTTGCCTGTCTGCAAGCTAATCCAAGGGGTGACGTTGCCAAAGGAATGGACGACAAACCCCAGCGGGTTGATGATCACCGCTATTCCAAGCGCATCTGAAAGAACTTGATCTTGAAGCGAGTTGGTGTCGAACATCACCTCGCTAGTTTGTTTTCGATTCTGTACTCGCTTAAGAGACCTGTCACCCAGCAAGGGCTCTTGCATGGCGTACGGGGAAAATCCAACGGAGCTCCAGCCGGTTTGTTCGGTGGTGTCTCGCTTGAGATAGATCTTCGAAGTAGGGTGCAACGCTTGGTAACTCAACTCAACGGCCGACGGATTCTCGCTGCTCCCTAAAAACAGGAGACCCGCGGGCCGGAGTCCAAAACTCAGAGTGGACAGTACCCGCTTTTGGGCCGTTGGATTTAGATAGATCAAAAAGTTCCGGCATGATACGAGGTCGAGATTGGTGAAGGGGGGATCCCGAAGCGCGTTGTGAGGGGCAAACACAATCGAACGGCGAAGCTCGGTTGAAACTTGAAATCCACCATCTGTTTCGTGAAAGTATCCTGCATACTTGGAATCGCGGATGACTTCCAAGCTTTCTTTTGAATAAAGGCCTTTCGCCGCAATCTCCAGTGAATGTCGATCGACGTCGGTGGCGAAAATTTTGAACTCGAGCGAGATCCCTAATTCATCGAGGATATTGTCGATCATCATTCCAATCGAGTAAGCTTCCTCGCCTGTGGAGCAAGCGCAAACCCAAACTCGAAATGGTCCCTTGGCTGTCCTTTTGGTGATCGTTTCTCGCAATAGGGAATCGAGAGATTGAAACGATTTGAAATCCCTGAAGAACTTTGTTACACCGATTAGTAAATCGTTGTAAAGTCGCGACCGTTCTTTTGCATCTCCACGCAGACCATTGGTGTACTCGGTTAGACTGCCTGCTTTCGTGAGATCGATCCGACGCTGAATTCGACGGGCGATCGTCGAGAGTTTGTACTGACTGAAGTCGATTCCAAATTCTCGATTGAGGAGCTCATAGATGCGCTGTATGTCAGGAAGGGAATCGTCGCCGCGATGTAGCCTTCGCAACACTTCATCCTTGCTCTTCATTTTTGCAAAAACGTCGAGAACCTCTCCCATGTCCTCTGGTGCCATCACCAGGTCAGCAGCGCCGGATTGGATGGCAGACTTTGGCATGCCATCAAACTTGGCTGACTCTTCCGACTGAACCAGCACCAATCCTCCAGCCTCGCGAATCGCTTTGACACCGCGCGTTCCATCAGTCCCAGTGCCTGAAAGGACAATCCCTACGGCACGTGTTCCGAGGTCTTCTGCGAGGGAAAGGAAGAATTTGTCAATCGGCAGGTTAATCGTATGGCTGTCCCCGCGACCGGTGAGAACGATTCGCTGATCGGCAATCGTTATCGCGCTCTTCGAAGGCATCAAATAGATACTCGAGGGTTCGACGAGCATCCCATCCTCTGCGATCAAGATACGCAGTTTGGTATGCCTCGCCAGCAGCTCGTCCATCAAGCTCCGGAAGTCGGGTGATAGATGCTGAACAATGACGAAAGCAACGGGAATGGTAGGGTTGATGTGGTCGAATAAGAGCTCCAAAGCCTCGAGCCCGCCTGCCGAGGCGCCGATACCTACAACAATCAAATCGCTCAAGTCACCGCCGCCTTTACGTGCTTCCAAACGGTCTGGGGATGAAGTGGTTTTGGCAGCCAGCCATCAAATCCTCGCTCCGAGATTTTGATACCCGCATCGGATGGGCTAGTCGCGCTAACCGAAAAGACACACAGGTCTTGAAGTTTCTCATCGCTTCTTATTTTTCGCAACAGCTCCAATCCATTCATCCGGGGCATGTGCATATCGAGCAGGACTGTGTCCAATTTGGAATCGTTTTGCAAGATCTCGAAAGCCGCGACACCATCGTCCGCTCGAACACACTCGCAACCGTAGAGTTCCAGGACACTCGCGAGCAACTCTCTCTCGTTTTGATTGTCTTCCACGACCAAGATCCGAATCGGAGAATCCGCCTCCCCTCCGCTGTGGCTTTTGCCTCCGCGCAACTCCTCCTCGGAGTCAGCGTCTGGTACCGGTTCGTGAAACTCCTGTCCAATTCGGAAACGTTCCAAAGTTCGTTCGGAGACACGGTCATGCGAGGCCGATTGTTCGGATGCGACCCAGTGTTTATCAATTTCTGCGAGATCATCGATCAGACGAGAGAGAACTTTGTCGGCTTCACCCGCAAGTCCTCGGCGCTGGCATGATTGGTAGAGGTTCAATCCCAAGCTGACCGCATTTAGGCGATTCTTCAGATCATGGAGCTCTTTTTGACTAATTCCAAGTCTCTTTCCTGTCGACGGATGGCATTCATCCGGAAGTAGAAGCTCTCCTCGATAAACCTCAATATCCCGGGGTGCGTCGATGCCGATTTTCACCCGTTGACTGTTGAACTGCAGAAGATGAATCGTGATTCCGCAGTTAGGAAAAACAATCGATTGGTTCTGTGATCTTGAGAGTATTAGCATGATTCCGTTCCGCAATGACTACCGAATCAAGTCTTTAGCAACCGCATGTACTAGGCGATAGAGTCGCGTATTTCTTGATCACTACGAACACCCCCATTAGACAATACGTTTCGCGATGCTCCATTCGAATTGCGCGGGTAACTAGGGAAAAATTCAGCATTCGACTAGTTTTCTCAAACTTTCTTAAGCATTCAAAGGCTTGTTGCTTTGGACGTGTGGTTTACCACGATTGCATCCTGCGATCGGCGTTCGAGACGCGTGCTTTGACCATCCATCTCCAGGTTGCTCCGGCTCAAAAAAGCTCCGGGTAATAACGCTTGATGAGTTGCTGTTCGTCGCTCGATAGCTCCCATAAACCTATTGGGGCGTCTTGCGGGCGAGTTCCCTTTTGATTAATCCGATTCATCAAACTCCAGTTGCGCGATGGCTTGTCAGGCTCTGGATCTGCAGGCTCCTTCGCTGCGATGTCGTACCGGGTGAAATCGATCACTTTCGGCTTCTCTTCCTTGGTCCAATCGCTTAGGAGAGCAAGTCTAAATTCGCGATTCATGAACCACCGGATCTCTAGATTTTCTTGCGACGCGCGAATACCCGTTCCTCGATGCGTGAATCGATAGTTGAGCCGACTGTTGTCCTTGTGTTCCTCTCGCCAGAGAGTGCCGAATTCGCCCTGTGTGATGAGCTGCGTGTTCGGCCAGCGTCTCCTTATTTCAGAAAGCCAGAGCGATAGGCCTTCCATTCCGTTCCGACCGCCATAGCCGTAGATTTTGCGAGCTTCTACCAGTCCCATTTCCCAGCCGCAAGTGACCCAACCGAAGCCGTTCGCTTCGAAACCTTGATCAAAATGGGTAGCCGTCGCGGCCAACATCGCTTTCGTACCACGTTCGGTTCCCATATCGAGCAACGTCTCGATCGGACCTACGCCTTGGCGACTTCGCCATAATTCGCCATTCACTTTTTTCCGCCCGGGGATGCGAGCTGCTAGAAAGTCGACGGTCCAGCCGTCGAGATTGACGCAATCGATGAAGTCTTCTTTGCCTTGTGCCGGTTTGCAAAAATGCTCGCGCGAGGGGTAATACGGATAGCAGATCGATCCTTCACCATCGCCATTGTCCACCGCGTATTGGCTCCAAATATTTCCCTGACACACATGAATCCCTTCTTCCTCTGACAAGTACCGAAGATTGTCGGAAGATAAGAAACCAGCCACGACACTTTGGGGGCGATACGCGTTCCCAACAATTTCTGAAACCCGCTGAAGCCCTTCATGCAAATCGCGATTCACTTGGTCGCGCGTGTTATACATGTTCGAAAAGTAGGCCCCAGGAATGAATGTGACTTCATCGCCATACTGGCGATGATAAGCGACAATCTGATCTCGAAGCTCGCGGTACTGCGAGCGTTCGTCGTGGAGCGCAAGCCAACTAAGGGCCCAAGTGATCCGTCCACCTGGCCAAGCTTTCTCGATGATCTCGCGAAACGTGCGAGCTTCGTTGACCGTGTGAATGCTCGATTCATCGGGACCGTGCGCCTTGTCACGCGTGACTTCGATCTGATGAACCCGGACAACCGTGTTGAGGGTGAGGAATCGACGTCCCTTCAACAGCGATTGATTATCGGAGAGTGGGTTCGGGGCCATCGGTACGATCCAAATGTTCCGAAACTCGACAGGGTTACTGTGCTCCTGAAGATAGATTGGTCCGAGCGGTCCATCGAGAGAACTCGAAAAGGGGGCGGATGTCGTGAAGTCTTTGTTCAACTCGACATTCTCGTGAATGACGACTCCGTTGAGTCGCACGGTGATACGCGGCCACGCCAAACGTTTCCCCGAAACATCAAACTTGGCGGCAGTGAAATCAACGTCGTAGGTTTGCCAAGTTAACGGCGGTAAACACATATTCAATCGCGGCCTCGCTATCGAATAGATTCCACCGCATTCATTGTCTTTCGGTTCTAGACCGAACGAGTCCAAGATCTGAGTCTCCCAACGTCCACTATGGTAGACACCGCTGTTCCCTCTCTTTTGGCCACGAGCAAATGGTTTGTAAGGGGTGCGAAACTCAAGATGAAGTTTGTAGTCGCCGAAGCGCTTTTTCGTCGTCGCACCTGTCGCCTGCAGCAATCCGTTCTCGATGCGGCCTTGGAACCATTCGTCGGTAGATGTTCCGTCAAACAGCATCATCCCGTTCGCAGGTACGCGTGCTTCCAAGCTAGGACTGCGACGTTCCACTCGATTCAATGTGTGGGATTCGCCATTCGGTGAGGTTGTCTTGAATTGCTCACGGTTCCACCTCCCTGCCGGGTTACTCGATGCATCGAAACAGAGGCCTTCGTTCTCGTCTCGCTTGCCCGTGAGCTTCGTCCGCTCCATCCCAGGCTCCCAGCCTGCGCCAGGTAACCCACCCTTTAGGAGATAGACTTCAAACTTGGCATCTCCGAGAGCTATTACTTGGGCACCCATGGAGTCACTCGCGTACTCTCCTTGTATTCCAAAGTCGGGATCCTCGCGGAACGCGGACTCTGGATCTCTCCACAGCTTCTCCTGCGCGTTAGACCTCAAGCAGAGTTGAACCGAGCAAGCGAAGGCGAGAATGAACACCGCGGATCGGATCGTCATCACGATCGCGTTGGTTGAACGTAGAAGAGTCCGATCTCGAACTGCGAAGCCCGAAATGCCCCACCGCCGCGATCGAGAACTCGTTTGCGATCGACTATTTCCAAAGGTCTTCACCGTAACTCCACCCCGTTCGAACCGGCTCTTTGACAAATGCGTTTAGTTCGGGGTGATTGGTGATTTTTCCGGAGTCCGCATCCCATTCAATACGTGTATTGAATCGCTGAGCAAGAACCCCCAGCAGAACGATCTCGGTCAATTTTGCGCCATAGCTGAAATTGGAACCAGGCTCAGGGCCTTCTCCTTTGATTGCTCGTAACCACTCGCGGAAGGGACCACCCTCGACGCGGGGAAGCGTTTGGCTAGGAGTATTCTTGGTCCACTCCTGATGCAGTTGCTCATCGGCCAACGTGGGTACCCCGGCATGCGTACCGCAACCCAACAATCCCTTGCTGCCGACCATCCAACACGCGAGCCCTCGGTGGGTTGCGTTCTCTGCACCAAATTTGTCGATTCGACCTACCTTCGCCCAGTCCTGCGGTCCGTCGAACCAGTCCAGTGTTACAGGGCCTCGTTTGTTGTTGCCTGCAAAATGAAATTTGATTTGGCTCCCGGTGGGGATTACCCCTTCCAGCGATTGGGTTCTCGAAACGCATTCCACGACCGTAGGTGGATCCAATTCGAGAGCCCATACGGGTGTGTCCAGCGTGTGACATCCCCAATCGCCGAGCATGCCTAGTCCGAAGTCGTAGAACGAACGCCACTTCAACGGGTGATACTCTTTGCTGAAGGGACGTTCCTGAGCCGGTCCAAGCCACAGATCCCATGATAGGCCTTTGGGGACAGGTGCCGATGGTGGTGGCATCGTTTCTGGATTCGCAAAGTGTTGGCCTCCCATTTGGGGACCGCTGTTGCGGCAATAGACTTGAGTGACATCCCCGATGAGCCCTGCGCGATAGGCTTCGACCGATTGCCGAATGCCATCCCCCGCATGCCCCTGATTACCCATTTGCGTCACGACTTTGTATCGCTCTTTTGCCTTTACCAGCGTCCGGGCTTGCCAAATGTTATGCGTCAGCGGCTTTTGGGTGTAAACATGGATACCTCGCTCCATGGCGGCCAAGGTTGCAGCGAAATGTGTGTGATCGGGAGTCGACACAACGACGGCGTCGATCTCCTTTCCCATCTTGTCGAACATAACTCGAAAGTCGTCAAAGAACGGCTGTGTCGTTCGCCAGTTCTTGAGATTCTCAGCGCAGTGCTCGCTGTCGACATCGCAGAAGGCAACCAGATTTTCGTCGCTGCAGCCTTGTTTGTAGGGCTGCTGAGCAATCCAGCCTCCGGATCCGATGAAAGCCACATTGAGCTTGCTATTGGCTGGTTTCCCTTCCTTGCCTATCGAAAAGGCAGGGAACACACTGCTTGCCGCGCACGCGGACGCAGTCCCAGCAAGGAAGTTCCTTCGTTTCATATTGACCTATCCCATTCCAATTGCTGCGCAGACCGATCTCTTTTGGACCATCGTTAGCTTACGCTACATCCGCCGGCATTTCTTGGACGGCCGTTGACACGGAATTGTCAAAACGCGCACACACTGCTTGAAGAGGTGCGAAGGATGCTAGAATCAAGGCATTTACAATGCGCATTACGTCGCGCACCACAGCCGATTGACGAGATACATGAGGAACGACCTTGCGATGAAGATGCTATTGGCTTGGCTCTCACTCCTCTTGCTGTTTGCCGATGACTTGACCGGAGCAACTTCCGTCGAAGCAGCCGCTCCGCATCCGAACATTGTCTTGATTCTCGCGGATGATCTGGGGTATGGCGATGTTCAATACCTTAACCCGCAACGAGGAAAGTTCGCCACACCCCATTTGGATCGCTTGGCGCAGCAGGGGATGACGTTCACCGACGCACATAGCGGTTCCTCTGTCTGTACTCCCACTCGCTACGGTCTTCTCACAGGGCGATACGCGTGGAGGACTCGATTGCAGAAAGGTGTCCTTGATGGCGGAAACGACGAGCCGCTGATCGCAAAGGAACGTCTCACTCTCGGCTCTCTGTTGAAGGGGCAAGGTTACACGACGGCATGTATTGGGAAATGGCATCTGGGATTTCAATCCAAATCGAATACTAGCAAAGGGGGTAAAGCCTTCGGTGGCAATGGGCTACCTGTCGGAGCTAAGATCATCGGCGGACCAACGACTCGCGGTTTCGATTCGTTTTGGGGGTGTTCGAATGCGAGGACGATGTCCTCCTTGATTGAGGGGGAACAAGTCATCGAGTCGATCGAGACAGTCGATATGTTGCCACGACTTGGGAAGCAAGCGGTTCAGTACATAGAATCGCACGCGTCATCCTCGAAGAAAAGCACGCCTTTCTTTCTTTATCTTCCCCTGACTTCTCCACATACTCCCATCGTGCCAAGCGAAGAGTGGAAAGGGAAAAGCGGTCTTGGGGACTACGGCGACTTTGTCATGCAGACCGATGCTGTTGTGGGAGATGTTCTCAAGGCGTTAGATCAATATCAGTTAAGCGAGAATACCCTTGTCATCTTCTCATCGGATAACGGTTGTTCGCCAGCGGCGGGGACTGAGCAATTGGAGCGATCGGGCCATTTTGCAAGCGAGCGGTTTCGAGGATACAAGGCGGATATTTGGGACGGTGGGCATCGGGTTCCGCTATTTGTGCGCTGGCCGAATAGGATCCAACCTGGCTCACGCAGCGACCAGCTTGTTTGCCTCACGGACATCTTCGCGACCTGTGCAGAAATCATTGACCAATCCTTACCAGACAATGCGGGCGAGGATAGTATCAGCTTCCTACCAGCATTGTTAGGCAGGGTGTCCCCAGCGCAACGCAAGTCGATTGTGCATCACAGCATTCAAGGAAAATTTGCGATTCGCGAACCACGTTGGAAACTATGCTTGTGCAGCGGGAGCGGAGGTTGGTCCAAGGAAGCGGCGACCTCGCCTCAACTTTATGACATGCAAAAAGATCCTGAAGAATCGATAAATCTTGCATCCCAACAACCCGACGTGGTGGCTGGCTTGTCAAAGCTCCTCAGGGAGATCATCGATAACGGCCGCAGCACACCGGGCAGCAATCAGCCCAATGATGTCGCGGTGAAGTCACCTTTTGCTGCAACAGACGACTAGGAACCTATCCAAAGACCACTGGAGACCGCAGCTAGCGCCGCAGCGGCTGATGGATTCCGGATAGGCTCAATGACTGTTCCTGTTCGACCTCCAACCTTTCCCACCTCTTGCAATCAACGGAAATACACTGCCATGAAACAGCTCCTCTCGCTGCTAACTCTGCTCGTTTCCTTGACGAGTCTATGTTGCCATTTTGTTCATGCGGACGGATCGCAAAAGAGGCCAAATATTCTGTTCATTTTGGTTGACGATCAATCCCCTTGGGACTTGAGGTGCTACAACCCAGATTCACCGCTAGATGCGCCAAACTTAGAGCGTCTTGCGCGTGAAGGCATGGTCCTCGATGGTGCGTACCACATGGGGGCCAATATGGGAGCGGTTTGCACTCCCTCTCGGCACATGATCATGAGCGGCCGAACCGTCTGGCATTTACCGACGGCACCGCAAGCATTGAAAAAGGGACTTTGCCCTCCCGACCTGGAGCAGCAGACAATCCCCGCTGTCTTCAATCGAGGCGGATATGCGACCATGCGGACTTGCAAACAAGGGAACAGCTATGAGGCAGCCAATAAACTCTTCACCGTGCGTCATGATGCCACCAAGCGAGGTGGAACCCCCGAGACCGGGAGCGCTTGGCATGGCGACCGAGTGATGGAGTATCTAGCCGAGCGTGAATCAACCAAGGACTCGAAACCCTTTTTAATCTATTACGGTTTCTCGCATCCGCACGATGAACGAGACGGTACACCGGAGTTGCTCGCCAAATATGGAGCGACCAATCACACCGACAAATCCACTCCGCCGCCGGCGAATCCGAAACAGCCGAAACTGCCAGCAAACTATCTTCCAGCCCATCCATTTCCCCATGGTCATCCCAAATTGCGCGATGAAGTTGCCGTGAGCGGTGTATGGGAACGACGGGACGAGCAGACGATCCGAAATGAGCTGGGACGCGAGTTCGCTTGCAGTGAAAACATCGACATCCAAATTGGACGTGTACTGTCTAAGCTCGAAGCGATGGGTGAGCTGGACAACACCTATGTCATCTACACTGCAGACCACGGGATGGCGATCGGACGGCACGGTTTGCAGGGAAAGCAAAACCTTTACCAACACACTTGGCGAGTCCCTCTCATCGTAAAAGGACCAGGGATTAAAGCCGGTAGCCGCGCTGAAGGAAACGTTTATCTACATGATGTTCTTGCGACCCTCTGCGACTTGGCCGGAATCCCAGCTCCTGAGACCAATGAAGGCAAAAGCTTCAAACCGGTACTACTAGGCCAACAAGAGACAGTTCGCGATACGCTCTACGGTGTCTACTGCGGTGGAACCAAGCCGGGGATGCGAGCCGTCAAGAAAGGGGATTGGAAGCTAATCCAGTACGACGTTATGGATGGCAAAGTTCGAGAAACACAGCTCTTTCATTTGAAAGACAATCCCCTGGAGTTCCTCGGTGAACATCACGATCCCAAGGTGAAAGCGATGACGGGGGCGAATCCGTTGCCGCATCAAGTGAATCTCGCTTCGGATCCGAAATACGCTGACAAGCTAGCAGAAATGCAAGCGTTGCTCCTCGAAGAGATGAGGCGATTGAACGACCCTTGGCGACTGTGGAATCAACCTGATGATGGGGCGACTGTGGAATCAACCTGATGATGGGACTAACCAATCTAAAACTCCGAACAGCAATAAGCCACAAAATGAAGAATAACTACAGATGTTTCTTCTCGAAGTTATTTGAACTCGAAATCGAACAGGATCAAAACAACGCTATTCGAAATAAGCCATATGCAGCCGTTGTCCGCGGAGATACTCACCAATTTCACGAAAGGCATCTCGGTTCGAACTAGTAGAGAGTTGGCCGAGGGAGAAGGCCACTTCCTCTGGTAATTGACTGTTTAAATCCCGAGACTCTAGCAAGCTCAGTCGCGGCGGGCAAATTCCTGTAGCTCGGTATTGCTCGACGGTTTGTTGGACTCTTTTTACGTCGCCGCTTCGAATTGAATTCAAAAGTAAGGGTAAGTCAAAATGCGACATTCAAACCTTCCAATTCCCTTTAGACATTTTCCACTCGCAACTTTCGTTATCGCGTTTGGATG
>JALOQZ010000055.1 GCA_025459245.1 Pirellula sp.
CTCGAGATCTTGGTGTGCCTCCTCGTTAGCTCTGACAACCAGCATCGACCCGAACACTCCAAGGGTCGCCATCCCTCCGCCCGTATCCCAAACTTCGGGGTGGACACTGGATCGAATAACACCCATCAACTCGTGGACTGTGCTGTTGTCAGGCAGAACATAGCTCAAGTCGTAGGTACGCAACGGATCTCTCTGGGTATCCTGATACGCAATCACGATAAATCCGTTTCGTATCGTGTACGACAGTTCGAGCCGATGCGTGATGAGCGAGAGCGCGTCTCTCGCTGTCATTGGGTTTTTGAATTGCAACGTGATGGGTTCTTCCATAGAGATGCCAAAATCCGTTAGCGATCTTTGTTCGAGGAACACATCAATTCCAATCGCCTCAGCAATCTCATTAACCACGGCACTCAGCGGAACACCGTTGAAGTCTACTTTCAATTTTGTCTTTGCGAGCTTGCTACGGATCTCGTTAGCCACTTTGAGCTCCTCTTGATCCAGCTCACTATCCAACCAGCTCGGAACAGGACCTTGCACCTGCCATTGGGTTGGCTTTGGGGGCGCAGGTGGTTTTTGATTTGGAACCCGCGTCGTGGATGGCCCTGAGTCGCCATTCGCAAAAGGGTCGTCCGATGATTCTAGAACGGCTGAGGCCTTTGCATTTTGAACCTTGCCAGCGGACGCCGACGGTCCTCCGAAGGGATCATTCGAATCTTGAGCGACGTTCCCTGCCACCGGACCACTCGAAACCGGCAATGCAATTGCCTCGGGCTGTGCCGTCGGCTCGGAACTTGCAATCGTGACTCGGGCCGCGGTTCCTTGTGCGGACAGACTGAACGGGATCGCAGCTAAACCGATCAAGGTAATGGCCGCGACGGCGCCTGACCAAACCATTCCCGATTGTAATAGGGACCATTTCATTGCCATTTCTCCTTGGATGAGACGTTGAAGAGAGGAAGAGTTGATAAGCCCATCGGTCGAAATGGGCTCGGTGGAATCGGTCGGATTCCATTTGAAAAGAAGGTGCACCAAATGGTTTACATCGGACGCCATCACCTCGGTCGGGATCGTTGCGACAGCCGACAGCGCCGCGCTGACACTAACGCCTTTCAATGCAAGCCGATTGCGAAGCTGCTGTTTGCCTCGTTTGATACGCCCTTCCACCGCGCTGACCGACAGACGCATGGAGTCCGCAATCTGAGGAACAGAACGTCCCGCGTAGTAGTGTTCGATGATAGGGGACCGAAGAGATTCGGGTAGAAGCCTTAACTCTTCATCCAGTTCTTCCAGTTGCAAGCGATTCGCTAATACCTCTAAAGGCCCCAGCGCCCGATCACTCCAGTCTGCAGCAACATCTACCAGTTCCACCACCTCCCGACGCATCGATTCTTGCAATCGAGTTTGACGGATCCGTTTCGAAGTTCGAAATGCGACGCCAAATACAAAGCTGCTGAGAGAAGCTCGTTTACGAATGCGGGGAATCGATTGCAAAAGGATGATGAAGGTCGCTTGAAAGGCCTCGTCGCGATCTAAACTGTTGCGCAACCAACGAGCGACGATCTTGCAGACCAACGGGCTGTAGCGACGCACGATCGCTTCCATCGCGTCGCGAGATCCGGTTTGAACAACGATGTCGCACAGTTCTTCATCAGACGCTGTCGCCCAATAAATCTGTGGATCCAAAACATCTGGATCTTGAGCCGAGTGAAGAGTTAACTCTGGCCTCGGAGAATGGTATGTCGTTTTGCGTGAGCCCATTTCGATTCTGCACTTCCCGTGGATAAGTCCACTCTATTAGTGCAGGAATCGAAGCCCCCCAGGCGAGAAAAATAAGAATTTTTCCCCCCGCCGGCGAACGGCACGGGCGCAAGCACTCCGGTGAACGGCACGTGCGCAAGCACTCCGGTGAACGGGTCCCCTTCCTAGTCCCCAGCAAACCTCCAAGTTTTCCCCCCGCACCTCGACGTTTTTCCAAGCCAATTGCCACTCCTATCCAGCGCCACGCTACACTAGGCCGCAGACACTTTCTCGCCCATGCCACTCCAGGCATCTTGAACAGGAGACAGCCGTGAACGCCCTCACGCCTTTTTGTACATCGTTCCCCCATGCCCTTTTCCTTACCTGGACAACCTACGGAACATGGCTACCCGGTGATCCGCGAGGTTGGCGGAAGTGGAAGTGTGGTGATCGCCAACCACAGCCCCTTCTTGAGGCTTGGTGTAGCCAGCGACTAAACAACCCTCCGATATGCCTGCTTCCTGATCAACGGCTGGCTGTTGAAGCTGCCATTCTCGCTCACGCTTGTATTCGTCATTGGGAGTTGCATGCGTTGTCGGTTCGTTCCAATCACGTTCATGTTGCAGTATCCGCCAGAGAAATCCCGACGAAGGTTCGAAACGAGTTCAAGGCATTTGGAACAAGAGCACTCCGAGCTTCCCCTTTCTTACTAAAGCAAGAGAGAATATGGGCCCGGGGAGGGGATATCGAATTCCTGGATAACGACCACGAGTTAGAACAAGTCGTGCGATACATCAACGAGGCACAGGATCGCAAGGAAGAATAGGCTAACGAACATGCCCACTGGAGTTGCCTGATTGAACTTACCGGAGGGCTCGCGCCCGTTCCGTTCACTGGGGCGAACGGCATGGGCGCAAGCACTCCGGTGAAGAAACGAAAAAAGGCCTCACAGCTATCTGATCACGCCCGAAATTCAGATAACCGCAAGGCCTATGCAATCATGTTAGGCGGCACTCGCTGTGTTAGCAAGTGATTGGTGTTTGGATTTTTAATTTAACGCGAAGAATTCGAACGGGCGGATGAACAATAGACCGACGTGTGCAATGAACTGCACATTTGAGCCAGGTTTTTCCTGACAAGTGTGTCATTCTGCGTCAGCCATCTCTTTGGCATGGTAGGAAGACCTTACAAACGGCCCTGAAGCCACTCGCTTGAATCCCATCTCCTTGGCAATCCCTCGCAACTCGTTGAACTCATCCGGATGGACATAGCGTTCCACTGGCAGATATTTGGGACCGGGCTGCAAGTACTGTCCTAACGTGAGGAAATCGCAGTCGACACGTCGAAGGTCTGATAGACACTCTAATAATTCTTCACGAGTCTCACCCAATCCAAGCATCAGTCCACTCTTCGTTTTGATCGCGGGATTCGACCGCTTGATATGCTGTAGCAATTCCAACGTCCAAGCGTAATCGCTCTTGGGGCCTCGAACGCGACGATACAACCTAGGAACCGTCTCCATATTGTGATTGAACACTTCAGGAGCCGACTCGATCACGCGATCCAACCCATGTTTGTGTTTCACAAAATCGGGGGTCAATACCTCGATCGTCGCGCCGGTCTTCTTCCGTACGGCAATCACGCATTGATAGAAATGCTCTGCGCCACCATCGGGGAGATCGTCACGCGTCACCGAAGTGATAACGACGTGCCGCAATCCCAAACGATGCGCGGCCTCCGCAACTCGCTCCGGCTCATCTAACTCCAACTCGTCAGGCTTTCCTCGCTGCACAGCACAGAATCCGCAAGGCCTGGTGCAGACATTGCCAAGGATCATGAACGTGGCGGTCTTCTGCGAATAGCACTCCATCCGGTTAGGGCATTTCGCGTTTTCACAGACCGTTTCCAGCTTCAATTCACTGAGCAATCCCGAGGTGAAACGATTCTCATTCCCCTTGGGAACTTCGCGACGCAACCAGGAAGGTAAACGTCGGCTGGGCTCAAACGTGGGGGTAGTCATGCACCCCATGGAAGCGGAATCGGTAGACTCCGTGCTGCTGTTCGATTGGATGACCGGCAGTTCCATATTGTCAAGGATCTTTCTGGAGGACGGGTTCTCGTCGGCATTCACCGACCACTGTACCAAGCGGCGGCTATTTTTCCAGTTGTAACTGGGAAGGATCCCCTTTCGTAACTTGAACAGCCATGTTTCCAAAAGTGCTCCCTCCCCCCAAATCGGTCAATCGTTCGCTGGTGATGTCGTTCAAACTCTTCCGATCCGGCGCCAATTTCGGCCACCACTGCCCCAACGCGACCACCACCCCTTTTTTCGCTTCATCGCTCACCCGCACCTTCCGCAAAATCGATCCGGTACTGCTCGCCACCTTGATTCGCTCTCCGTCTGCTATTCCTCTCTCCTCGGCATCCTCCGGGTGAATGACAACTTGCGGCTCTCCCCCCGCCAGCTGAATGATGCTCGCGACATTCCCCATCGATGTGTTCAAGATATGGGAACCAGGCGGCGAGATAAGCCTCAATGGATACTCCTCGCATAGCTTTTCCTCAAACTCCAGCTGCTCCGGCGCCGGCGTGAAACGAATCTTGCGATCAGGAAAGTTGCTCCCATCCGCATACGGTCGAAACTCTTCGGGCAAACTCAGCTTGATTGACTTTTCTCGCATCAACCTGCCCGCATCCATTCCCGCTAACCAAGGATTCGGACTGGAGAGCAAGTGCTCCAAAATTTGCTCGACGCTGAATGCAAACGGCGCCACCTCGAGCCCCATCGTTGCAGCGATCTGCTTGAAGATCCAACTATTGGGCCTTGCTTCTCCTCTCGGTGCAACAACTGGTTCCGAATACTGCAAGTAGTAATGGCCATACGAGGTGTAGACATCGTGATGCTCTAAGAAGGTCGTCGCTGGCAGCAAGTAATCTGCAAAGTCGGCTGTGTCGGTTTGGAAGTGCTCAAGAACGACCGTGAAGAGATCTTCTCGTGCAAGCCCCTGCCGGACACGGGAGGAGTCAGGAGCCACAGCTGCCGGATTCGAGTTGAAGACGAAAAGCCCCTTTAACCTGGCGGGATCGGCCAACAACTCGCTGGCCAACAAATTCATGTTCACATGTCGACTGCTCGGGGGATAATCGGCGATGCCGTTGACGGCCGCCGTATGCAGCTGGAATGCACCGCTTGTCGACAACGCGGCTCCCCCTCCAAGCTTCTTCCAAGCCCCCACGAGAGCGGGTAACAAGGTAGCCGCTCGAATGGCATTCCCTCCACTCTCGTTCCGTGTCATACCATAACCGACCTTGATGAACGGAGCGGTGCTCGTTGCAAACGACTGCACCATAGCCCGAAGCCTGTCCAGCGGCACATCGCAAAACTCGGCGGCTCGCTCCAACGTCCAAGGCTCACAAGCGCGGCGAAACTCTTCCAAGCCGTCCGCGTACTGCGCCAAATACTCCGAGTCCTCCCAACCTTGACGGAATATCTCGTTTGCCATGGCTAACGCAAGTGCCGTATCGGTCCCAACGCGAATCTGCCAATGCTCGTCGGCAAATCGAGACGTTTCATTGCGATAGGGATCGATGTGGAGAATATGAGCCCCTCGCTGCCGAGCTTCTTTCAGAATGGGGGCCAAGTGCGAATTGCTCCGAAGTGCGTTGATCCCCCAAAGCACAATGTATCGAGCATGAACGAGATCCTCCGGATCGGTACTCAGTTTGCTCGGACCATAGTTCATCTCCCAAGCGGTACCGCCTGTCGAAGCACAAATGGTTTGATCAAGCTCCGCAGCATTGATCCGCCGGAAAAATGCAAGCGGGAGCTGCCCCTCCAATACCCCCATCGTTCCGGCGTAATGGTAAGGGAGAATCGACTCGCCGCCGAAGCGATCCAGTATCGATCGGGTTCGATCCGCAATCTCGCGAATCGCTTGTTCCCACCCGATCCTCTCAAACCGCCCTTCTCCTTTCGCTCCAATTCGCTTCATCGGATAAAGCAATCGGTCGGCTTGCTCCTGTCGCTCCGGGTAGCGCGCCATCTTCACACACGCAAAGCCACGCGTGATGGGGTGATTGGAATCCCCGGATAGCTTGGTCACCTTGCCATCCTCAACCGTGATCTTCAACGCACACGCATCCGGACAATCCAGAGCGCATACCGACGGCAGTACCTGTAGTGGCATAGTGCGGATATTCTCGCGTTAAGGTTTGTAAAGGAATGTTTCTAATGTATTCAAGCGAATAGAGTCGCCTTTCGCTCCCGCGAAAGAAGCGTCTAAAACCGGACGCTAGCGCGTTCCGGCTGATGCAGTCGTATTCCAGCAACCAGACGCTAGCGCGATACCGGCTGATCATCAGCCGCAGGGCGCTAGCCCCCGGTTCCCCCGCCAACACCATCTCTTACGAATCCATCGCAGTAAACGCGACCACGTTGGACAACTGATCTGTCTCGCAAGCCAACATGACCAAACGATCGAACCCCAACGCACAACCGCAGGATTGCGGCATCCCTCGCTCCATCGCTTGAAGCAGTTTCTCGCAAGCAGGAAGGGCCTTCTTCCCATCTCGAACACGCTGAGCATTGGCGATCGTATCTCGCTCGCGCAAAACGCTCGCATCCAACAACTCATGATACCCGTTCGCCAACTCAACGCCTCGGTAAAACAATTCGTAACGCTCCGCTGTTCGAGGATCCTCGCTGGATACGACCGCCAATGCCGCTTGCGTCGCTGGAAAATGTGTGATCAAAACGGGCACTTCGCTTCCGAGCTGCGGCTGCACTCGTTCGGAGAAGATCAAATTGACCCAGTCATCCCAATCATCGGTCCAATCGGTGGCATCAACGAGCCTCTCGCGAACAGACCAATCCGCTAAGTCCTCTCCCTGACACTCAAAGAGAGGAAGCCCGGTCGCCTGCTCAAAGGCAGCAGCGAAAGAGACACGGATGGCCGGTGGGGTTCGCAGTAATTCACAAAGCAAATCGGAGAGGAGCTGCAAGCCTTTTTCATGCCCTGCACCCACCTCGTACCATTCCGCCATCGTGAATTCCGGATTGTGCAAGCGTCCCAATTCACCCGCTCGAAACACCGGCCCAATCTGATAGATGCTGCCCATCCCCAAAGCCAACAATCGCTTCATCGATTGCTCGGGGGAGGTTTGTAGAAACCATTCGCATTCCTCTTCGCCCGGCAATTGAAGAGTTACCGAGATGGGATCCAAATGTCGATCGATTACCGTCTCGCTGCACAAGGTCGGTGTTTGAACTTCGACGAATCCTCGCTCATCGAAAAACGCCCTTAGCTGACGAAGCATCTCAGCTCGGCGCCGAAGGTTTCTCAATTGCCGCTCGCAATTTCGATGCCAACTCATGATTTAGGCCAGCTCACGATTCGGTTTGGCGCTTCTTTGTTATCTCGATCGCGGCAAGCTGTGCCTTCGATTTATTGACTGTCTCCAAATACTCACTGGCAGGGTCGCTGTCCGCCACGAGGCCCGCACCCGCTTGAACGTAGATTTTTCCATTGCAAATCACCATGGTCCGGAGGGTGATGCAGGTATCCATATTGCCTCGATAGTCAAAGTATCCGACGGCTCCTGCATATGGCCCTCGACGAGTTGGCTCAAGCTCATCGATGATCTCCATTGCACGAACCTTCGGTGCTCCACTCACCGTTCCGGCGGGCAAACAGGATTTGAACGCGTCCATTGCATCCATGTCGTCTCGCAACTCTCCCGTCACATTCGACGAAATATGCATCACATGTGAATAATGTTCGACCACCATCAAATCGCTCAGCCGAACCGAACCAAACTTGGCAACTCGGCCGATATCATTCCGCCCCAAATCAACGAGCATCACATGCTCTGCTCGCTCCTTCGGGTCATTGATAAGCTCATCAGCTAAGCGACGGTCTTCTTCCGAGCTTTTGCCTCGCGGCCGAGTCCCCGCCAGTGGACGAACGGTTACGACACGATCAAACACGCGCGACATGACTTCAGGACTGCTTCCGACTAACGAGCATGAAGGAGTCCGGACGAAAAACATAAACGGGCTCGGATTGACAACTCGCAGCGTACGGTAAATCTCAAAGGGATCGCACGAAGCTTCCACCTCGAATCGCTGACTTAATACGACTTGAAAGATATCCCCAGCTAAAATGTATTCGCGGCATTGGCGAACCGCCTCTTCGAATCCTTCACGCGTGAAATTCGATTTCGGCAACTCGCTCACAACATGCGAAGTATCGATCTCCTCGACCGCTGTCATGGCCAACGGTTTTCGAAGCTTGTCGATGGTCGCTTGAATCTCGTCCGACGCCGATTGATAAGCGGCGCGAGTCTTCTTTTGATCCTTGTCAGCAGGGACCGCTACAAGGTGCAGCACCAGTACCGTTTTGTTCACATTGTCAAAGACGACAAGTTGATCGTAGAAGCCGAAATCTAAGTCGGGTAATTGCCGATCATCCTGAGGTGCATTAGGCAAATTTTCGACGTAACGAATCACATCGTATCCAGCGAATCCGATCGCTCCGCCAACAAATGGCGGAAGGCCTGGAAGGGTTGCCACCTTCTTCCCAGATACTTGATCGCGAAGAAATGCGAGCGGATCGGCAACTTGATGGGTGGTCACCATGCCGTTTTCGTGCCACTCGACTTGATCGCGCGTCGCCACCATGCGGGTGCGCGGTCCTATCGCGATGAAGCTATATCGGCCGATCTTTTCCCCCCCGACAACGCTTTCAAACAAGCAAGCGGAACGGACGCCGTCATCGAGTTGCCGAAAGGCGGTCACAGGGGTAAGGTGATCGCTGAGCAAACGCTTCCATACGGGTATGAGATCAAACTGTGGAGCAAGTGCTTCAAACTCGTCAAAAGATGGAAAAGTGCTCATCCCGTCAAACTAGCTTTCAAAACGCGGCATTTTCGCTTGTCCGACCGCATCGCCCGATTGGACACAGACGCTTATACTACCAACGAACGACCGAGTCGCGAACTGCCTGCGAGAGAATTCCAAGATGAAGTGCCAGCACTGCGAGAAACCAGCTACCTTTCACATCACCGAGCTCACCGAACCGGATGGCCCGAAGGTGCTCCATCTCTGCGAAGAGCATGCCCGCGTCTTTCTTTCCGGCGAAGGCTCCAGCCCCGCTTCGGCCCTTTCGGGTATCCTGGCCAAGCAGCTCAAGATGGACAAGGAAGCGGAGGAGATCGCGACAAGCGACAAGAAGACTTGCCCGGTTTGCGGGATCACCTTCGCCGAATTTCGCAAAGGTGGACGGCTTGGCTGCGCCTATGACTACGTCGTTTTCGAGGAGGAATTGGAGCCCTTGCTGATCAATATCCACGGGGCGTTGGGACATACCGGAAAAATCCCAACCAACCGCAAAGGTTCCCCCGAACGCCAGCGGGAATTGGCTCAACTCCGCGAAGAGATGAAAAAAGCGATCAAGAAGGAAGAATACGAGAATGCCAGCAAGCTGCGCGACCAAATCGCAGCCATTGAAGCGGGAGCTTGGTCTGACGACGATGCCTCCGATGCCGTTGCCGGCGAATCCGAAAGCTTCCAATCCGACGCGTTGCTCGATTCCGGATCCAGCCCCCAACCTGACGCTGATGATTCAGCAAGTCCCGACGATTCGTCTCCCCAATCGGACCGATGAGTCGACCGCCGGGATTCCCGCGTTGACTGTCGTGGATACCACGCAATCGATTCACTCGATACACTGTCAAACGGATGGCGAATCGCCCGATCGACGACAACGCCTGCGACACCCTTCAATAGCGAAACTATCACTTCCCAGCGCACCGCTGAAATAAAGAATCAACGTGAAATTCGAAGACTTGGCACAACAAAGTGGCGAATGGATGCGAGGTCACGGGCCTGAGTCGGACATCGTGATCAGCAGTCGTATTCGGCTTGCTCGGAATCTGGCTGATTTCCCGTTCATTCGAAAATGCACTCCTAAAGATCGCACAGATATCGCCACCGCCGTGCATCGCGCGTTGGATTCGCTTCCCCTCTCCGCAGACACCGAATACGTCGACGTCGCCAAACTGGGGGATCTGGATCGACAGTTCTTGATGGAACGCCAACTGATCAGCCATGAGCTGAGCGAAGCCCAAGGAGCCAGGGCTGTGATCCTCGACCCGAACGAACGCTTTAGCATCATGGTCAATGAAGAGGACCATCTTCGCCTGCAAGTCATGCAAAGCGGACTGGATCTCGATGCAGCTTGGGACCGTATCGACCAACTCGACGACCAGCTGGAAAGCAAGCTAACCTACTCCTACATGAAGAAGTTCGGTTACTTGACCGCATGCCCTACCAACGTGGGCACCGGGTTGCGAGTCAGCGTCATGCTGCATTTGCCAGCCCTTGTCGCAACGAAACAGATCGAAAAAGTCTTCCGAGCCTTGAACAAAATCAATGTTGCCGTGCGCGGCCTTTTCGGTGAAGGCTCCCAGTTCATGGGGGACTTTTACCAAGTCAGCAATCAAACCACCTTGGGTCGCTCGGAAAAGTTCCTGATGGAAAAAGTCCGCGAAGTAGTGCCGCGGCTCATCGAGTACGAGCGCCGCGCCCGCGAGTTCCTTCTGGACGAAAGCAAACAAGACTTGCACGACAACGTGAGTCGAGCACTGGGAATCCTCTGCACAGCCAAGAAGATTAGCTCGGAAGAGACCATGCACTACTTGAGCAAGGTACGTATGGGAGTGAATCTCGGGTTGATCGACCAGATTCAAATACCGACGCTGAACAAGCTCTTCATCCAAACCCAACCCGCCCATTTGCAAAAGATCAGCGGTCACAAACTCAGTGTGACCGACCGCAATATTGAAAGAGCCCTCTACCTACAGCGTCATCTCGTTCGGCCATCCGCCGAAAACGAATCTCAAAACGCCGAACAAAACTGAATGCGGTGAACAGCCTAGGGCAAATTCCAGCGTTTGCGCAGAGACCATTGCGAGACCATGAGGATCCCGAACAAGACAAAAGCGGTCCAAGAATCGAGCAGACCCTCGCCCAGCTTGCGATTTTCCACCACCGTTTCCGTCGCTTGCTTGCGCCTCGATTGCAACTGATCCATTACATCGGACATTTGATCAGGGGCTAGCAATCCCCCTCCTGCCTCGCTATTTAATCGAGCCATCTGCTCCATCAGTTGCCAATCCGGTATCGGCTGCAAACTTTCAACGGAACGATCGACAACAATGAACGGCAGTTTGCTCTCCAACTCCTTGCCCGTTGCTGTCAACGCCTTGGCTCGCCACTCGTAACGTCCCGGCTCCTTGGCCCCAACAAAACTAGACCGAAGGGATCCTGTATCTCGCTTGGTCACGGGAGACTCGCCGAGATCCACAGGCCCCGATTCCGATTCCTTCCAAAGGTGCAGCGATATGTTCTGAGGCATTTCCAAGCTTTGGCTTCCCGCCACCCAGTCGATGATCAATTCCGATGGCTGCGATAAAAACAGCCTTCGCTGAGGCATCCTCAGCTCCATTCCCTCGTCCACTGCCTTTCGACGCATGCACCAGTAAATCAGCTTGCGCCAAAACGCTTTATGCTCCGCCAGCTTACCCTGCCTCGCCCAGACAAATGTGGAATCGATCGCCAAAGAGATCACCTTTCCGCTCCCTGCGACTCCAGCGACGATCAAGGGTTCACCCTTTTGACTTTCGGCCAACAGGACTGTGCCAGGATTATTTTTGATCCCTGCCCATCGATTGGCACCGAGGAGTGGTTTAAGACTCTTCCATGTCTCCGTATTCTTCTCGGGTGCATCTATTTGCAAAATATCCGAACCACCGCGCGGGATGACTTGCACAGGTCCGCTGATTTGATCTTGCAGATTAATCCTCCCATCTATTGTGTTGCGAGTAGCTCCCCCGATTTGGACCGGCAGAACGTCTCGAAGCGCCGATTCGCCCCAGCCTCCCGCGCCATAGGTGTGATAACCGCCGAGGGTGATCAAGCCAGCTCCATTCCTCACCATCTCTGCAAGTCGGTTGGCTCCCTCGGCTTCAAATGCGCGGTAATCGACATCCCCCAGCACGATGCAATCGAACACATCCCCAGACAATTGATCTTTCAAATTGACAGGCCATTTTTGAACCGGCGGCTTATTGATGGGTAATGATAGAATGTCGATATCGGGGCTTTCCCCCAACGCTCGACGGATGAACTTCATCTCGAATCGAGCTTCGCCTTCGATGTATAAGACACGAGCACCACCCGCTCTCACGTTGAGGTAGACGGTGGACTCGTTGTTCTGGGAAACGATTTCTCGATCGACCGGAATCGCCTCGACTATCAGCTCGTAGGCCCCCGGATCCGGCGCAACTAACTTGAGCTGAAAGGGTATCGTTTCGTCAGCTCTTACTGGCCGAACTTTGGTTCTTACCAATTCCTGCGGCTCGGCCCCCTCGCGCCGCATCGACAGGCGGACCGTGACCTCTTGGTTCGCGACACCGCGACAACGAACGCTCCCGAGTACATTCACAGGATTCTTTGTGAATACATCCAACTGCTCGGGTACTCCCTCAACGCTCAAATCACGGGAGTTTTCGCTATCGGCACGCGGGCCAATTCCTACCACATACAAGGGGATGTCGAGCTGAGCTAAACGCCTCGCCATCTGGAGAGGATCCCCTCCCGCAGGACTTTGCGTCTGCGAACCATCGCCAAACCAAATCACCGCAGAAAGCGGCGAGTCGAGCGAAGCACCCATCAATTCCCCCAAAGGACCCGCGATCTCGGTTACCGATCCGGTCGGTTCCGCCTGCAGATTTAATTCCGACGCTTCGGCCCCCTTCGCCGTACTTACGGGTCGCAATCGATCGCTGTAGCTGAACGCTGCCCAGCCATTCTCTTTTCCTAATTGAGCTCGATCGCTCCAGATTTGCCTAAGCAATTCGGATTGCTGCGCCCAACGCGTCAGATTGCCATCGCCCGATGGCAAAGCCATGCTGGCCGACTCGTCAAACAGAATAGCGACCGTTCCAGGCGGACTCGTTTGCTTGGTGAAGGTAACTCCCGGACGGAGCAAGAGCAGCAACAAGACAACGCAGATCGAAAGACGCAAAAGCCAAAGTGACGCGAACTGCCATCGATTGACTCGACCTGATTCTTGAACAAGAAGCAAAACAGCTAGTAGCCCGATTCCGAACAAGCCAATAATCCAATAGGCGCCGAAGACCGGATTTAATGACCAATCCATCAAGCCGCCTCCTTCGGGCCAGCCGAGCGACCGAATTGCATCGTGCCCCCCGACTTGGACGCAGCATAGAACCGGCTAGCCATCGTCTGCTCCGACATGAATAGCAGAGCCAACATGGCCAGAAGGAAAGGACTTAACTCACGCCCATATCTCCCTTCGCCAATCGACGATTCCAGGTCATTCAAGTCTTGGGCGAGCCGATAGTTTCCTGCTCCCAACGCAGCATCAATCGCGGGAGCATTCGCACGCATTAAGGTGACCTCTTCCGGTTTGATGTTGACGCTGAAACCACGAACTAAAGGTCCTTGAGGACGCAAGCCTTTCAACCGATAGGTGCCCGGAAACCGCGTGTAATTGCACACAAGTGTTTCGTTGGTCGATTCCACGCTCGACTGCTCTCCCGAAGGGTCGAACAATTGATACTTGAGTGGCATGATGCTCGAGTTGTTGTTCAGCACGGCAGCTTGCTCGACATAATAGTTCAGCTGCTGATCGCTCCAAGAAGCTAAGTATCGGACAGCACCGACGAAGAGGGCGTAGCCCGGCCACTCGGCTCGTGAAGTTCGAAACAACTCGCTCCACTCTTGCCCCGGCGCGTGAGAAAAAGGTTCTGGATATGGTACAGCCCAAGTCACGATGCGGCCTTGGCCTCGCGATTCTTCGACAATCGCGGGGAGTTCGCTTTGAGTGAACCGCATCAACGGATAGGCGCCCGCGTTCAAGTCTTCGATATCCCAGTGGCGAAAAATGGGATAAGCAGCCCATGGAATCTCTTCGATCGGTCGCTCAAAAATCGACCACATGGAATGATTGAGAACCGATGGACTTAAGACGATGCCACGATCGCTGAAATCGCGACGTGTAATCCGTTTCACTGTTCCGGGCAGGAGTGTTTGCATAGGCGAATCCATCCATTCCGCCGGAGTTGCAAGGGCTGAACCCATCACAATCATCAGCCCGCCACCTTCGACAACCCATTGCCCAAGCTTGTCGCAAGTATCCGCGTCGATTCCGCTCGGGTCATACAAAATGATGTTTGAGTAGTCGGCCAGTGGAACAATGCCCAACTTGGCGTAGGTCTCGATCTTGGCTCCGCTCTGTGATCTCATTCCGCTCGCGTTTTCGGCCGTCTCTTTCGTATCGACATCGGTCGATTGCTCCGATGGATCGATAGCGAATGCAATCAACTGCGCATCCCTCATATCGTTGGCAACCACCAGCGATTGCCCTTGCGGTTTGGCTTCCACGCTCAAGTAGGCTATGTTGTCGCCCATCAATGGGTCGGGACGCGACAACCGGATCTGCGCGTGATTGGTCCCTTCGCTGAGATCTTTCCAAGTCAATCGCGCTGAAAAAGCGCCGCCATCGGGTATGTCGATCAACTGTCGATCGATCGGTATGAGATCCGGTTTTACGACTGAATCCCCCTTGATGACCAAGTTTCTTTCTACAGGCTCGGCCAGAAGTTCAACGGTCATCTGCTCGGCTCCGCTGCCTGGCCACCCTTCCACATCTATCTCGATGGAGACCGAGGCACCAGGTACAGTTGATTGTTGATCAAGGTTGACCTTCTTGAACCCCCAATTCTTCTTCTCTTTCTCTGGAACCGAAACATCGATGATCTGAACGAGGATCCGGGCGCCGCTCTTGGTTTGTTCATCCGGTTTTCCCGACGCATTCGGCGAGCCATTCAACCCGTTGAGCCGATTCGCAATGCCAGCCATTTCCGCATCGCGCCAAGCCACAGAAGACATGTCGGAGAGGACATAGATCTCGCGTCGTTCCAACTCCGAGCGTTCGAGCGCATCGATGGCATTAGCAATTCGCTGCGGCAACGCTGCACCACGCCCCTCGACGATTGTTTTCTCCAGTTGGCGATTAGCAGACGTACGATCCGCCAGCAGCCTCACATTCGTATCCGAATTGACAATGGCGATCTGGCTGCCAACCGGTAACCGGTCCATCAACCATCCGGCCATCTCTTTGGCTTCCTCCAGACGCGTCTTATTGCGGTACTGATAGTCCATCGATGGAGAAGTATCGAGGATGATCGCGGTAGCGATGGGGCCCGTTGACGTTGGAAGAATTTGCTTCGCGCCTCCAAAGCCCGTTGCAATTCCCCATGCACCTGTGATCGCCCAAAGAAGCACTGCAATCACAGCTGTTCCAAGCCGCAACGAAGCGCTCTTACGATTGGCGATCGCTGTCGCTGCCGCTCCGGTCGCCAACAATGCAAAAAGCCCCAGCATCCCCAGCAGCAAATAGTTTGCAAATTCACCGCTCGGTACTCGCGGGGAGGAAAGTGCGAAGGCAGCGAGTACCAAAAGGAGCACTCGCAATGCCAAGAGCAACCATCGCTTGATGTTCCATCCCTTTTGAGCAGCAACGGCCGTTTGCCGCACAAAGCGAATCGCTGGAAAGGTCATCGCCTTGGGCTGCTTTCGCCCGAGCATGTGTAACGCTATTGGGACGACTGCGAGCAAGGCTCCCGCCAATAGCGAAACATGGAGAAACGACATCGACGATCTAATCCTTTAACCGCGTTCAATCGATAGGCTTACCGAGACAGGCTTTCCTCACAGCATACCACACACGGCGGGTTCTATCGCGTAGGACCTTATGACTTCGCCTCCTGCAAAACTGCGAGAGCCGATAGATTCAGACCTGGATTGCTAATCAAGTTACTCGAGCGGGTGGACGACAAGCCCTGAAACTAGCTTGGGGTAGAAGTAGGTACTCTTTGCCGGCATTCGCTCTTCATTCAGCGAAATCGTTTGAATGTGATCGATCGTCGCTGGCATCACCAACGCAGCGATGGCATAGTCCAATCCTTGCTCTAGTTTGCCCTGCAGACCGTCGATCACTTCTTGAACCGAGTGAACATAGGTAGGCGTGGGCAAGTCTCGCAGCCCCAACAGGTCCTCGAAAACCAATCGATGCAACACGGCCACTCCGAGCGATTGCCAATCCTCCGAATGCTCCTTGGCTATTTCGGCCATTCGATCGGCGGCCTCTTGCCGCGCCGAGATCCGAATCCATTGGCCTGATGCCTTGGCGAAAAGGGCCAGAATCAATTGCTCGTCTATTCGGCGACAAACTCACAATCGAAATAAGGAGTGAGCCGGCCGCATATTTCCTCTGCCGTCAACGCAGGTATCCCGTGTAACAACCGATGCGTCGGCAAAACAACCAACCCGGGATCGTCCATGCTCACCAACATCGTAAGGACAAAATTGGCAGGATGAGACGCAGGCAGCTCCTCAACCTTGGCCAACTCATCGCGGTAGTCGCAGGCGGTTTCGTAACGATGGTGCCCGTCAGCGACGAAGACTTCGCGATCGGCAATCAATGCCGAAACTTGTTGGATAGTTTGTACATCGGTAACAGGCCACATGCGGTGAATGACTCCGAGATGGTCTACGGCCTCAAGCCCATGAACACCTGCGATCTTTTGCTCGAGTATTTCCTGGATCTCGTTGTCCGAATCAGAGTACAAACCAAAGATTTGCGAAAGGTTTGCTCGAGTCGCTCGCATCAGCTTCAAGCGATCTTCCTTGGCCTTGGCGTGCGTTTGCTCGTGCGGATAAACCTTCCCCTCACCAAACCGCTCAAGCCGCATCCGGGCCATGAATCCCCGCCGCGTATACGTTTCCCCCGCGACGGAAAACTCCTGGTGGTATACGTAAAGCGCTGAGTCAGGCTCGGCCTGCAAAACACCTTCCGATCGCCAAGCCCGGTAAAGTCGCCCCGCTCGCTCATACACCTCATTCTCGTCCCGATCGGTCGGTTCGCGACGGTTCAGTTCGAGCCGCAGAAAGTTGTAAGGGGAAAGCGAATACAGCTTGGATTGCAGCTCCGAATCGACCACGTCGTAGGGGGGAGCGATGCAATCGGACAATGAGCCCACTCGAGCCAAGTTGTATCGTAGTCCGCGAAAAGCCTGGATTTCTGGCATCGTTTGAAGGGGACAGGGGCGAGAGCGAATCAGGAAATGGCCGAAAGCGTACGAGGAAATCGATCGGCACAACCGAAATGGGCAAAAAAAAAGCTCGGCGTAAACCGAGCTTCCTTAGAAAACTACCCCGCTAGGACTCGAACCTAGAATAAAGGAACCAAAATCCCTTGTGTTGCCAATTACACCACGGGGCAATCATGCTAGGTTTCCCCTGCATTGATGGACGAAGTGTATACACTCCCGGTTCGCTTGACAACCTTACTTTTTACGAGATCTATTCGACTTTCGATGTGACGATCCGAAGCAGCTCTTTCTCTCGCTTTTCCAAGAGTTTGGCTTGGTGCGGGAGCACCGTGCGATGGAGCCAAAGCGATCCCACAAACAGCAAAATCGATAAGGGAATCCCCAAGGGCCATCCATCCAATGTAGGTAAAAGCTTGCCAAGCAAGAACTGGGCCCCGATGGGAAGTAACGACACGCCCAGAATGAAAGGAAGAATCATGGACAGGACCAGATTCAGCACGACCGAACCAAAGTCAAAATGCTTGGGCTGCACACTGCCGCTCGCAATCGGAAAAGGCGTCAGTATCGCCATCCAGTTCATCACCAGGAGGTAAGGCCCCAACATGGTCAAGGTGATGAGCATCGCCAGCAGCGACATCCCTAAACCAACTTGGTAAAGCAAACAAAATACGAAGGTCGCACTCAATGTCAAAACGGCTATCAATGGGGCGTACGCCAGGTTTCTACCCAGCAGTAGGCTTCGACGATCCATCGGAGAAAGCACAAACGCCCGAAAACCAGAGCGGTCGTAGCCGAACATGTTGCCCGCGATCCCAGAAGCCACCAACATCGCGAACGCCGAAAATCCGCAAAGTACCAACCCTTTCCAATAATCGTTGAAACTGCTGAGGCCCTTTCGAAACACCATCCCCAAGATGGCCGGCGCTAACAACGGTAGGAACAAGTACAGTTTGACCTCCGGGGCTCGCAACATGGCGGTCCAGGTCATCGTGGCGACAGCGGACGCTTCTTCTGATACCCATGGCAGGCGCCGTTCAATCCAAGGGACGCGACCGCTTGAGTTCGCTAAAACCTCTTTCGGAATCTCGACAGGGCCTTGGCTCCCCTGTCTCTTCGACTTGGAGCCGAGATCCCACTCTCCTCGCCAATACTGAAGAGTCGAACGATAACTCGCGCGAAGCGCCAAACACCCCGCGAGAACCATGGCCACCGAGGTCCCTAGCGGCAACCACCAGCGAAGACCGGGTACGGTCCAAGCTTGCACCGCTCCCGCTGTCCAAAGGGGAGGAAACACATAGTTCGCGATCGTAAATGCTTGCTTCCATCGAGCCAACTCTTCGCGGCGTCGCTCAGCTCTCTCCTGTTTTCGTTTCTCTCTCGCCTCCTCAGGACTAAGCTCAGCCGCTGCCGCAGCGTCTGCGTTTTGGTCGGGAACGTTTTCGGCAGCTGCCTCCGGTTGGACACCGGAGTCTACGGAATCAGCTTTGGATTCGACTACCGCTTCAGCGGCTGGCGGAGAAGTTGCTTTTTGCTGCGCGATCTTCCCTCGCTCGCGATCGGTCGACCAGTTGAGCGTTTGAACTGGGATTTGAACCAAAGCGATAATCACGATCGGGATGGCAACCAACACCGTTTGCCTTTTTCTCGGGTTCGCCATCACCGCAGCCAACCAACCTTGCAGCCAATAGGTCAGTGCCGTCATCGAAAAAAGGAAACAAGCGGTCGGTATCAGAAAGAGAAACCCGACCCACCCAAGGACGAAGATGCTCCCTAGTATAAATCCAAGGAATCCACCGACTGTCATGAAGAACACGGTCGATCCGAGCGAGCTCAAATAGTTAACAACAAAGGCTTGCGCCGGAGTGATGGGTAAATGCAGTATCTTGTCAAACGTGATGGGGTCACCTCGCTGGGCTTCATTCAAAACATGAATTGCCCACGAAACAGTCGCTATCAAAAGCAACCCATCCCACAAAAGAAAATGATTCTCCACTCCAACCAATCGGGTGAAGAAATAGCCACCGAGCAAACCACCCATCCAGACCGAAAGCGTGGCGCACGCGACGAAAGCGATTCCCAACATTCCAAGGGCTTGAGCCAGTTTGGAACTATGCGTTACTTGGTTATATCGGAGCCGAAAACGGAGCCAGATAAACAAAAGGGTCGGTGCGAAGAAACGCTGAAGCCAATTTTGGATCATGACTCAAGCCACTCCAATCGCCCGCTACCTTGCTGCGATCCTGCCATGGACAAGAACTTATCCTCCAACGATCCATTCGCGAGAATTTCACCCATCGAGGATTGAAGCACCAATTCACCTTGCGAAATGATCCCCACATGCGTGCATAGTTTCTGCACGATCTCCAAAACGTGAGAGGTGATAAAGACGGTGCAGCCGCGCGCAACGAATTGGGTTAGCAACTCTCGAATCGCAACCGATGCAACCGCATCGACCCCTTCAAAAGGTTCGTCGAGAAAAAGCAGTTGCGGTTTGGGCAAGAGGGCCGCTGCCAACGAAAGCTTCTTTCGCATCCCGTGCGAGTACTCCATCGCAAGCTTCTTCCTCTCGTTTTGCAAAGAGAGAAGTTCGAGAAGCTCATCGCTCCGCTGCTTGATCGTCGGTATGTCCAACCTATGGATGCGGCCGACAAACATAAGGTACTCGTGCGCGGTCAAGTTATCAAAGAGGGCGAGATTCTCCGGGATCACCCCTAAGTACCTCTTTGCTTCTAGCCCCTCGCGGGTGTCGAGCATGTCATAGCCCAACACCCGGACGGTTCCTGAGGTTGGAGCAAGCAAACCGGTGAGCATTTTGATCGTCGTCGACTTGCCTGCGCCGTTGTGACCTAGAAAGCCGTACAGCGTTCCGCGATCGACTTTTAGGTTGACCCTGTTGACGGCAGCCTTGTCCCCAAAAAGCCGTGTTAGATCCTGCGTTTCGATGGCAAAAGGACTGCGATGATGTGATTCGATACTTTCCATGCCGGCTATTCGTAGTTGATGTTGATTCCTTGCCAAACCACAGCGTCATTCCGCCCAAACGCGTCTTCCAGCTATCCGATCGGCGAAATTTTCAATCGACGCAAAGCGGTTTCGACAGGGCGGATTGTCCGCTAAAATCACCCCGACGCCTTCCTCGAATCTCCTACCCAAGGGTTGCGCCTCCCGGCCTTCCCATCCTTCCCGCCAACGACTGAGAACACCATGCCGATTCGAATCTCCGCCGCTATCCTCGCCCTGGCCTGCTCCTCGTTCGCGACCGCTCAAACTCCTTGGCCGAGCTGGCGAGGTCCATCGGGAAATGGTGTCGCACCTGCTGGTGACTACCCTGCCTCGTGGGACGAATCAAAGCAGGTTCTCTGGAAGCGGGATTTGCCGGGCCGAGGGGCGTCGACTCCGATTGTGATCGACGATCAGCTTGTCTTCACGCTGGGTGTTGAAAACGAGAACACCATTTGGGCCATCGGCTTGGATGGCAAACAAAAGTGGTCCCGCACACTTGGCAAGTCCAAAGCCGGAAAGCATGCCAAGGCAAGCGGAGCCAACTCGTCGGTTGTAACCGATGGTAAGCTGATGCTCGCTTACTTCAAAAGCGGAGACGTCGGCTGCTTGGACAAGTCAGGCCAAGTGCTTGTGACGTCGGCTGCTTGGACAAGTCAGGCCAAGTGCTTTGGTCCCTCAATATCCAAGAGAAATACGGGGAGGATACCCTGTGGTGGGATCTTGGGTCGTCGCCCATCGCGACCGACAACGCCTTCATCATCACGATCATGCACTCCGGCCCCAGCTACCTCATCGCGCTCGATAAGCAGACGGGAGCTGAACTATGGAAGGCAGACCGATGGCTCAACGTCAATCAAGAAGCGAACCAATCCTACACAACACCGACGGTCGCTGGCGAGCAGATTCTTACCCTCGGTGCGGACCATATCACCTCGCATCGAACCACCGATGGCAAACTATTGTGGAAACTGGGCGGATTCAATCCGAAAAATGATGGCTACTTCCGAAGCATCGCTTCACCGGTCGTGGCTGGGGAATTGGTGATATGTCCTTACTCACGTGGAAACACTCTCACCGCCGTTCGGATTGCAGAGTCCGTTGCAGACAAGGATCGAATTGCATGGGCTCGCGATCTGGGGAGCGACGTTCCAACTCCTGCTTACCGAGATGGCAAGCTCTACCTATTAGGTGACAAAGGGCTTGTATCCTGCATCGACGCTAAATCAGGCAAGACCCTTTGGGACGAGCAGTTGCCGAAAAGCAACAAGGCCTACAGTTCTTCGCCCATACTCGCGGGGGATCGCTTGTACTGCCTGCGTGAAGATGCCACTTGTTTCGTTCTGTCAGTCGCGGGTGACAAGCCAGAGCTGGTGAGTCAGAACAAATTGGAAGGCCAAGCGGTGGCGACTCCCGTTTTCGTAAACAATCGAATCTATATCCGCACAGCCGAAGCGTTGTACTGCATCGAATAATACGCAACGGTCCTCGCTACCAAGGGTTTGCTCGCAACAACCCCTTGGTGTTTCCATTCCGTCCGTAATTTGGTTGAGTAGTTTTCGATTGCAGCTTGGCCACTCTTGGCCGAATCATACGTCGACGTCGGGCAAGCATACCCAACCTTACTTTCTGAAGAGTCGCATTTCGCTTCTGCGAAATTAGTGTGCACGGCGATTCACCTCCTCTTCATCCTCTGTTCACGATTTCGTAACAACGAACACCTTCTTGTTTAGATTCCAAGTCGATGCGATGAAGACTTGGTAAAGAGCCTCCTCAAGCTATAGCGGCTTCTTTCTTCGACCCTATAACTCCCCGCATCGTTCTAGTTGATTGTTTTTGTTCCTTGTTCGGAGAACACCTCACTATGACAATGCGACTCGGTCATGGCCAACGCGGTTTTAGGAAAGCACCCCGCGGCTTCACACTCGTCGAATTGTTGGTTGTTATCGCCATCATTGGCATCTTGGTTGGACTGCTGCTACCAGCCGTTCAAGCTGCTCGCGAAGCAGCGCGACGCATGCAGTGCAGCAATAACCTCAAGCAAATTGGCTTGGCGTTCATGAATCATGAATCGGCGACCAAGACGATTCCTAACGGCGGATATGACGGCGATCCAAAAGTTCCTGGGATGGTCTACAACGAAGCGGTTGGCCAATACGAAACCACGACTTGCTGCCGCGCTGCTCACCCAAATGGTTGGAATCACTTCTTCAAGATTCTGCCTTACATGGAGCAGAACAACGTCTACGCTCTCGCTCGCTTCGATATCGATCCGGTCGCTGGCTGGCCACGCAACTCCTCGAACGCCAACATCGATGGTGAAGACGACGTAGCTCGCGCAATTATTCCGAGCTTCTACTGCCCATCACGCCGCGGCCCTACGGTCTACGGTTCCAACTTTTCACGCAATGATTACGCAGGATCTGCTGGTTTCTATCAAGGGGAAGTGCACGAAAACCTCGGTGAAATCCCAGCCCCACCGCTTGGACTAAGCCCTCGCCGTAACGAACGAACACCAGAGAATTTCGGAAACGCAGGCGGACGCAAGGGCTACATCACCTGGGGAGCACAAGGAGCTCGCCGCCGGCTTGGTGATGTCGTAGACGGTACCTCCAATAGCATCATGGTATCGGAAAAAGCTCTTCCACTCGGACGACACGGCGCGGACGGTGGCGACAACGAGCGTTGGCAAAACAGTGGTTGGGATGAAGACAACATTCGATATCACTTCCCACCTTTGGCGGACAACAATCCTCGCAATCAACCTTTCTTCGATATGACGGCTCGAACAGGTACTGTTTGGCGACGCTACTTCGGTTCCGCCCACCCAGGTGGACTGAAC
>JALOQZ010000331.1 GCA_025459245.1 Pirellula sp.
TGCAAAGTTATCGGAGGCCGAGAACCGAGCGATCAAGTTGCTCACGCCGCCAAAGCCGAACCCTATCCCGGTTTCTCACGAGCTCTCTCATTCAGCTCCCGTCGTGCCTGCCCCTGCGGCACCCAGAAGGGGATTGAAGCAGGTGGACTCTGGTACCCGCTCCCGACTCAGCCATCACGAGTCGTTATCGGAAGCGCAGGAACTGGTTCAGAAACTCCGTCAAAATGAGAAGCTACGGCTGACGATTCATTGGACGCTGGAGGAGGAAGAGGGATGATAAACGCGAATGGGATGACAACCACGAATGGTACGAATAGTACGAATCGGCAGAAGAAGAACTATTAGCCGCAGGGCGCTAGCCTACGGTTCGAGCAATTTTCCGATGGTGTTCGGATAGGCTGTAACAAGAATCAAGAGAAGAAGAAAGTGACCGATGGAGAATAACGAACGCAAGATGAGAGCACTCTAAAGCACTATGCATTCGACTCTTTCATCCAATCAAATTCGGTCCCTTGTGGAAGACAAGTGGCAGCGCGACGGCGAAGCGTTAGCTGTTGGGCTCCATGTTTCATCCTCGATGAAGGGACCGACCGAAGTTGAATTTGAGTTTGGCAAAGCCAAAGTCGTCCAAGCGGATACGGTGTTTGAGATCCGTGAAGCGCTGCTTGCGGCTGAACGAGAACAGCAGCGATTGGTGCTCTTGACTGGCCTTCAGCAGAAAGACCTGGGGCTGGATGTGGTCGCTCGCCTAGTCCGCAGTCGGCTCTTTGCTGTAGATCACTGGGCCAGCTTGAGTTCCCTCTTCAAGGCCAAGGAACTCGACCGTTCCGTTCTCGATCCGGCGATTGCCCAGGCTCTCATGGATTTTGCCCCGGCGGATGGTTACCCGCCCGTTTCGGCAGGAATACTTGATGCAGGGACGGCTTGGCGCGCCATCTGTCGCCATGTGTTCGATATGGGTGAGAGCGAACCTGACCTCGTGTCACTTCTCTTGTGGGCATCGTCCGATAAAGGCCCGAAAAGGTATCAGGATGCAGGGGAGGCGATTTGTACTAGCTTGCGGCATCGACTTGTTCACAACCTTGGGGATGCCGCCGAGTCGATTCTTCGGTTTGTCGAGAGTGACGCGGGCACTGACGCGTTGGCGTTGGCCGTTACTTGCTTAGTGATTTATGGATCGGGAGATGATGCAACGCTCGATGCAGCTGCGGCCCGTATGGAGCAGTATCACGCCAACAAACCAATACCGAGAACGGTGGGACTCGCGCTGGGTAAGGTCGCGATGGATGCAATCGCCGATCTCGATCGCCAGGATGACCCACGTTTCGCGCAGCAACACCTGCAGAGAGCGGATGAGCTCCTCAAACAGTTCCTATGCCACGAGTACGCATACCGCAACGGACTGACTCGATTATCCTTCGAACAGAGACTAGGCCGACTGGGGCATGCTATACAGGATGCGGTTAAGACACCCTCCAAAGACGCGATCAAGGAGTGCGAAGCTCGGCTGGAGGAGCTTCTGGATCATCGATTGGCCAAGCTGGGACGCAATCGAGATCAGGTCTCGAAGGCAGAAATGGCGGTACGGCTTGTCCGATGGCTGAGTACGACGGCCTCGTCCTTCGGATCTTTTGCCGAGAGTGCAAACCATCACATTCGTGAAATTTCGTTCGTCGATTGGGCTCGCGAACCATTATGTCGTGGTGAAGATGTCCCCGATCTCTCCACTGCTTACCAACTGCTTGATCAGACCGTGCTCGAACGCCGGGAAGCACTCAGCCATTCGTTTTCCAAGGCCTTGGCGGATTGGTCGACAGTGGGGTCTAAGGATGCTGGGGTCCTGGGGGTCGAAGAAGTCCTGGGCCGTGTCGTAAGCAAAGTGGTCGATGCAGGCAATCGCGTGTTGTTGGTAGTGCTCGATGGCATGAGCTGGGCGATCTGTCACGAACTGTTGGAGGACATTCGACAGGATCATTGGTTTGAGGCGACGCTCGACGAATCGAACGGTCCTCCGCCGCCGGTCATCGCGACCATCCCGAGTGTTACCCATTTTTCCCGGGCGAGTTTGATTTCAGGTATGCTTGCCAAGGGGGATCAGAACGTCGAACGGAAGAACTTCGAGTCCAACAAGGATCTGCTCGAAGTCTGCGATAAGAAGCATCCTCCGATCCTATTCCATAAACAGCAGCTGACCGAAGGCAATCGAGGTGCTATCTCTGCGGAGCTTTCGGCAAAGCTGACAGCCTCGCATCACAAAGTGATCGGAGTCGTCATCAACGCCATCGACGATCGATTGAGCAACGCTCAACAGGTTGTTGAGAACTGGTCTATCAGCCGCATCAGTCCACTGCGGGCGTTATTGCGACTCGCGCGAGATTCAGGCCGCGTTGTGATCCTGGCCAGTGATCATGGTCATGTGTGGCATCGTCCTGATGGTCAATATCGAGCGTACGAGGAAAGTAGCCGTTGGCGCAGCGACGATGGCAAGTGCGCACCCGATGAAATTGTCCTATCCGGTGGTCGGATGATCGCCGGAGGCAAAACAGTTATTGTCCCGTGGACCGAGAAGGTTTACTACAGTCGCCAGCAGAATGGGTATCACGGTGGAGCGACACCGCAAGAAATGGTTTGTCCCCTCGTTTTACTCACCGATAAAACAAGTGCTTACTCTGGGCTTTACCGATGTGAGTATCCCAAGCCGGATTGGTGGTCCGCTGCCCCGGTTGCTTCACCGACTGTCGATGAACCACAGATCGCGATCGCGATACCATTGAGTGATAAAGCTACGAAACCTAGTGCGCCGACCTTGTTTGATTTAAAGGAATTGGAGAACGATGCCGCTTCGAATGCTCAAGCGTCGGCGCGCGATCCGCTTGCATCCGGAGATTGGATCTCTGCGTTGTTTGGTTCCCAAGCGTACAAGGAGCAGAAGACCCGAATACGCCGCCATCCGGTGGAAGACGAAATCTTACGAAAGTGTCTCCAATCGTTGGATGCAAGCGGTGGCATCATGACTCCTGCCGCGTTCGCCAAGGCTGCCGACGTCCCGATGGCTCGGCTTGATGGGCTCGTAGTTACGATGCAGCGAGTGTTGAACGTAGACGGGTACGAAATATTGACATTGGACCGCACAGAGAATCGGGTGGAGCTCAATGTCTCGAAGTTGAAACGACAGTTCGATTTGGATTAAGTGAAGCATGGATATCAGCCCCGAACGACGCCGTGAAATCATCGCTGCCCTTAGGAAAGGGACCGTACCACAACGAGGACTTGATTTCCTCGCGGTAGGACTGCAACGATTCGAGGGTGCGATTTCGGACGAACTAGAGGACGTGTCTCAAGGGAGCGCGATCTTCAAAGCGGTGCGAGGTGAGTACGGATGTGGCAAGACTTTCTTTGCACGATGGGTGCAGGAGTATGCCAAGAAGCGTGGCTTTGCGACAGCGGAGGTTCAGATCTCGGAAACCGAGACTCCGCTGCATCGACTCGAGACTGTTTATCGTCGAGCCATGGAGCAGCTTTCGACCCCGGATTGTTTTCTCGGCGCCTTTAGGTCGGTGATCGATGGATGGTTCTATGGATTGGAGGAAGATGTCCTGGCGGAGGGGCAGGTCGATCCCCAAGATGAGAAAGCACTAGCCGACCGTGCCGACGAGTTGCTGGAACAAAGGCTGGGCGAAATTACACGAGCAACCCCGCAGTTCGCTGCAGCTTTACGAGCGTATCGAGCATCTCAGAGGTCCGGCGACCACGCGATGGCAGAGGGGTTGGCGGGGTGGCTTGCAGGTCAGCCTCACATTGCAGCGTCTCTTAAGCGGGATGCTGGGGTGAAAGGAGACGTAGATCACTTTGCTGCACTCAGTTTTCTCCGCGGTCTGCTGCTTATCTTAAAGGATTCTGGTTATGCGGGATTGGTTCTCGTATTGGACGAGATTGAAACCATTCAACGTGTTCGGTCCGACGTACGAGAGAAAGGTTTGAATGCGTTACGCCAGTTGATTGATGATATTGATTCGGGTCGCTTTCCTGGATTGTATTTGGTTATCACCGGCACACCCGCCTTCTTTGATGGACCACAGGGAATTCAGCGATTAGAGCCTCTCGCTCAGAGACTGCATGTAGACTTTCAGACCGACGCACGATTCGATAATCCTCGAGCAATTCAATTGAGATTGACGACGTTCGATCATGCTCGGTTGATCGAAATAGGATTGAAGGTACGCGATCTCTTTGCAGCGGATTGTAAATCCGCCAGTCGAGTGCAAACGTTAGCCGACAGAGACTATATCGATTCGCTTGCGCGATCGTTGGCTGGAAAGCTTGGAGGAAAGGTGGGTATCGCACCGCGATTGTTCCTCAAGAAGTTGGTCGCCGATATTTTAGATAGAATCGATCAGTACGATGACTTCGATCCGCGTGTACATTACCAGTTGACTGTTACAAGTAGCGAGATGACCCGTATCGAGAGAGAAGCTCAATCGCAAAGCGTAG
>JALOQZ010000056.1 GCA_025459245.1 Pirellula sp.
TACGACAGACCGCTCGATATTCTGGCGCATCTTCTGATCGGCGGTGAAGGCACACTCGCCTTCATTTCCGAGGCCGTTCTGAGAACGTTACCAGACCATCCAGAGAAGGCGACGTCGCTGGCATTCTTTGAGGACGCCCAATCCGCCTGTGGAATCATTCCTGACTTGATTGACGTGGAATGCGATGCAGTCGAGTTCATGGATCGCGCCTCACTGGAATCGATCCGCAATTTGGAAGGAGTTCCCGATGGCCTTGCAGCGCGCCTTCGCGACCATCGCCAGCTCATGGGTTTGCTCTTTGAGTTTCAAGCACCCGACGCGGCAGCCCTTTCCGAAAAGCTGGAAAGGTTCTCAGCTCAATGCTCACCCCGTATGCGGTCCCTTTCGCCCGTGGAATTTACTCAAAACCGAAAGCAGCAAGCCAATTTGTGGAAGCTGCGAAAAGGGATGTATCCAGCGGTTGCCGCTGTTCGCGGACGTGGGGAAGCAGCGATTCTGGAGGACGTTACCTTTCCATTGGAGCGTTTAGGAGAAGCGATCGAGTCTTTGCAAGAACTCTTTGAAAAACATCGCTATTCTAACGGCATCATTTTTGGTCACGCTCGCGACGGGAATCTCCATTTTGTCATTTCGCAGGCGATGAGCGGCCAAAAGGATATCGACCAATACTCGCGATTTATCGACGACATGGTCGATCTCGTCGTGCATCGATTTGACGGAGCGCTTAAAGCGGAACACGGCACCGGACGCAACATGGCTCCCTTTGTCGAGACAGAGTGGGGCCCTGAAGCGGTGGATATCATGCGGCGAATCAAGCGAGTCATCGATCCGCATGGACTGCTGAATCCGGATGTGATTCTCACCAATAAGCCTGCCGTTCATTTAGACAATATCAAAGATCTTCCTGTCGTCGAAGACATCGTCGATAAGTGCATCGAGTGCGGTGCTTGCGAACCACGCTGCCCCAGCCGCGATTTCACTTTATCCCCTCGGCAGCGAATCGTGCTTCGCCGCGCGAGAGCTCGCATGCTCGCAGGCGGGCAAAACGAGCTCGCGAAGCAACTGGACCGAGAGTACGAATTCGCAGGCAAAGCGACTTGCGCCACCGATGGCCTCTGCGCAATCGATTGCCCTGTCGCCATCAACACAGGGGATTTGGTCAAGCAATTGCGCAGCGAATCGCGAACAACGACGCAGCGCGAGGTTGCGAAAGCTGTAGCGAAGAACTTTGGTATAGCAGAGGGGCTTGCTGTGACAGCGATCAACGCCGGTGCATCAGCTGGTTTCCTGCTAGGAAATGAGCTTCTTTCGTCCGTAACTTCGTGGATCTCCTATGTGTTGCCCGGCTTTCCACATTGGCATGCTGGTGTATCTCAAGACTGGGATCATCTGGACCGTTCGCTTCTGAGCGATTCCTCCGCAGCAGGTATCGTTTATATGCCGACGTGCATGTCGAGGATGTTCGGAGGGACGATTGCCCCGTTGGTTCAAGTCGTCGATCGCGCGGGGGAAAAGATCCATATTCCCGCCAAAATGCCAGGCCTGTGCTGCGGACAAGCGTTCGCATCCAAGGGGTTTACCGAGTCCGCTATCGCGAAACAGGCAGAGTGGATCGATGCGATGTGGGAATGGACGGAGCGAGGAGAGAAACCCGTTGTAATGGACCTCGGTTCGTGCACTTCGTTCCTCAAAGCGGGTATGCAGGACTTGGACCCAGTACGAAAAGATCGTTTGACCCGAATGCAGATTCTCGATTCTGTGGAATTGGCTGTCTCGCTTCTACCGAAGCTACGTATTCATAAAAAGCTCGAATCGATTGCCATTCATTCCGTCTGTTCGAATCAGAAAAGCGGACTCGACGCGCCGATGCTCCAAGTCGCGATGGCTTGTTCGGACACCGTTGTTCAACCTCACGAAGGGCGATGTTGTGGGATGGGAGGGGATCGAGGATTCGAGGTCCCTGAACTGATATGGAGTGCGGGAGCGAACGTGGGACCCAATATGGAGCAAGGCGGATGTTCGGTTGGTTATACCAATGCTCGTTCTTGCGCCATCAGTCTCTCAAGCAGCAGCGGCAAACCTTGGCACAGCCTCATGCACTTGCTCGAAGAGTGCACTCGCGAGGAATAGCAGTGGCTGCATCTTTCTGTCCGCTTCTTCGAGACCAAAATATTCCTTGGCGATTCGTCACTCGGATTGCCCTGCTACTCGGGTTGTTTTGTACACAAGGAGCAGTCGCGCAAGATGGATGGGCGGAGTTACCGCCCCTTCCGGATCGTCATGGGTATGCTGGCGCGTTTGTCGGAGTGGTTAACAATCAATTGATTGTACTCGGGGGCGCCAACTTCCCTACCGCACCTCCTTGGGAAGGAGGCATCAAGCGTTGGAGTAAAAAGCTTTATCGGCTTCCAACCCCTCAGTCCAACTGGATCGAGGAACCCGATTGGCGTAATGAGTTAGGGTATGGCGTTTCGATCACAACAGCGGAGGGGATTGTTTGCATCGGAGGTAGCGATGCGATTCAGCATCGCAATTCGGTTTTCCTGTTGCGACACAAACCAAGCGACGACAACTCCTTTGTTTTGGAGGAGATTGCCTTGCCCACACTTCCAAAGCCGCTTGCGAATATGTGCGGCGTTCAGGCTGCGGACTACCTTTACGTGATGGGCGGGACGAATGCGCCGGATGCCACTCTCGCTTCTTCTGACTGCTTGCGGTTGCATTGGACAGCTGAAAGGATCGCGTCGCAGGCGGCCGCCCATCGGGAGTTGGAATGGCGTTGGGAAGCGGTGCCCAGTTGGCCTGGATCGCCTCGCATGTTGGCCGTGGCAGCGACGATAGGGGATCGTGTTTTCATGGCGGGTGGTGTCGCTCTATCCGCCAGCCCAGAAGGGAAACCGGTCCGAGAGTATCTTCAAGATGCCTTCCTTTATCACCCGGACCAAGGCTGGGATCGGGTTCCAAGCTTACCAACGCCACTTGCTGCATCCCCGTCGCCAGCTTGGGTGCATGACAATGTTCTTAGCATCTTCGGCGGCGATACGGGCTCGCGAGCCAGGTTGGCACCCTCCCGAGATCACCCGGGGTTTTCGCGGGCGGAGTATTTATTCGATATCAACAAACGGCAATGGCGAGTTGGAAAAGAGACACCGGTCGCGTCGGTGACAACCAATACAGTCGAATGGCTTGGAACCTATGTTGTACCCACCGGTGAAATTCGTCCCGGCGTAAGAACACCCAACGTTTGGGCTAGAGCGATCAAATAATGAAACATTGGACGACCCACACGTGGTCGAACGTTCGTCCTCGAGCGTTCCTTAAGTCCAGCGGTCGTCCTCGACCGCTGAGCGCGCTAGACCACCTCGCGATCGACCAAACCACCTTCGCCAATAGCATTCGGGGAAGGCTTCTAAACACGTGCCACGCGTCAGGCACTGCTGAATCTGTCGAGGACGACAGCTAGACGATGCCTAGCCGAACGTTCCTGTACTAAGGCTGGCAAGCGATCTTAAGAGCTTGATCCAGGTCGGCCTTCAAATCATCGACATCTTCGAGCCCAACCGAAATACGGATAAGGGAATCGACAATACCGAACTTGGCCCTCGCTGCTGCGTCATAGCTGGCGTGCGACATGGATGCGGGTTGTTCGATAAGGGATTCGACGGCACCCAAGCTCACCGCGAGGCCGAACAACTCTGTTGACTCGCAAACTTTCTTGGTCTGCGCAAAATCCCCTTTGATTTCAAACGAGACGACAGCACCAAAGCGATCCCCCATCAGTCGCTTGGCTAAGTCGTGCTGCGGGTGGCTTTCCAATCCAGGGTAGAGTACTCGACTTACCAAGGGATGGGATTCAAGCCATTTAGCGATTTCTAAGGCTGAATGCGACTGTTCCTTCATACGTATATCGAGCGTTTTTACTCCACGTTGGAGAAGGAAGCATTCCAAGCCAGAGAGCACGGCCCCCGTTGCGTTTTGAATGAAATAGAGCTCTTTATGCAACGCAGGATCTTTGGTGGCGAGAACGCCGGCCAAGCAGTCGCTGTGACCGCCGAGATACTTCGTTGCCGAATGCATCACAATGTCAGCCCCCAACTCCAATGGCCTCATAATCGCCGGAGAAGTGAACGTGCTGTCCACACCTAACCATGCGCCGTGCCGATGGGCTATCTCCGAGATCGCGGGCAAGTCGGGAATCGACATGAGCGGGTTTCCGATGCTTTCAACCCAAACCATTTTCGTGTTGGGCTGGATCGCTGCCTCGAGTTGACGTAAATCGGTCACGGAGGTTAAGGAGACAGTAACACCAGCTCGATTGCAGATTTTGTGAAGCAATCGATAAGCGCCTCCGTAAATATCGCTCCCCGCAACGATATGATCGCCACTTTTGAGAAGCATCGTCGCACAGTGAATCGCTGCCATCCCAGATGCGAACGCGAGCGCCCCAGTTCCCCCCTCAAGGTCCGCTAATGTTCTCTCGACACCAGCACGCGTGGGGGAACCGCTGCGAGAATAGTCGAATGCCCCCCACGTTCCCGCGCCGGGCTGAACGTATGTGGTCGCTAAGTAAATGGGAGGAACGACTGCACCCGTTGCCGGATCGGGTTCCGAGCCGACATGGATAGCTCTTGTACGAAATTTCATGATTCCAATGCTTGCTTCAAGTCTGCGATCAGATCGTCTGCGTCTTCGATACCGCACGCCATGCGGATCATGTTGTCCGAGATTCCGAACTTGGCTCGCTCTTCGGGCTTGTAATCGAAGTAGCTCATCACGAGCGGTTGTTCGATCAGCGACTCGACACCACCCAAGCTCGGGGCGATGCGAGGAATTCGGCAGGCGTCGATAATCGCCCCCGTCTCCTTCCAATCTGCATCCTTCACCAAGAAAGTGATCAAGCCACCGAAGCCACGCATAGTCCGCTTCGCGACTTCATGCGTCGGGTGGGATTCCAAGCCTGGGTAATAGACGTGCTCGATGCGTGGATGGCCAGCCAAAAATTGAGCGATGCGCATCCCGTTTTCGTTGTGGCGTTCCATTCGCAAAGCAAAGGTCTTCAAGCCTCGCTCCAACAGATACATGTTGTGCGGAGAGTTGATTCCGCCGAGGATTCCTCGAAGCTTACGAACATCCTCGAGCTTCTCTTTGCTGCCGCAGATCACTCCGGCCAAAAGATCGTTGTGACCCCCCATGTACTTGGTCGCAGAGTGCCAAACGTAATCCACACCGTAGTCGATAGGCTGAATGTTGTAAGGAGTGGCTAGCGTGGCATCGATCAACGTCTCCACTTCGTGCGCCTTGCCGATGGCGACGAACTGCTCTAAATCGATGCAGCTCAAGTGCGGATTGGTTGGCGATTCGCTGACGATCATCTTGGTGCGTTCGTTGATCGCCGCCTCCATGGCAGCATAGTCCCCCGTCTTGACTTGGCGGGTAACGACTCCAAAACGAGAAAGATGCTTCGCACAGAACTCACGACTTCGGTGATAGCATTGGTCAAAGAAAACAATTTCGTCGCCGGAGCTGAGTTTGGTCATCAGCAGGCCGACGATAGCCGCCATACCGCTGGAGTAGATGATTGCGTCTTCCGCGTGGTCGAGGGCCGCCAGCTTCCGTTCGACCACTTTCTCGTTTGGGTTTCCATAGCGGCCGTACTCTTCGCGATCCTGCTTTTCGGTGATGTAATCGAGAATGCTTTGGGTGGATTCAAAGGTATAGGTGCTGCTACAGCAGATCGAGTCGGTGATGGCTGCGTTCGGTTTTTGTCGAGCTTCGCCGGCATGGACGCTGGTCGTACTAAATCCTGCTCTGCGCGCGGTCGGTTCGTAGGTCATGCGATTGGTATTGGTTGGTACAGATTGCTTGGTTGCGTGACTCGTTTTGGGAGGATTGCCGGTGGCAACGGATGTGGAGTGGTCTTCTTCTTTTGAGGACAAAGCAGATTCGGTATTCATTCAATCAGAGCCCTTGTAAAGGAACCATACTCGCTCGATGAAGTCAGCAACGAGCCATACGCTTTCGATTCGTTTCCCGAGATAGAAGCCCCGATGACAACAAGATGCAATGGAGCGAGGGCCCGCGATAAACAAGACCATCCACAGGTCAGCCAAGATAACTCGAGGCCGATCGAAACAATGGCGGGTCGGTACCGGTAGCAATCACTCCAGGCACCCGCGGGTAAAGAACGCTGTCGATCGACCGATGACTGGGCGTCTGGCGAACAACAGTGGCTTTTTAGCAGTTAGGCTGCAAGCGGCCGCAAATCCCTGAAAACATCACTAGCATACCTTCGTCATCTGGTGCGAGCAAGAAGTTTTGCTGGAGCCGACGCCTGATCTTGCGAATCGCCGCACCCCGTTTACTTGGAGTTTACGGCCTAGCTAAAGGGCGAGGGAGGACTTCCAGGTGGCACGCCAAGCCGAAAGCCCCTATCCTTATAGGGGTTCGGTGTCTCTGCCCCAAGCCGATGCGGGCTGCCGAAGCCCTATTGCGAAGCATTCTCCTTCCGACGCATCTATGATTCTCCGGATTTCCAACCACTCAAAACCCAACCAAATGCGAAATAGAACGTCGCGTGGGCGGAACGTTGGACGCTTGGCATTGGCCCTCGTGCTCTGCCTTTCCCCCATCTGCGTAATCCCATTCCCAGTCTGCTCCGGCCAAGACGGCGAAGAGAAAGCGCCCTCCACGGTAGTTCCTGCTGGGATCGCGAATCCTGCTTCTCCGCAAAATAACAAGCTGAGCGACGAAGAGTTGAAGCGATTGACGAAGCTCATCGATGACCTTTCCGCCTCGCAATTTCAAGTTCGAGAGGACGCCACCGAGGCCATCAGTGCACTAAGTGAAAAGTATTTGTTCGAGCTGGAGAGCAGGCTGGCAACTCTGCAATCCCCCGAAGCCAAAGCGAGATTGAGCGGAGTTGTGGCGCTCAGGAAGGACGAGAGAAAACAGAGGATCACCCGCGAATTTTTGCGATCCAAAGAACTCCCTCCCGATCACGAATTCCAGGGCTGGCTGAGCTTTAGCAAAGCCACCGGATTCTCCGATCGAAAGACCAAGGCGATGTTTCTCCAATTGCTTGAAACTTTCCCAGCCTTGATCTACACCCGTATCAACACGCCGGACGAAGCCTACAAACAGGCGAGCCTAGTCGCTGGTGATATCACGAAACGACTGGACATTGCCCGCGAAGTCACTTCGGAAGACGGAATTGCGTTGGCTTACCTGGTCGCGCTCTGCGAAGACAAACTCGATAATGGTCTTGAACGAACGGGACACCGTGTCTTTTCTCGCAGTCCTTTTTCAACCTATCTAGCACTGAACAAACAAACTCCCAACGCGCTCTCGGCCCTTTTTTCAAAGTTCGCGGTCCGCGCTAACGATAAACGGATGGTCTTTTTGACTTGTTTCAACGGCGAAATCCCAGCTGCTCGGCAGGTAGCGATCGAATATCTCTCGCAAGAATCCGCACCGCGAGATCCCGAAACGTTCGAATTGGCGATGCAGGCGCTAGCAAAATTCGGAAATGAAAAAGACATTGCCATCGCGGAACGATGGCTGGAGAACTCCACCGTCATCAATCAATTTCAAAGGATCGCTTCCCCCGATCCCAATGAGTTTCGATCCGCAAACTACATCATTCAGGCGAGGGACTTGGCTCTCATCACCACGATCCTGTTGCATCGCGAAAACCCGTATCTCTTTTTCCCTCTCTTCCGAGCCCACCCCTTGCGCGGTTTCACAACGGATACCGTAGGCTTTCCTGAAGGGACACCGGACGAAACACGCCAGCAGATCCTCAAAGACTGGCGCGAGCATCTGAAAAAGAACCCAAAGACTCTCAGCTGACGATGCGAGTCGCTGAGGTTTTTGGCGAGGAATTCGCCGCAGATTTAGAATGGCTCACTTCGAGCGCTGGCAATGCAGCTTGGAGCTCGGTTCTGCATGATCAGCCCATCCCAGCTATCGACTCTCGGCTGGACAAGACGACGACGCGGCGGCGTATCGAATTCCTCCGATTGCAGCGATCGTTTCAAGCTTCGGCGAAGGAGAAGTTTCCCGATCCAGAGGATTGGTTTTGGACTCGCAAGCTGCTTGAACAATCCAGCGATCATTGGTGCGCTGTGGAGTCTGCAACCGACTTCCCCGCGGGCGAAGTTGTGATGGACCTCTGCTGCGGCGCTGGAGCCGATGCCATCGCACTTGCCCAGCGAAGCTCTCGAGTTGTCGCATGCGATATCGACGCGACGGCACTTCAACTCGCGACCGTCAATGCAGCCAAGCATCAAGTCGAACTGGATGTGAGATTGCAGCCAGCCGAAACTTTGGAGATCCCCAAAGATGTTTGGGTCCACATCGATCCTGACCGAAGACCGGGAGGGGCGCGCGCTACTTATCAACACGCATTCACCCCCGCTTGGGATGATGTGCAACGATTGATCAGCCAGTGCCGAGGGATTTCGATCAAGGTGGCTCCGGGGACTCGGTTCGAAGGGGAAAACTATCCGCCTGTCGTCCGATTCTTATCGCGTCAAAGATCCGTGCGGCAACAACGCTGGCTCTGGAATACCCATCGCTGGCCGCAGGACTCTATCGTTGTCAGCGCGATGGGTGTAAATGGTTGGTGCCATGAAGTCTTTTCACGAAGCGAGACTGACGCGGCAGCATCTCACTACGAAATGCATGGTCGGGATTCAGATCCCGGTCTCGATCGATTTATCGGCGACTACGATCCAGGTGTCCGTGCCGCCGGCGTGTCCGCGTTGCTTGCTGGACGACTGGGGTGCACCATTTTGTTCGAAAACGGATACTTGACTGGATCGGAGCCCATTCCGCACGCGATGGTTCGATGGTTTGAAGTCCTCGAAGTCATGAGTTTGGATCGCAAGAAGCTTGCGGCTTACTCCCGTTCGATGCGTGCCAAGTCGTGGGAACTGAAAAGCCGCGGGCTGGAAATCGATTTGGACCTGCTGCGAAAATCTATGCGAGTCGATCCCAGTTCGGACTTTTCTTTCAGCTTGTTGTGCACGCGTATCCAAGGCAAGAATCGCGCGGTCGTTGCCAGAGAGGTTACAAAGAAAGTCTCTCTTGAGCCCCAGTCCGGTATCAAGCCCCAGTCTGGTATCAAACCTCAGTCCGGTTCTGGCGATCTTTAGAGTCAACCTAACTCTACAAGTGGCTGTTAGAGATCCAAACTATCGAGCTGGTCGATCAAAGAATCGAGCGCATCGCGGGATGTCTTCGCCACTGCTGCGTCTTCGCTTGGTTTTGAAGCAGCAACAGGAGGCTGATTGGCGACCGTGTTTCCGAGGGCACCGACGGCAGACCTGCCTGCAAGAATCAATTGCTCATCTCGCTCTCGAGCAGCTGCCGCCGCGGGGTCTTCGTTACGATCCGGTGCACCGAAGAGCTTCGATAGATCAATTTTGAATGCCCCGCCCGACTCCACGGGAGCACCGGCGATGGCTGGTGATTTATGCTGCGGAAAGATGATCGCGTTTTCGGGGCACACACGCGAGCAAGCGGGGCAGCCCTTTCGGCAGTTGTCTGGTTGTTCGACGAGGATCGTCTCAGCTCGGTCCACACCGTAGACGCCGAAGAGACAGAAATCGATGCATTCCATGCAGTTGGTGCATCGGCTGTAATCGATAACAGGATACCATCGTCGCGACGGGTGCTCATCGATCCGAATGGGTGTGATTCCAAGCGGGGATTCGTGCGCTGCGGGGCGAAGACTTTCGGCTGAAGTCGAGCTCAGAACATCGAGCTTTCCCAGTCGGTCGGTCGATAGTGCTGTATCGTTGGTCGGGTGAAGGAAACGCTCGAGAGTTAGCGTTTCGCGTTGATCGATCGAATCCAAGTTCTCTCGCTGCAGAATTCGTCGAAACTCGGATTCGAACGCGTCCACACGATCGCTCGCCCTCAAATCGATCGAATAAATCTTTCGATCAGGTCGAGGGTGGATGCTGACAACTCGATCTTCTTCGCGTTCATCGATGGCGTTTTCGCCCTCCTCATCCTCTTCGTCATCGGTATCCAGTCTCGCGTCTGGATTGATGAGCTCAACATCGCCAGGAGTACCTCGAACATCCATGCGGTCGAGAATCCAGTGAGCGGCGCGATCGAAAAGCCAAGTCAAAACAACTAATGGACCTTTCCATTGGCGGATGCGAGCCAAGCTTTCGCTATCGGCGCCGAGATCATAGAGATGAGGAACCACGAGCGCGATGGTGTTTGGCAATCGAGCCGCCATCTCCGAGATTCCCTCTTCGAGAGCTCGTTTTTCAGGGCTTCGACTTTGTCCCTGAGAGAGGATGACCAGGAGTCCGTGGTTTTCTTGGATCATACGACGCGGTGGGATGAGCAGTGGGATGAATGGTTGGTTCGTGATTCGCTTGCTATAGCATACCAGTGCCGAGCGCTGGTGGACAGCGTTTGCTTCGGCGCGATCACTTCACGGCAAACTCGATCACTTCATTGCTGCCAAACAGTATTCGCGACGGTTGTGGGCCAGTTGCCGGGCATCGACACGAGAATACCCCCAACTGTGAACCCGTTCCAAATGCTCGGGGATCAAAAGAGCATGCTCCCAATCGGATAGTTTGATCGTCAGGATCAAGCCTTCGATGCGCGAAGTGGGATAGGTCACGATGGCTTCGATTGTGTCGAGCGTGTAATTGGGCGCGACATTGGCGTCGCAGACCAAGTATTTGAAAGGTGCAAACTCCTTTCGCTTTACTTGCAAGGACCGGGAACGCCAATGGGTGAACGAAGGATGGTCAGCGATGCGTTCGTCCATATCGGCGGGGTCAACGCCGGTTACTTTGGCGCCGAGATCGAGCAGAAGCTGGCAAGCACCACCGGGAGAAGAGCCGATTTCCACGACTCGATCACCGGGCTTGATCGGCATTTCGCTCCAACGAATGGCTTCCGCGAGCTTTAAGTAGGCTCGACTGATCATTCCTTCTGGGATCGCCGGTGCATAAACACCTCCTGCCCAGCCATCTTCGGTCGTTTGCACCGGTTTGGCCGCGACCCACCATCGATTCGGTTCGTCGATGATGATTTCAAGAATTTTCGTGTCCGCCGACGCAATATGGTCGGTCGAAGCGCGTCGCGTGTCCTGACGCCCCTCCAACGCCTTGTTGATCTTTTCAACAAGGAAAGAAGCGAGTGCGGAGCGTCCTGGTTCGAAGCCATGCCAGCCGGGTTGAGCGATATCCCGTTGCCAAACGTGGAGATGCTGCCAATCGAGTTCGGAGTATTTCTCCAAAATCGAGTCGATCATCGGTTCGGCAACTTCCCCCTCGAGCCTTTCTAGGACGTGTCCACGCGATCGGATAAGCGGGTGTTCCGGCAGGCTGCGCGACCAAGGGGGAGTAGCCAAATTGGACTTGAAGGTCACAAGACCTTTCTGCGAGTAGGCCAAGCGGTAAGGGCCGACCGGCTCGCTCAGCAGCTCCTTGAGAATTTTCTCGGCACCGTGCTGGCACGAAACATAGACAAAGGGACTGTTGTAGGGTTGAGTCATGCGCTGGCAGAAGGGACGAAAGATCGGTGGCTCTGCGGGGAGTTACGTCTGGGGAGCTTCCCCGCGGAGCTTCATTGGGACATAGCATGATATTTCCTAAATTCTTCATGAAGCCCCGAAAGTGGCCAGAAAAGGATACTTTTCGGGTTCTTTGAAGTGGACGATGCTCGGCTTGCTCGCCTATAACTATGCGATCGGCGACAGAACTTTTTGACGCATGACACCATCCGTCGGGGGCCACCGCCCAGCAGTATTCATCCCTAGAGTCTTATGGCAAAAAACGAAGAAGCATTCGAAGTTGAAGGTACCGTCACTCAGGCCTTGGCAAACACCCGTTTCCGCGTGCAGTTGGAAACCGGTTCCGAGGTGCTTGCTCACGTCGCGGGCAAGATGAGAAAGAACTTCATTCGGATTGTTCCTGGGGATAAGGTAAGGGTCGAGCTCTCCCCTTACGATCTAAGCAAAGGCCGAATCGTTTTCCGCGAACGATAAAAGCGGTCGGCTTCACCATCCGTGATTTGGCCACTCTTGGCCGAATCTTTATGCACCGAAGGCGGGCCAGAGAGCCCGCCCTGCGTTTTGCGTCGCCCAATTTGCTTTTCTGGTTGCCCCCAGAGTCGCATTTCGCTTCCGCGAAGTTTGCGATAGGCAAGCCCGCGAAATCACCTACCCCCTCAGCTTGATTCTCTCCAAACTTCTGCGGCTCACCGCGTATTTTGCGGTGTTCTCAGCTCGCAGCGATTGCACGGCTCCGATATATTTCTTGGCAAGCATGGATAATGATTTGTTCCAAGATGCTACGTTTTGGTGCGAATTGGTTTCTCGCGGTTGCCAATTCCATCCGAAGCTTGCTTCGATTCACCTTTCAGTGTGGTTTAGATCGTCTAGGAGTCTTAAATGAAGATGAAGTGGTTTGTTCGTTCAAGTGTCATGGCTGCTCTCGCGTTTGCAGCTCCGACACCAGCCGATTTGCTATATGCGCAGGTAGCGAAGAGCCAATCAGCTTCTGCGGCGATCGTGGATGAGGATGATGAGGAAGACGCATCGGTGGTCGTCGTCGGTTTGGCTCCCGTCGATACGATGCTGCCAAACGTTCAACACTTGGCGAGACTCGTCGCCGGTGGTTACGGAGCAGGCACTGTCGCGACCTTGATCAAGCAATACACGGGTGGACTCGACACTTCGCGACCTGCTGGCGTGTTTGTCGAACTCGACGAATCGGGTACTCCTTCGCCGGTCGCTTGCCTCCCGCTGCGTAACTTGGACGAGTTCTTCCAGCAGCTTGCTATTTTCGGTGAGCCTGAAGATCTCGGCGATGATCTCTATTCGTTCAACATCGGCAACTCGATTTACTTGCGAGACGATGAAGAGTGGCTCATTGTCGGACAATCCGAGGACGCCGTCCTCAACTTCGATGCCGCTGTCACCGAAAACCTGAAGGGCATGGTGGCGAAGTACGATTTACGAGTTCAAGTCAACCCACAAAACATTCCAGAAGAGCTCCTCGGATTCTTCATGAGCCAGATGCAGGCCGGGCTTGAACAAGGCATGGCGAGCAACCCGAACATGGATGAGGAGCAAGCCGAAGCGGCTCGCGCGAACGCCGAGCAGATGATGGCCAGTTTCCAGGAAGGTATCGAAGGTACGGAAAAATTCGTTATCGGTCTCGCTGTGAACAAGGCAGACAAGAAGACGATGCTGGATATCGGCACCAAGTTTGTCGAAGGCTCAAAATTCGCTGCCCAGATCGACAAGATGAAGGGCAGTATGGCAACCTTGGCCGGCATTCCGCAAGAAGCCTCCATGATGAGTGCCCAGTCCCTTCAGCTCATCGCGCCGGAAGAGATCAAGCAACTCGAAGACACGATGAGCTCCTCGATCGAAGCTGCATTCAAGCAGATCGAAGAGAATGCAAAAAATCCAGAAGATGCCGCCAAGGCAAAAGATTTCATCAATCGCTTGGTCGAACTCGTGATGGACAGCGCACGAGAAGGAAAGATGGAGTCGGCTCTGAACATCACCGTAGAAAAGAATTTGAATGCAGTCGGCAGCTTTACCGTGGCCGATGGCAAGAAGGTCGAAGCCTTAGCAGCTGAAGCCGCCAAGGCCTTGGCGGCCGAACAAGATGTTCCAGTCAAGTTGCAAGTCAACACCGGCAAGCACGCCGGTGCAAACCTGCACAAGCTTACCGTTCCATTGCCTCCGCAAGCGGACGAAGCTGCTCGTAAGATCTTCGGCGAATCGGTTACCGTTGCGATTGCGACAACTCCGAAAGCAGTTCACTTGGCCCTGGGTAAGGACTGCGATGCCGTGATCAAGGCAACTGTAGATCGAGTCACTGCCAAGCCCTCCTCGCCAGCCGAGATGGTCAAAGCTCGTTTCAACTTGACCCAACTCCTCACCTACATCCAATCGATCGAATCGAACCCGGTCGTCGATGCCATGTTGGAAACCGCCGCTGGCGGGGCGGATAAAGTCATGGTCGATTCCAAAGTTGGCGATCGCGAGTCCGTCGTTCGTATCACCTTCGAAGACAATGTGCTCAAAGCGATTTCATCGGGTGCGAAGGCAGCACAAGGTGGTGGACAAGGCGGATTCTAATCCGCCGTTGTCCACCGAATCCTGACTGGCACACCGAAGTCGTGCCCAGTTAGTAAAATCAGATCCGAGGGAGAGCACCATGCTCTCCCTCTTTGTTTTGAAGCCCTCTTGAAAGTAAATGCGGACCATCCATGACGACTGCACGGGAAAAATTCGAAATCATTTCTGAGCTGTTCGAGATGGGACGGAGAGCCTTCATTCAAAAACAGAAAATGAAGTATCCGCATATCACCGAAGAGGAACTCGATAGATTGGTTCAAGCTTGGCTGCGGGATCGTCCTGGTGCGGAGTTCGGAGATGGAGATGGAATCCCCGGTGATATGAAAAGGTTTGAGAAGTGCAACGACTAGAACGTATCGCCCGTGACGTTACTTCTTGGCTTTCGATGAACCAGATCGGTTTTACTCTGGTGGGGGGATTGGCCGTTTCCCTTCGAACAATTGAACGATTCACGAAGGACATCGATTTAGCGATTGCTGTAGATAGCGATACAAAAGCGGAGCAATATGTCCGAGAACTTTTGCAGCAGTATTTTCGTTTGGAGTCGATATTAGAGCATTCAAAACATAGCCGAATCGCCACAGTACGGCTTGTCAAAGACGATGTACTACTGGATTTGCTGTTCGCATCTTCAGGCATTGAGAACGAGGTGATAGCTTCCTCAACCACTGCTGAGATTTTCGAAGGCCTCCATCTGCCGGTTGCTTCTCTACCGGGGCTGCTCGCTTTGAAAGTGTTGTCAGTTGATCCTGCGAAACGACCACAAGACGCAGTTGATATTCGAAACTTGCTCCAAGAATCAAGTATGAATGACATACGCGAGACAGTTCGATTATTAAATTTGATTTCTGAACGTGGATACAACAGGGAGAAAGATCTACTCGCAGAATTCGAGTACTATCAAAACCTGTTTCGCAGATGATATTGCTAAGGCACAAACAGAAACTCGTTGGTATTGAGTAGCACATTCGCTAGCTCGGCAACGCTCGCTTGTTCTAAGAACCGAACACTCCTTGTTCTCTCATCCTCGGTAGGAAGACGGCCTAACACTCTTTCAAATAAGGCGACCACAGCCTTTTCCTTGTCGCCCGTTTGCTTATCGAGCGATCGTGCGAGCGTCTCGGAGGCTTGTACCGCTAGCTCGCTATTCAGCTGAGCGAGAGCTTGTGGGGCCACGATCGACACATCGCGCCTTCCACACGAAGTCGCGTTCTCTGGCTGATCGAAAGTTTCCATCCAAGGGAGCCGCAAGGTTCGCTTTTGGATCAAGTACAGACTGCGCACCGTCTGCTTGGACGGCGGCGATGGATACCAACCTTTCGTCTTTTCTTTGTTATCGTCAAGGATCGCTGGATTCGTCTGGAGAATATCTTGGCTTAGTTCCGGCCATACCGGATTCTCTACCGTCTCGAAAGTCAACAATCCCGACGCAAGGAGAATGGCGTCGCGAAGCTCTTCCGCCTTGAGTCGATGCAAAGACTGTCGAGGGCTGGCCCAATTCCTATGCTCTGGAGAACCGTTCCGCATCGCATCGGAGACAGCTATTTGTCGATAAGCGTGCGACGTCACGATCAAGCGTTGGATCGCTTTGATGGACCATCCATTTTCGATCAATTCGCTGGCGAGAAAGTCGAGGAGAGGCAGGTTGCTTGGGGCAGCTCCCGTCCATCCAAAGTCGTTGGGCGTTTCCACCAAGCCTGTTCCGAAGTGATGTTGCCAAAGTCGATTCACCAAAACCCGCGCAGCCCACGGATTCTCTCGCGAGCCGATCCAGCGAGCCAATACAGACCGCCGCCCGGTTGTCTTGCCATGCGATGGCGTGGGTATGACTGCAGCTCCCGGATACAAAACGCT
>JALOQZ010000332.1 GCA_025459245.1 Pirellula sp.
TCATCGGTGCAGACGCCGTTTCGTGGATGAATCAAGGTGAGATGAGGCATTTGAATCCGAGCGTCCTTTGACAGAACTCTACGACGAAAGTCTTGGTAGAGATCGAGTCCATCGACGACGGGCAAATAGACAAAGTTTCCTTCTCGGACCGGTATACCAAAAGTGAGCGTGATCTCAAAAGGACGCAACGATTCCAATTTGCTCCGAAGCGTCTCCCAATCGCAGACCTCATCTTCGCGACACAGCGTCACGTGCGCGGGGATAAGTCGTGCCTGTATGGGGTTATAGCGCGACCGTACCGCTTCAATTTGAAACTGATCCACGAGAAAGAGACTTGCTTGACGACGTTTGAGCATGGGACTACTGCACATTATCAAGGTTCTCGATCAAAGCCGCCATTTCCGACGCGTCGGAGTCTTCACCGTGGCGAAGGCCAAGAACAACACCGTTCCGATTCTGATTCGACTGGTTCTGACTCAGCTTCCACTTTCCAACCAAGCGGTTAATGACGATCTCGATGCCGACTATCGCACCGAGCATTTTCTCTAGGAAGTCGGGGGGAGCGTCGCTCATCTTCCATGGCGCATCAAAACGGGCCTCGTTGTGTGCCGTAAGTTGCTCCAAATGACCGCGCAACCAAACCGGGTCATCAACAACACATAGCGTTCCGTACGCATGCGCAACAACATAATTCCAAGTGGGCACGACTCTTCCAGTTTCTGCCTTGGTAGGATACCAAGAAGGCGTAATGTAGGCATCGGGGCCGTGGAAGATAGCCAAAGCTTCCGTGTCGTTGCCGACGTCACTCCATATTGGATTGGCGCGGGCGACATGGCCACGCAAGGTACCGAACGGCCCAGGTTGCGGAGACAAATGCAACGGAATGTGATTCGCGTTTAGCCCGTTGTTCAAGCACCGTGTGACCAAGGTTGAAAGCGGACGAGCACGCATGAGTTGATGCAAAACTTCAACTCTAGGTTCCGCGAAGTGCTTCGGAATGTACATGGCGATGAGGGTAAACGAAGAGCGATCTATCTCAAGCTATCGCGAAGTGGACTGGAGGAATAGGTTACGATCAGAACGAAGTGGTTTCGCTATTTCCACCACCTCCTTCTCAACAGTATATCCTTTCTACCCATGCAGCGGAAAAGGGAATGCGCGGACCGAGATTCTGTAGTGCCGAAGAATTGGCATTCTCTAGGCTGTGAAACAGCGTCCCTCGGCCAGTCCCGGCAGGGACGAAAGACAATAGCCCAGCCTTTCAAGGCTGGGTCATCGCCCGTTAAGCACCCGAGTCCCGGCAGGGACGAAAGATAACATTGCACGTTTCGACGCGAAACCACCTCGTTAGTAGACGATCACCGACTCGTTAGGCGACTCCATTCCATTTCGCGGTACTATTCTTCCGCGATTCCCCATGGGCAAGCGAGTTGCACCACCAAACGTAAATGTAGGTAACGTATACGGACGACGTTAAGAGCGTTTTCCAGTGATGTGGTCGTTGAGCCGCATAGATCAGGTAGTCAGCCTCAATCCTCAGCATCATGAGCACAAGAATTGACGACAAAACGCCCCAACCCAATGTGGATCGTTCGAGCCACGGAACGAACTGCAGTCGTTTGCAATTCGTGAAACCGTACCATATCAAAAACAATGCCAACGGAGTAAAGACCAAAGTCGATATCAATGATCCAGCAATCCCGATGGCAATACTGTCGTTCCTCGTGGGAAAACCCTCGTTGTCTAGAATTGTTCGATAGAAATGCGCATCCCTTTGTACATTGGAAAAGTAAAGCATCATGCCGATGACGATCAGTGCATACTTGCTCCTCTTCGAGACAACGTTCCCTGTGCAAAAGGAATCGGAGTTTTCCAAAGACTCACAATCTGCCGAAGATTCGTATGGATTAAAGGACATGTGTATTTTTTCGGGTGCACGATCGCATTTGAGGGAATTCATTGTGTTTGCTGATGCTGACAGAATCGGCGTGCTGATGATCGGATCCCCAGCAGCCCCACCCCTACGAAGGTCAAGGAACAAACGATCAATACTGCGGCGATAGGGATCGTAATCACCGCTCGACCTTCAAATCTTCCTTGCCCTTGCAAGGACGCCCCGACGAGCATGATTCCATAAAACCCTAGAACTAGCGAAATCAACAGTGAGACCGTGCTTGCGGCCCCAATCATAAGCCACAACAACCTCTCGAGTGAATCGTCAGCAATACTCGAATCTGAATCGGGGTTTGTTGACTCACGCTCCGCGGATGCAATCGGACTTTCATAAGGGTTCACATCTCCCTCCTCGAGTGGAAAGCTACGGATCAGGCGATTGGGCAGGACCATCAGGCTGGATGATGATCCACTTGGAGTTCAATTTTGAGTGTGACATCGAATGGCTTTAGCTCTTTGGTTGAATGTTGTCGCAATGCAGTTCCTTGGGACGAAGTCGTACAGCAGTTCCCAATGCACACACCAGAAGCAGCGTACCGTTTAAGGATTCGTATTTCACATCGAGATCCACTACCGCATTTGCACCGATACGTTCTGCTCGTTGCGTCATCTCACTGATTGCTTCCGCACGTCCGCGTTGGAGCACATCTTCATAAGTAGAGGATCGCCCGCCGACGGCATCCGTAATAGAGGCAGCAAAGTCTCGAATGAAGTTCGCGCCCCAGACGGTTTCTCCGAAAGCAGGACCAAGATACTCAATGATCTCATGTGTTGCGATTGTTGGAGTTGTGGTCACGATCATCCTTTGAGGATCATTCGCATTTCTGGTGGACTGACTACTACGTGTTCGACAGTTCCAGCAGATATCAAATCCATCTTCAGTTTGACTACCACATTGAGGACATTTCCACATGAGTTTTTCCTGATTGCTACAACCGCCCCGTTGAACACGCTGCCGCTTACCACTTTGAGTTCCACACCAGCCTGCCCACCGTCCGGTCGTTGATCTCCGGCACTCCACAGCTTCACAAGCCTGCTACTTCAGGCTTTCATTTCGGCGCGACATCGCGGACGCAGTCGCGACAATCGACACGCATATCCCTGAATACAATACCCCGGGAAGCCATCCAGCTACAACAGAAATACCAGGCGCAATGCTGTTGTATTTTGAATTCGTTGCGAGGCTGTACTGTGCCCCAACCACCATAAGAATCCAAAAGGCAATTGTTCCGCCCCGAATGGCACGAACCCGATTGCGAATGACGATCGCGAGCATCGGCGGGATAGTGATCGCTAGAATCGCAAGAACAATACTCAAGTGATTTCGCCCATTCAGGCTAGGGAGAATGACTGGTTGGGATGGGAACTAAATAGACCCGATCGCGTCGATCGGAAAATAGAACAGAGCAAAAATGCAAATACAGTAGGCGAGCATGACCCCAAACCAAAATCTGTTTGTGCCTAGGTCTTCACCGCTCATCGCCCAGAAGAGCATTCCGGCTGGAACGCCCAAAATCAATGCCCCAATAGTCACAAATCCCAGCATGATTGCAGAGTCATCCGGCAGCGGATATCTGGAGCCGATCGCAACAACAGCCCCGAGAACACCACATAATGGTGTAATCAAAGGTGCATACAGCAACACTTGTCTCGCCATCGATTCCTCTACCAGTCACGGCATTCACCAGGTAATCGCACCCATTATTAGGAATCACCCATCTTTCGGAAGAGCAGTTAGTTCCGCTAAGTACGAAAGACACTAGCCCAACCTTTCCAGGCTGGATCAGCCTTGGCAGAGAAAGCTCGCCTATCGGCTGACTGCGAACCGATACGGTCTCATTACGAGACACGCACCCAATCGTGCCCCTGGGTAAGTATCGAGTCTGTCGATTGCCATCAGTGCATCATTTGCGAATCTCAATACCTATCGGTTGATCCGGTAAAGGATGAGCTTGTGCAGAGGAAACCAATGCTCTTAACCGGGGAGATCTATACAGCTCCTGGGAGTAAGTCATCTCGACGACTGAAAGCCAGGAGATCTGAGTTTACCGGAATCCGTACGCATGGAGACCGCAGGTTCAACAGTCCGACCGGATGATACCGCGACAGCGTCCCCTGAGAAACCAGCCTTGAGTTTATTCCCAATGTCTCTCATGGAGGCGTTAGTCGCCCCCCGAGCTTAGCTCGAAACGAATACTTAAACACTTCTTGGCGTAGCCAAAAGTGAATACTAGTCCAAGTCCCGGCAGGGACGAAAGACAATAGCCCAGTCCTTCAGGACTGGGATGGACGCCACCGCGCCACCCAAGTCCCAGCAGGGACGAAAGAAATCCCGGCGCGGTGGACCGGCGTCGCGATGAGCGGCAGAATTGAGTCAATAGTACTCAGGACCACTAGGGATACACATAAATCGTAACGTTCAACGTCTTGGACAAGCAGGAACACTAATCAACACTCATTGCCACTAATCGAAAGCCAGAAAGCCAACACGAACCTATTGCTGTTCGGCATTAGTGGTGATTAGTGACGATTAGTCTCTGGCTCTTCGTCGTGCTGGTGCTCTACATCGCGGTGCTCGTGCTCGTGATCGCCTGGCTGATTGTACTTGCTCAATGATTCCATTAACTTGAGTACACCCACCCAGCACTGAAGTGCTGGGCTAGTGTCTGCCGTCCCTATCGGGACTAAGGCAATCGGCTCCTTGCAGAGCTTCTATGGTTTGCGGATCTCGCTGGGTTCGACAGCGACGAGATCGCACGCGCATCCGACACCTCATTGCACTGGGATCATTGCATTGAGCGTCCCGCATAGGCAGGCGATACGACATGGTAAGAGCCGTAAAGGTCCTTGGCATATGTCGAAGACCATCGCGAGCGGCGTGGGGCTTACGAACGCATGGCTAGCAGCCCAAGGAGTTTTAAGCATGAAGACATTATGGGCAGAGCTTGCTCATCTTCGCTCGCTTGCTCATCTTCGCTCGACCGCCGTATGCGGACCCGCACGTACGGTGGTGTGGGGAGGGTGCCCGGCAACGGGCATCTTTACCCGATTCTGCCAATTTTTTGTTCAGCGGGAACCAAAGATCGTATTGCCTCAGGTGCCAAGTCTGCACCGTTGGGCCAGCAGACCGTTTTGCAGACTGGATCGAGGGTGAACTTCGCGAACATACTTGGATCACGGAGTGGTTCGAAGACCGGACCTGACAGCAGTGGCCGCAAGTCAACCGTCGCATCACAACCATCACTAAATATCACGAAAAGCGAAGCAGGCCCCGCGAGTTCAGCGTGGAGTATATGTAAAATCATCGCAATCAATCCAAAGGTTCAATTGGGAGTAAAGGCTGCTGTGCCTGCGCAAGAGCCCAGTCCGCGAGCAACGCGTCGCGTTGAATCTCACACCACTCAGCAACCAATTTCGCCGCACTTCTTGGCAGTCGTCCTTCCAGTATTCCACCGGTGCGAATGTCGATGATCGCTTCCGACTCACCGTAGATTGCATGAAAATGCGGTGGGTTATGGTCCCTGTAGTAAATATAGACGGCGATGCCGTAAAATTCGGAAACACATGGCATGACTACAGTATACCGGATAATACCTCGATAGTCGAACGGCAGCCATTATTAACGGAATGCTCGCCAAGTTAAGCTGATTCGTGGCCCGGCGTCCTTTTGACGTTTGATTGCATGCATCCAATTCTCTTGCACGACATCATCCATGAAAAGCAGTGATCCGGGTTTGAGTGGGAAGGACCGTTGGATTTGGGGCTGACTTTTGGATCGGTAAGTGATGTCGCGGATGCTGCCCAAGGAAACGATAGCAACACCAGTTCCGGAAACAAGCCCAGTGGTCTCATCTGAATGGAAACCCATCGTGTTGTCGCCCGTTTCGTAGAAGTTCAGCAAGCAGTTGTTGAATTGGATGTTGAGTCGTTTCTCCAGCATTACCAGAAGGAAGATCTCATTAGCAGACACCCACCTACTCGGTAGGCGGCACCCACCTTTAAGAAAGGTGGCACCCATCTTTTGGGAGGGGGAGGAGGCGCGCGGGGGTGGTTTTTGGGGGGAAATGGCCTGGAATGAGGCTCAAGAGTGCATAAGAAGAGGCTGGCTGAACCAAGAGCCATGTTTGGAGGGCTCAGTGCTAGGAACTCGGCGCAGCAACGAACCGACGCCCAATTGAGACCCTGCCTGCTCAGAGGACCAGAGCTTGCCGAGAGTAGCTTGCGGAAGGGTACGTATATGTAGGCAGAGAATTCTGTTGCTTGGGTAAGGTCGCTAGAGTCGCTGCGATACGAGCCCTTTGAGAAACGGCGAACTCGACTCGGGACGACCTCCGAACCTCTTGCAACCGAGGCTGCTCGCTTACGCGAAGCAGGCGGCGGCTTGACGCTGGCCGCGACTCCAGGCTTTGTTGATGCGCCGCGCATCGGCCATCATCGCCTGGGGCCGACCACTGCAGCGACTGGTGCCAAAGTACTTCTTGTAGTTCCAAACCAAATCGCACCACATGCTGGGCTCTACACCCAACCCCGCAAACAAGGACTTCAACTCCTCGGGTACCGGATAC
>JALOQZ010000333.1 GCA_025459245.1 Pirellula sp.
AAAAGTTTGCAACCACGGCGATGGGATCGTTCCGATCCTCGCGATGAAGTCGATCGTCGAGTCGATACCAGCAGTGGTTACCGCACAGACTCCTTGCTCGCTGTTCCGTTGTTGGACCAGCGAGGCAAGCCGATGGGGGTGTTTGAAGTCATCAATCATGCCGATGGCCGTTTCGACAATCAGGATGAAATCGATTTGCTGGAGTTGGCGAGGCACGCTTCGGCTGCGTTGGCGAACACGCAGCAAATGCAGAGATTGGTCCAAACTAGAGATCGTTTAACCCAAGACGCGGTCCAGCAGGTCCAGCTGATCGGAAAGTCCCCGGAGATGGAGGGCTTGAAGAAAACGATCGAACGGGTGGGGGACACCGATTTGGCCGTGCTGATCCTCGGCGAGAACGGAACGGGTAAAGAAGTGGTCTCCCGCCAGATCCATTATCAGAGCAAGCGGCGTTTTGAACCGTTTATCGCCGTCAACTGCGCCGCAATCACCGAGACATTGCTGGAAAGCGAGTTATTCGGGCACGAGAAAGGTGCGTTTACGGACGCGCACGAAACGAGGACGGGCAAGTTCGAATTGGCCTCAGGGGGAACTCTTTTCCTCGATGAGATCGGTGACATGAGCTTGGCAGGTCAAGCCAAATTGCTTCGAGTTCTCGAAGAGAAAGTCGTCGTGAGGGTGGGAGGCTCGAACACGATCCCCGTCAATGTACGCGTCATCGCAGCGACGAATCAGAACTTAGTCGAGTTGGTGCGGCAAAAGAAGTTTCGCGAGGATCTTTACTTCCGGTTGACTGTGGTCACGATCAATTTGCCACCCTTGCGGCAACGAAGCTCGGACATTCTCGAGTTAGCAGATTTCTTCATGGCGATGTTTTGTGTGAAGATCGGTCGTCCCAAACCGACCTGGAGCGAGAGTGCCAAACGCCGGTTGCTCGCACACGAATGGCCGGGCAACGTTCGAGAGCTACGCAACATTGTCGAGAGAGTCGCTTATCTATCCACCGAGGATATTGTTGACGACGATGCGATCGACTTTGTGAGATCCCCGCGCTCTCAGCAATCGTCCGAACCCGGTGCTATCGATTTGCACAAAACGTTGGCCGATGCGACAGCGGACTTTCAAATTCGCTACATCGAAGAGCAAATCAAAGCTTCGCATCGCAATGTCACACAGGCCGCAGAACGTATGGGTCTGCAACGCTCGAATCTGTATCGGAAAATGAAGCAGCTCGGAATGAATCAGCCCGAAGGGGGATGACATGGAATCATCGCGCCGCCGTATCCTTTCAGGAGCGCTTTCGTGCGCGTCATTAACGGCTTGGACACCGCTCGCACAATCGAAGCCTTTGCAGGCGAACAAGCCATCTTCTGCACCGATTCGGATAGGTCAAATCGGTGTCGCCCATGCCCATGCTTCCAAGTTAAACGTCTACCGGCGATCCACCGATTACGAAGTGGTCGGTGTTGTCGAGGAAAACGAAACACTGCGTCGTTCAGCCAGTGATAAAGATCCCTACCGCGGACTCACATGGATGACTCGGGACGAGCTCCTAAGCCAGCCCGGTTTGCAAGCCGTATTGATCGAAACCGAGATCCGTGATTTGCTCCGTCATGCGAAGGCTTGTTTGGAGGCTGGGCTGCATGTTCACATCGACAAACCCGCAGGGGTTTCACTACGCGACTTGGAACAAGTCTTGGACACTGCCAGTCGCAACGAGCGAATCGTTCAGATGGGATACATGTATCGATACAACCCTGCGATCAAGCTGTTGCACTCCTTTTTAGAGTCTGGATGGCTCGGCGAGATCTTTGAGGTTCATGCTGTTATGAGCAAACAGCTGAGCGAAGCCGAACGAAAGATTCCGGCAGCTTATCCAGGTGGAATGATGTTCGAACTCGGCTGCCACTTGATCGATTTGGTGGTACGAATTCTAGGAGAACCCAATTCGGTTTATGTCTCTAGCAAACACAGTTCGCGCATCGAGGACTCGCTGCAAGACAACATGCTCGCGGTATTCGAGTATCCACGCGCATCCGCGACGGTGAAATCGAGTTGTTTAGAAGTCGAGGGTGGAAACCGCCGTCACTTGGTCGTTTGCGGTACAGAAGGGACGTTTCACATTGAGCCTTTGGATAATCCGAAAGTGCGATTGATCTTGGATCGGCCGCGCGACCCCTATCGAAAAGGGGAGCAGATCATCGAGCTTCCCAAATACACTCGCTACGTGGACGACGCTTTGGAAATGGCGCAAGCGATTCGGGGCGAGAAGCCGTTTCCCTACAGCTACGCACATGACTTGGCAGTGCAACGGACCATTCTCAAGGCCAGTGGCTTGATCCCATAGCCTTGGCGAAGTGGTCGAGATCAGCAACGGGGATCGATTTATCTATTCTTTTGGCTTCAGCATCTTTTGAATGGTATCCCATCTCTCTGCCAGATCAGCTTCGAAGCCTCGGCGCACCGGGATGTAATATTCTCGATCGACACCGAGATACTCTTGAGCAGCAACTCCGTCCGCGGCGTCGTGCGAGTATTGATAACCGATAGCATTTCCTAACTTTTCGGCACCGCCATAGTGGCCATCCCGCAAGTGTTTCGGGACCGGAATGAGAGCTCCTTCGCGAACATCTTTCCGGGCGGCGCTGATAGCCGATGTGGCCGAATTGCTCTTCGGTGCAGCGGCTAGATAAATCACAAGTTGTGAGAGAGTCAACTGACACTCGGGGAGGCCGATAAACTCGCAAGCTTGCATGGCGGCGACGGCCAGGGTGAGCGCTTGCGGGTCGGCGTTTCCGATGTCTTCACTCGCTAGAATGACAAGTCGCCGCGTGAGAAAACGAACCTCTTCTCCTGATTCCAAGCTTCTGGCGAGCCAATAGAGTGCAGCGTTGATGTCGCTACCGCGGATGCTCTTGATCAGCGCGCTGGCTTGATCGTAGTGCTGATCTCCTGTGGGATCGAACTGCAGAATCTTTTTCTGCATGCTCTCGCGCATTGCATCCATATCGACGCGAATCGGTGATTGCGTCGAGGAGAGGACCGCCAGTTCGATGGCCCCCAGCGCACGGCGGGCGTCCCCCTCGGAGATGCGAGCGCAATACTCCAGTGCCTCATCGTCGACTTGAGGACGATACATGCCGAGCCCGCGAGATTGGTCGGCCAGCGCGCGTCGGAGCAATTGAATCAAGTCTTGGTCGGTCAAGGGTTGCAGTTCGAAGACTTGCGAACGGCTGAGCAAAGCGCCGTTGACGGAGAAGAAGGGGTTGCTGGTAGTCGCACCAACGAGGGTCACAATCCCTTGCTCCACATCCGGAAGCAACGCGTCTTGCTGGGTACGATTGAAGCGATGGATTTCGTCGATGAAGAGGATGGGGCGTTTTCCCGTCGCGGAAACTTCATCGCGAGCCCATTCGAGCGATTCTCGCAGTTCTTTGATACCGCTCGTGACGGCATTGAGTTGCCGAAATGCCCCCTTGGTTTCGTTCGCCAAGAGATGGGCGAGCGTCGTCTTTCCTGTGCCCGGGGGACCGTAAAGGAGGATGGACTGAAGCCGATCGGCTTGAATCAATCGTCGCAGCAGTTTTCCCGGAGCGAGCAAATGGGACTGGCCTACGAATTCATCCAAGTTCTTTGGGCGCATTCGGGCAGCGAGAGGTTGCGATCGTTCGCGGTTCTTTTTTTCAGAGGCTTCGAAGAGGTCCATCGAAGCATCTTACACGATTTTTAGGGTAGACCGATACCGAGAGGAGCGTAGTCATGGGTTTGGGGGGCCTGCATCACCGGTGCTTGTGGGTAGTAATCATCTTGCATGGGTCCCAAAGCATTCCATGGCCCGACTCCGAATCCTCCCCCAAAACCACCTCCAAACCCACCTTGGCCGTATCCGTTCGGAACACCTGGCTGCACCTGACCTGGAAAACCTCCAGGAAACATACCTTGTGGGCCCATCATGCCTTGGCCACCCATTGGAGGATTCGCGTTACCATTAGGCCCTGCGGGATGGTTTGGAGACATCGGAGCGTGGACGCCATGAGGAGGAAAGACACCTCCCCAAGGAAAGCCACCGACGACTTGTGGCAACTGTGGCCCCCACATTCCATAAGGGACCGAGAATGGACGGTAAGGATATCGCCATTCGCCATAGGGGCGGACATCCCCTCCCCATTGCTCGACGACATGGTAGTTATCGCTGCTAAAGCCAGCTTGCAGAGTGCTGCGGGTGTGACGAAACCCGCTGCGCACATAGTCCGGACGAAGTGCGACGACAGGTTGCACTCCTTGCGAGTACTGATCCAAGCGCGTGCCGTTCTCATCGTGCGAATAGGTGGACTGCAAAGTCGTCCAATCCACGGAGGTGGGTTTCGCTCGTTGCGCGTATGTTGTCGAATCCCCCCTCGGTGGCTTGCTCCGATGGATGGGTGCAACGGCTTGCTTCACTTCGCTTGCATGATTCGCCACGCGATAGCGGGCTG
>JALOQZ010000334.1 GCA_025459245.1 Pirellula sp.
TCCCCAGATCAACGCGGCGATGCAAGCGACAGGGATCGACAGCAACCAAGTCAACGGCTTGGTGATTCGCTCGAGTTGCTCCGTAGATAGAACGGGAATGCGAAAGAAGCTTGGATCAAAAAATTTGGGTGGCGGTGGCGGGGGGGAGGCCTCGAGTGACTCTACAGGAGAATCCTCATCGAGTCTCTCCAAAATCCCGGCTTGCATGAGCCAAACAAGTGTCTTTTGGACTTTGCTTGGATCATGAGCGCCAATGACTTCGCTGTGTTTGCGGCCGAGCGCGACGGCCTCTTGCAATCGCAATTGGCCATCTAAAAGGGCGCATAATTCGTACTCGAGCGGCCCCAATCGCCAGAATTTGTCTTGGCTGAGGTCCTCCGCAACGTAACGTATCCCCTGCCGAGTCGAGACGCAGTTAAAACTTACCTCGGGCCTCAACCGGACCAATGGATTTTTGTTAGACATAGTGACTCGACTCCTCGACTCGTACTACCAGATCCACTGATTGAGGAACCAACGATAGGGGCGTGAAAAGAGTAGCCAACCGAGAGATCGCCAACCGGCGGTTATCTGTGCGCTCGCCTTCATCCCAGGACGTAATTCGAAATGGGGATCGCTGATGACAACGTCCGCAACGAAGATGGCTTTGGTATCTTCGATCTTCGCTCTTGGTTCGATTCGTCCAATTTCGCCCACAAACGTATGGCCGCCAGCCACATCTGTACGTATAGCAACTCGATCGCCAACTTTGATTTGTCCGAGATCTTGAGCTGATAAGTGGACCTCTGCGGTCATCGATTCCAGCTTTGCAATCTCGAATAGATTTTGTCCCAGAGTGACAGGCATCCCAATGCTCTTCTGCCAATCTCCTTGCACAATCACTCCGTCGGTAGTGGCACGTACTTCCAAACGTTGCAATTGATCGCGCAGGCTTTGAATTTTCGCCTCCGCCTTTTGTATTTCTACTTTTGCGATGCCTCGGTCCCCCGACGACTTCGAAGCGAGTGCCGCGTTGAATTTCTTTTGCGCCCCTTCAAGCTCCGCTTCGGCGGTGGCTAACTCGCGCTTCATCTCCTCGCCATCGAGATTGGCTAGCAATTGGCCGTTTTCAACGCGGTCGCCCGGTCGAACTTGGCACTTCGCAATTCGACCCGCAACCGGGCTTGGAACGAATTGCTTGAATTCCGGTTCGAAGATGCACTCGCGCTTAGGGTAGTAGGGTATGGGACAAAGTAAGCTAAGGATCGCGCATACGATCGGGATTCCAATCGCTCGCGGGTGGGTTTTCACCCAGTCAGCGCGTTGGAACCAACGAATTGCCCATTTGCATCTTTTGATGAGATACCAGGAATCAAGAGATCGCTCTAGTTGGATGAGCCGCGAGTCCGTCGGTTGCTGCTCGTCAACTTTGCAGACTCCTATCTTTTCATCCGCTCGGCTCGAAGCGTCGATGATTAGAAGCGCATATCCAGACGATTGATTGAGTCGCCATGAAAACGCGAGAAGTGGCCTCTCGGTGATCTGACTCAATCGGTTCAGATTCACGCAGAATGAATTCCCCTTGTGCGTCTGCGAGCTCGGGTCGTCCTCGGAATCATCCTCAGCAAGGCTGCTTACGGAAACAAGCACCCGTGGATCGAGCATCGCCCGTTTGGCGATCTTGGAAAGCATCCCCGACTGCAGTCGAAGAGGGACGCTATCGAACCCCTTGAAGTAGCTCTCGAGAATCTTGCCTGCAGTGTTAACCAGCACCAGCCCAAGACCCGATTCGAAAACCCGCGATGCTTCCATCAGCCATCGATCAATGAACTTGGGATCCATGGGATCCAAACCCACGAGATTGGCCCCTTCTACTGGGGCATGTTTGCCGTTCGGATCTGTTCCAATCCCTGGGCTGCTGGCACCAATCGCCAGCTCTCGCAAGAATTGTTCGCTGGCATCGAGACTTTCCTCCAACATCGCGCCCGCATCGGACAATTGGCTCAATGTCTGATCCATGTCGATCATCGATGGAACGGCGGGACCTACCAGTTTCGCGTTCGGTGCATCAGTATGTTTTTTCGATGTAGGAATTTGGGTCATGTTCGAATCTCGGTTTAGGGCAATACGAGTTCGCAGTGGGCCGAGCGGATCGAATGATCGGGATTGTCGATCAGCACGGTCATGACAATGGTTCTTCCTTCTGCGCTTGCAAAAGGAGATATATACTCGATCCTACCTGAGACAACTGCGTGGCTTGGAAGACGGATCTCTGCTTCGGGGCGGTTTCGGAATTTCTCCGCCAACTCTTCCGGCAGCATGAATGTGGCTCGTAATCGGGATACATCAACAAGTCGTACGAGCGAGGGTGAATTACCTGCGATGTATTCCCCTTCATCTCGGTAGATTTCGTCGACGATTCCGTCGTGCGGAGCGCGAATGGTTCTGTCATGAAGTGAAAGGGCTGCTTTCTCTTTGCGGACTTTCGAGATTTGTTTGGATTCTTCTTGCGCACGCAGCTTGGCCGATGCAATCTCCAGTTCCATGACATAACGTTCCAGCTCTCGCGGACTAGCTTTCCCGTCCTCGACCAACGCTCTCGTTACCGCAACTCGCTTTTCGTTAAACGCGACCTCTTTGCGTGCCGTTTCAATCATTCCAGTGGCGTACGCCTCGGTCTCCGCTTCTTTCAGTGCAACTTTTTGTTGTTCGTCATCGAGCCGTCCAAGCGGCATGCCGGCGACCACCGGCTCCCCCCGCTTCACAAAGATCTCGCGAACGACACCCAACTCGGCAGTCGCTACCTCGGTCACTCGGAATGGCTCAAGGCCCCCTTGCGAATCGATCGAGGAGGTGTTGCGTGGAATCACGGATTGCGAATAAAGCTGCGCACTGCACGAGAGGAATGCGAATAAAACCGCGAGCGTTTGGAGGCAGAGTGAACGCATGGTTAATTCGAAAAATAGGGACAGCATTGGACCTTAGGCTACGCACCTAAAAATTTGTCCAACCAACAATGTCACCGAAATCGAGTCAAGTCTTCGTAATCCGTAAACTTTCTCGAAAAGGGCCTTCCGGTTTTTCGGATAATGACGGATCTGCGGGGTTCGAGGCTTCACTAATCCATGGACGCTCATATGCGACCGCGGAGATACCCTCGCCAACTCCGATGGATTTCTCCAATGCCCCAACTCTTTCGCTCTTAGCAATATGTTTGAAAACGAGATCGATATCCGCAGTGAGCTGAAACGCTTCCAGTCGAAGCTCCTCGATCTGAGTCTCAGAAACCCACTGCTGAACTATCGGTTCAGCAAACGGAAAACGCTCCTCCTCGAAGGACAATCGCTCGATGCTGTCTTCAATCGATTGACCGATCAGTTCAAACCGATGCGAATCACTGCGACGACGGATGGTCGCGTGTCGGATGAGCGAGCTGTCGAGGATTGGCTCCACGCACCCTATCCTGCAGAAGAGCTGGAGACTCTGGTGAGGAACCTCGCGCGCGATGCCAGGAACATCACCGAAGAAACAGGGATCAATTACCTCCATCTCGCCTTCGGATTTCTCCAATGGTATGAAGGCCCTTCGGAAAAATCGGAACCGAGACTCGCTCCGATCTTGCTCGTCCCCGTAGAAATCCGATCCCGGGATAACGGCAACGGTGAGTCGGAGTACTTTGTCGCTTGGGACGAGGACGATATACAGACGAACCCAAGCCTCCGCAAAAAACTGGACGCCGACTTCCACCTCCAACTCCCAGAGCGGAATGAGGAGGAGTTACCTTCCGAATTCTTCGCATCTGTTAAAAATGCCATTCAGGGGAAAGCGGGCTGGCAAGTATCGGAGAGGCTGCTCGTCGGCTTTTTCTCGTTCCATAAACTCTCGATGTACGCGGACATTCATCCTGAGCATTGGGAGCAAACCGATGCATTTCGAAGGGGATCGCTCCCCCATCAACTCTTTGTGGGTGCAGACCGTGTCGCCCATCGACAGCTCTACGCAGACGACTACACGATCGATACTCATGAAACAGCCGCTAGAATTGAACTTCCGCTCGATGCGGATAGCTCCCAACACTCTGCGATTACCGATATCGCAGAAGGGAAAAACCTCGTCATCGAGGGGCCTCCTGGTACAGGAAAATCTCAAACGATCGCCAATGCCATCGCGCACGCTATGGAGGAAGGAAAGCGCGTTCTCTTTGTTGCCGAAAAACTCGCTGCTTTGGATGTCGTCGCCAAACGTCTGGAATCGGTTGGCTTAGGACCGTACTGCCTTGAACTGCATAGCCATTCGGTTGCACCGAAGAAAGTTTTTGAGTCACTCTCCGTTCGACTCCTTTGTTCCGAGAAACAACCGGATTCGCTTTTAGATTCGACTCGACTGCAAATCACCGAAGCAAAACAAAAGGTGGAGTCGTATTTGCTTTGGACGGACCAAGTTGCGGGTCCTCGCCGTGAGCCACTTTATCAACTTTT
>JALOQZ010000335.1 GCA_025459245.1 Pirellula sp.
GGAGCGACTCCGCTCAAATCGGATGGAAAAGCCATATAAATGGCGCGTCCTCCCCACGATCGAACTTCGCGAACGACTTTCTCTAAATCGGCAGGCTTACTACCTCGGCCAGAATCCGCAACTTCCCATGCGACCCAAAACGCATCGTTGGTTTCGGGGATTTCATCGACGTCGGTGATGACAATATCCGCAATCTGCATGGGCGGGGCATCCGATTGTTTTGCTTCCAAGGCCATACCGTAGACGATCATCGCCTCGCCCGGTGCATAGAAATCCGGCTGCCTCAGCTCCTGCATAAACCCGACTCGCTTGTAAGCCTCCCTCGCATCGAAATAGATATCTCCGATCGTTGGATCGTGATAATCGCTCGCTTGAACGAATACCTTGCGAGCATCGTGCTCCCTCAGCCACTCCAACATCCATTCCAGCATGAGAGTCCCTTTGCCCGAACGACGGTCTGCCTTTTGCAGATACGTCCATGACATTCCATAGGATCGGTCGGTATTCTCGATCAGCTTAGCACCGACAACGCCGATTACCTTTTCATCTTCGGTCAAAACGAATTGCCCCTCGATCGATTCCTCATAGGTTTCACGCGCGTCATACGCATCGTCTTCATCGTACTCGCTGATGATTTGCAACGCTCGGAGCATGTCGTTGGCACGCATAGGTCGAAATCCTAAATTGCTATTGGCATGCTGCGACATTCGACGATTCCTCGATCCAGAGAATTTGATTCCAATTCCTCGGCATCCGTTAGGGACTTCACTCGGAGGTCGAGACGGAATTGGGACTAAAAAGTTCTTCGGTGACAAGATATCGAGCGTCCACGCGAAGTACAATCGCATCGTCCTTGGAGCCCCGCAAACTCACACTTTTCTGACCGGCCTCTTCATCTTGAACCGATCCGAACCTGTCCTCGAAGTCCATGATGTCGTCAAGCGATATGGAAATCGAGACGTACTCAAGGGATTGAGCTTAGCCATCCCCCCAGGTGTGACCGGACTGCTGGGGCCGAACGGCTCGGGCAAAAGTACCTTGATCAAATCGATTCTCGGCCTGCTTCGAATCAACTCGGGTCATGGTCGAGTCCTCTCCTACAATTGGCCAAGCGAGTGCAAAGCCATTCGCGAGCATATAGGCTACTTGCCCGAGGACGACTGCTATCTGCATGGTTTACAGGGGATCGAGTCGATTCAAATGATGGCTAGGCTCTCCGGACTGCCGCGCACGGAAGCGTTGCGACGAGCTCACGAAGTCGCTGACTTCTGCGATATTGATCAAGAGCGATATCGAAACGTAGAAACGTACTCCACCGGCATGCGTCAAAAGCTGAAATTCGCCCAAGCACTTGTTCATGATCCGCCGTTGATCATCCTGGATGAACCGACGACCGGTCTCGATCCTTCTCAACGCGAAAGTTTCTTGGATCGCATCCGCATGCTGGCTGTCGAAAAAGGGAAGTCGCTCATCGTTTCCACACACATCCTGCACGATGTCCAACGAGTTTGCGATCACGTGGTAATTCTGGTCGGTGGAGAAGTTCGTATGACGGAATCGCTCGAGAGACTTCAACAACCAATCGAACCCGGTCTGCATTTACGTGTCGAGGAGAATTTGGAAGGATTTGAAAACTCGCTCCGCAGGCGAGGGATCGCATTCGAGAGAGAAAGTGATCGTGAGCTGCGCGTGCTCGGGGTGGGTGCCGATCAAGTTCGCTGTCTTTGGCAAGCGAGCGAGGAATCAGCAGCCCCCATCCAGCACTTGGACGCTGCGCGAAATTCGCTCGAAGATATATTCCTTAACGCCATTCGAAGTTGATAGCTTATGCCTCTATTGGACGTTGGATATAGAACTTGGACGGGAGAGAGAACCTATGCTTCTACGCGTTGGCTTGTGGTCGCGTCGACTGGGATTCGCCTGATATGGAGAGGCACTTGGTTAAAGAGGCTGATGGTGGTTCTGCTCATCCCTTCTGCCGTGGCTCTCTTCTTTTTTGGTGTCTTCGAACAATCGGCGGAGGACCCCAATTACCGCAACATCATCCGAAGCGTATTTGCCGCGAGAGAGGCGCGTGCGACAGCCGCTCGCGCAGGGGTAAACATTAACGAGATCCTCCTTAATCCGACCGAATCGCGACACTTTGTCTGGTCGTACTTGCTCTTCTTTCTGTTCCGCTATCCCCAAGCGTTTAGCATGATCCTGGTGATCGGTTTGATCGCCCCTCGCTTGATCAGCTTTGATTTGCGCAGCCGGGGCTATCTGCTTTATCTCTCGCGACCGCTCACACCGGCCGAGTATGTGCTAGGGAAAGCATGCGTGATTTTCTTCTTACTCGCGATGATCGCCGCGGTACCTGCGTTGCTAATCTACATCGCAGGACTTTTTCTTTCACCGAATCCGTGGGTGCTCTTTTCGACATGGGACATACCATTGCGAGTACTCATTGCTACCTGCATACTCGCTATTCCCACCACGGCGATCGCGCTTGCGTTCTCTTCCTTAACACAGGAAAGTCGCTATGCAGGATTCGCTTGGTTCACTCTCTGGGTGGTAGGAAGCGTTACGTACCAAGCGCTCGCGACCGCTGACCAACTTTCCAGGCGGGAGCCGCTTCGGTGGGGAGAATACAGTCATTGGATGCTTTTCTCTCCCTATGAAACGCTTGGCTATCTGCAACAAGAAGTGTTTGGGCTCACTGCGAAAGTTGGCATGCAATGGGCTCCATGGTGCTGGATTCTTCTGGTCTCCGTAATCGGATACTCGATCGCTTATTGGCGTGTAGCGAGGATGTTGCGAGTATGATGCAATCACCCACAGGTTTCGCCTCTGCAGAGTTACTCCGAATGAGCCATGCGACGCTCCTCTACGGGAATGTCATCGGCGTAAACGATATCGACGTCACTCTACCGACGGGTGCCTACGCTCTCATCGGTCCCAATGGAGCAGGGAAATCGACCATGATTGGGCTGTTGACCGGCGCCTTGCGACCGACGCTTGGAGCCGTTCGCGTTTTTGGACAAGACCCATCTCGCTCCCCTTCGGTGATGGGACGAATTGGTTTGTGTCCTGCCACCGACATCCTGCTTCACAATGTCTCCGCGCGACGATGGCTCGAACTGCAACTCGCCCTCAGTGGCTGGGGACGCAGAAAAGCCTCAGTGCGCGTTCAAGAATTGCTCGATCAAGTCGATTTGGCGGGCGCTGCAGATCGCCCATTGCACACCTATTCCCTCGGGATGCGACAGCGATGCAAATTTGCACAAGCGATCGCGCACGATCCCGAACTGTTGATATTGGATGAGCCATTCAATGGACTCGATCCCGTCGCGAGACACCAACTCACGCAGCTCCTGATTCGATGGAAGGAATCGGGACGCAGTCTGATCATCGCCAACCATGTGCTTCACGAAGCAGAGAAAATCACCGATTCTTTTCTGCTGATCTATGGGGGCAGACTGCTCGCCTCGGGAACGGCTGGAGAGCTTCATCGGCTTCTTTCCAGCCTACCGCAAGAGTTCGAAATCAAATGCGACCAACTGCGACACTTAGCCTCTCTTCTCGCCTGTGAAATGTGGACACGTTCATTGGAATTGGACTGGGAAAAAAATCGAATTCGCCTTGCAGTAGAAAGTCCAATCGAGTTCTACACAGCGCTGTCAACCTGGAGTACCGAGCACGATATTCAAATCGAACGTCTTCTCGGCGCCGACGGCGATATAAGTCAACTCTTCCGGCTGCTCGTCTCTAAGCACCGCGGGGAAGTCTTTCACGCGAATCCCATTCAACGACTTTCTTCATAGTCTTTCGATATAGATGCCATCCGAATCCGACCGAACCACTTCCATCAAGCCTCATGGCGACCAGCCGATACAGCAAAAATTGCTTCGCGGAGTACTGGGGGTCTTGCGCTACGAGTCTTCTCGATCGCTCACTCCTGTGCGCATCGCCGCTTGGATAGGCCTGGCTCTTTTTCCTGTCGGGATCATTTTGGCGGTTCGAATGCTCACCGCTCGCTTAGAAGTTCGGGACGTTCAGGATGTTTGGTACATTCTATTAGCACTGGTGTTTGTCCTGCAGATTGAGATTGTTACCGTCCTGAGCATGCTTTTATGGGCAACCCCGGTGGTCCATGCTGAATTGGAGGGCCAGACCTGGGTTTATAGCGTCGTGAGGCCGCACGCCCGCTGGATGATGCTCTGTGGCAAATACTTGGCATCTTTTTTATGGACAAGTAGCTGCACCGTCCTTTCGGTGTCCCTGATTGTACCTTGGCTGAATACTCCCGATCCTTCTCAAACATGGAAAGTCTGCGTCTCGTTGTGCATCCTATCAGCGATGGCCCACGGAGCCCTTTTCATCGCGATTGGTACATTCTTTCAGAAACGCGCGATGGTGGTCGCATTCGCCTTTGCGGCTGTCGTCGAAGGTGTGTTGGCTTGGATACCGGCATTCATCCTGGTCAACAGCTTGCTCTCAGACGAAGAGTTACCGCGTCCCATGGATGAAATCCTGGTATCGCCCGACTCTAGCTCCGTGCACGTCGCGATCCTCATCCTTTTCACGGTTACTCTCCTCTTTGCCGCTTCGATTCGCATTTATCGAACGCAATTTTCCTGGCAGTCGGAGTACTAAGAGCCTATCCGAAAACCATTAGCCGCTTTGGCGCTAGCCGCGGTTTCCGATGGTTTTCGGATACGCTCTAAATTTGTCGAGCAAGTTTCGTATATACTGGTTTGTCTCCTTCCGTTGACAATCCTCTCCAACGCCCCTGGATGACTTTCTATGCGTGCCTTGGTCTGTTTTGTTTCCTTAGCAATCTCGCTGGTCTGTACGTACCATTCCGTTGCAGCCGAATCGATCGTCTCTTCGCCGAACGATCGCCCCAACGTAGTCGTCATCATGGCAGATGACCTTGGTTATGGTGACCTTTCTTGCTACGGCGCCAAATCGATTTCAACTCCGAACATCGACTCGTTGGCAAAGCAAGGAGTTCGATTTACAAGTGGATATTGCTCCGCGTCGACATGCACCCCAACTCGCTACTCCCTCCTTACGGGAACGTTTGCATTTCGAAAAAAGGGAACGGGAGTGGCTCCACCGAATAGTCCATCGCTGATTCAACCGGGTACCTTCACACTTCCCGGAATCTTCAAATCCGCCGGTTACAAAACGGCGGTTGTTGGCAAGTGGCATTTGGGGCTAGGACCGGATTCAGGTCCCAATCCCGGCCCGCAGTGGAACGACGAAATCAACCCTAGTCCGAATCATATTGGATTTGACCATTCGTATATCTTGCCAACCACCAACGACCGCGTACCCCAGGTCTATGTACGCAATTCGCGCGTCGTGAATTTGGACTCACAAGATCCCTTGTGGGTTGGATCCAAGAAACCAACCGAAGATCACCCTACGGGCGAATCGCACCGAGATACTCTCCGAATGGATTGGTCGCATGGTCATAACCAAACCATTCACAACGGCATCGGCCGCATTGGCTTCTACACCGGTGGAATGAAAGCACGCTTCCGAGACGAAGACCTTGCGGACGCTTGGGCAAAGGAAAGCCACAACTGGATCTCCTCAGTCGGAGACACGCCGTTCTTCCTATTCTTCGCATCGCACGATGTCCATGTCCCTCGCATGGTCCACGAACGCTTCCAAGGCCAGTCGGGGCTTGGACCTCGAGGTGATGCGATTCTGGAATTGGATTGGAATGTCGGTGAGCTGCTTGCCTCCCTGGAGAAGCTTGGAAAGCGCGACAATA
>JALOQZ010000057.1 GCA_025459245.1 Pirellula sp.
AATGAAAATCGCAGAAAAGTTACCGCCAGTCGTTCTCCCCGAGGCATATACTCTCAGATCCCGCCTTGATTAAATGGGATAAGTCAACCAAGACTCGCTAGGCGATCCATCATGATACAGTCCATTGTCGAACCAGAATCCGAACGACCCGTTGAGACCGACAAAGAGCTTCTCGAGCGTTTTCGGCAGGGGGATGAGCAGGCGTTTACGACACTCGTCGAGCGTCATGCCTCCATGGTTCGAAGCGTCTGCTATCGGATTTTGAAAAATGCCAACGATACCGACGATGCGTTTCAAGCGACATTTTTTGTCTTGGCTTCTCGCGCCAAAAGAGTCGTTTGGCAAGATTCGATCGGGGGCTGGTTGCACCAAGTCGCACGTCGCGTCTCTCTAAAATTGAGATCCAAATTGATGCAACGTCGATTGGCCGAGTCTACCACTGGTCATGATGTCCAATGCGCTCGGGCCAAAATGAATCAAGCCGCTGGGATAATTGAGCTCAGTGAGCTGCTGGACATTGAGCTTGCTCGATTACCCATTCGGTTTAGAGAGGCACTCTTATTGACTCAAGCGGAGGGATTGAGCCGCGCCGAAGCGGCCGCTCGAATGGGAATCAGTGTTTCCGCGTTGAAAGACCGCTTAGAACGAGGCAGGGAATTGTTGCAAAAGCGATTGCTTCAACGGGGACTCACCCTTTCCTCGTTATCGCTCGCAGCATGGCTGTACCCTGCGTCCGTGAAAGCCGCCAGCATTCAAACCTTGGTTACGTCCACTGGTCCTATGGCCACATCATTTGCCGCGGGAAATCTGGTTGCCGGCCAGTTTTCTACATCCGCTTTGTTGGCACACGGATTCCTCAAAGCACTAGGGCTTCAAAAACTGGCTGTGATGGTCGTCGCATTTCTTGCCCTATTTACGGGCAGTACCGTGGCGATGGGGTTCTTGCAGGACAATCCGAGTCGTTTTGAAAAGGGGATTCGGGGGCGAATTGTTCGACTCGATGTAGATCGGACGCCATCGCTCACGTTGGAGTTGGAGGAGTATGAAGCACTCCTCGATCTCAATATCTCGGACAGCCATAAAGTGTGGATTGCATATGAGTTATCTGAACTGAGCCGACTTCGATTAGGGCAATATGTTTCGGTACGTCTCGGCTCTGACCATCGCACCATCGACGAGATCCATGCGCAAGGCGTCATTCGTGAAGGGACGATTCGAGCGGTTGGAAAAAACGGCCGATTGGTTGTGGAAAGCGAAAAGGAAGATGCTGACTTTCGATCGGAGATCCATACATTCGAACTCTCACCAGATGCGATTGTCAGATTAGGGGGACTCCCAGCATCACGCAGTGATCTCGAAGCGGGAATGTCGATACCCCTGGAATTCGGTTATGGAAAGGAGATTGTCCACGCAATCGAAACCGAAGTCGATCGCAACACAATAGTGGAAGGGGAACTGATTGCCATCGATCGAGAAAAGCAAGTTATCACGATCGCATTCGAAGACGAAGAGGATCTACTTGTGGAGAGGACGTTCCCTATCGATGCGAACGCGTTACTGCAAATGAACGGTGCGCCAATCTTGATGACAGACCTCGCAGTGGGAATCGCTTTGAAAGCACGACTCAGCAGCGACAGAAAAACCGTCCGTGCGATTCTCGCTGAACCATGTGAGCTGGATGACGATCCGCCGCCCCAATAGTTCTGTCGATAGATCAGATTGCTGCATTCTGTTCCACCGAATAGTGAAGTCGACGATGGCAAGGCAATTCCTATAAGATCCCCTCCAATCCAGGCGAGTAACAGGCGATATGCACCCGTACTTTCGAATTGCGCAATCGATTTGTATTGCACTGACAGTTACATTGGTATTCCCTCTTGCGGAGGTAAGCCTTGGAAGTGGGCAACAACCGAAAACAGGAGCGAATTTCGACGGAATAGAAGACATTTTCTATCCAACCAACTCAATGGTTATCAATGTGACTCTCCCGCCCTACAGCGCGAAGGGGGATGGAGTTCATGATGACACCGAAGCGATCCAAAAAGCCCTTTCCGATATGATGGGGTCGCACAAACTTTTGTACTTCCCCAGCGGAACCTATCTGGTTTCAAAGACGCTGCTCTGGTCCAACAAGAACTCCAGCGGCAAGAACGCCTGGGGAAAGAACTTCTTATGCGGGCAAAACCCCAAGACGACGATCATTCGACTGAAAGATGATACTTTTTCAGATCGCCAAAAGCCACAAAGCATCATGTGGTGTGGCGGATTCGGATCTGCCGATTGGTTTCACAACTATGTTGAAAATCTGACCTTCGATGTTGGTGAAACAAACCCTGGGGCGATCGGGCTTCAGTTTTACTCCAACAATTCGGGCGCTGTCAGGAATTGTCGATTTCTAGCCGGACCATCGAGCGGAGCTATCGGTCTGGACTTAGGGCATCGCGATATGAACGGGCCGCTTTTGGTTCAAAACTGCGAAGTCATCGGATTTGAAAGAGGCATCAGTACGGCGAGAGCAGTGAACAGTCAAACGTTTGAGTCGATTACATTGCGAGGTCAGCGCAGATTCGGTTTCGACAACGAGGGACAAGCCATTTCCATTCGAGGGCTGCTGAGCGAAAACTCAATCCCTGCCATCAGAACCTACGGCGTCTTCTGTTTGGTTGAGGCAAAGCTAATTGGTTTGACCGGCGCAGAAAAATGGCCCGCAATGATCAACTACAACGGTGGCCGCATCTTCGTACGGGATGCGGACACCTTGGACTATGCACGAGCCATTGGCGATGTCGTTACTCCGGATTGGTTTGCAGCAACTCGAATCTCAGGAGAGGACAAGCCTGGCAGCTCCGGCCCTGCCGTGCGCGAGTATTGTTCGCACCGAACCAACATGGCGTTTCCGACAAAGGAAACGTCCATTCGATTGCCCATCGAAGAGACTCCAGCATCACCGCTGGAGCCGATTTCCAAGTGGGCCATTGTCGATGATTTTGGGGCTGATCCGACAGGCCAGAGAGATTCCTCAGCTGCTATTCAAAAGGCGTTGAACTCCGGTGCATCGACTGTCTTCTTTCCCGGATCGTACATGCTCGAATCTACTGTGACTATCGGTAGCGGGGTGCGACGGCTGGTTGGTATCGGCGGTATGGTTGACTATTTTGCCAAAGCCAAACCTGACTTTCGCGTCATTGGAGATTCGTCGACACCTCTGTTCATCGAGCACTTTGCGTACGTGCATGGCGGAATAGAGATCGATTCCGATCGCACCGTGGTGTTTCGCAGTGTGGCTGACTGTGACCTAACATTCGGATCCGAAGCACAGAAGGGAAAACTCTTCTTTGAAGATTTTGTCACCCATCATCTTTCTTTAACGAATCAAAAAGTCTGGGCCCGTCAACTAAACGTAGAGAATGAAGGGACGCACATCCGGAACGACGGGGGCAAATTGTGGGTCCTGGGATACAAAACCGAACGGGGAGGTACTCTGCTCGAAACCAAAGGGAATGGCGTAAGCGAAATCCTAGGCGGATTTAGCTATACGACAACAGCCGGGAAGCTTGCTCCGATGTTCGTGAACGAGGATTCCTCGGTCTTTAGTTTCTTTCACGAGGTCTGCTTCAATGGTGATCCGTTTGTCGACGTGATACGAGAAACGCGGAAGGGGGAGTCCAAAACGCTAACGCGGAAGCAAGCCGATACTACCCCTTACTCGGGGCAGCAAGTTGAGTGAATTCCAAACAAAGGAATACTACAGGCCAGCCGCTTCCTTAAACGCATCCAATAACGGATCTTCGGTTCTCTGCATGTGCTCCAAAAGCTTTTGGCTTAGGTTGCGTACTTCCACGCCGTAGTCAGCATCTCGAATCAAATTGTTGCGCTCAGTGGGATCCTTGGTCGTATCGAAAAACATCATCGATTCTCCACTTACAAGCTGTTTCACCCGGGCTTGAATTCGCGGATCACTTGATTCATTCATGGCCGCAAACGATAAACCGCTCATTGCCTCGACACGAAATGGATTTGGGCCACCCGCCCAAGCGTGAAACATCAGGGCGCGAGCTTTGGTACGAATACATCTCTGTGCAAACGACTTGCCGCTGCTCACCGTATTGACATGGGTTACTACAAAATCACGATTGGGTTGCTTCTCCCCTTTCAAAAGAGGAACCCAGGATCGACCATCCATTTCTGCAGGGGCGTCGATATGAAGTAACTCGAGAAGGGATGGCATGACATCCACGCTGCTGACAAACTCGTCTCGACTTTGTGTCGATTGTTGACCGGGAATCCGAACCAAGAGAGGTGACCAAGTTCCGTTGTAGTAAACGGTTGCCTTCGAAAATGGAAAGGACATGCCATGGTCCGAAAGAAAGATGACAATCGTGTCATCGTCGTGGCCCGAAGACTTGAGCTCCTCCAACAGAAAACCGAACGAAACGTCGAAACGACTGACGGTCGAATAGTACTGTGCAACTTCCTCGCGAACGAGTGGCAGATCTTCAAGAAAATTGGGAACCGCTATATCTTCGGGTTGAAAAACACGAACCCCATCAAGCGTTTCATCAATCTGCTTCGCTTTTCTTCCGGTACCGTTAATGAACGGTCGGTGTGGATCACAAATGTTTGCATTGATGAAAAAGGGCTGCTTGCGTCTGTCCGCTTCGGCGATCATCTCTCTCGCCGAAGCAGCGAATTCCTTCGGTTGCTTGCCGAGCGACTGTCCACCGATCGAATCCCAAGGAAATTTGTCCGTCGGTGTCATGTGCGCTGCCTTGGCGATCACTCCTGCATAGTACCCTTCGCGTTGAAGCACTTCGACCAATGTCGGTACATCGCGTCGAATAGGCTGGAAGCCCAACGCTCCATTGCGATGGGGCACTCGGCCTGTCATCAAAGCAGATCGACCTGGTTGGCAAATCGAAACTGTCACATGCTGATTTACAAAGCGATGAGCTGTTTTTGCAAAAGCATCCAAATGAGGTGTGACTCCAAGCCGTCCGCCCGCCCAGGTCGCTGAGTCGCCGTTCATGTCGTCTGCAGTCACCAAGAGTACATTCCACCGCTCGCTCGCATGCGCGTGCACGGAAAATCCGAACATCAGTGCGAGACAGAGAAAGACGCGGAAAACTCTCGGTGCAATCATTCTTCAACTCTCTATCGAAAGATTATTCGCTGGCTTAGCGAGGACCCGCAGGAAGGTTATCCAAGAGGTACTTCAAAATAGTCATACGGACATGGACCAATGTTCCCGCCCCTTCTCGCAATCCATGATCTCGATTGGGATAAACCATGTAGTCGAAAAGCTTACCTTTTGCGATCAGTAGATCGACGAGGTCTTCGATAATCTGAATGTGCGTATTCGTTTCCCCCGATCCCGTCATGATAAGGAGCTTTCCCTTGAGACCTTCTGCATACTCGATTGCAGCTGCCGTCTTGTAGCCCGCGGCATTGACCTCTGGGGTTCGCATGAAAATCTCTTGAAACCAGGCATTGTAGAGATGCGGCTGCGGTTTTGGCACGACGGCGATTCCAACGTGATAAGTCTCCGGCTTGCGAAACAGGGCATTGAGTGTGTTGGAACCACCACCGCTCCAGCCCCAAATCCCAACTCGGGACAAATCGACAAACGGACACTGTTTCGCCAATGCTTTCAAACCGGCGTCTTGCTCTTCTGTGGAAAGAGGTCCAAGGCTGCCGAAGACCGCTCTACGCCATGCTGCCCCTTTGGGCGCAGGTGTACCGCGATTGTCGATCGAAACAACCACATATCCCATCCTAGCAACGACTCGATTGAAGTCGATTTGGCCAGCTCCCCATTCGTTCAATACCGTCTGAGCATGTGGCTCACCATAGACGTAGATAAACACTGGATACTTTTTCGAAGGATCGAATGCGGGAGGTTTTACCATCCAAGCATCGAACTCGAGCCCGGCTCCAATGTCGAGCTTCAGAAATTCTGTTGGGTGTTCGCTTAATGCATTCAGCTTCTCGGAGAGCGATTTATTGTCCTCTAGCTTTTGAACAACTCGATGCCCCTCCACTTGAACCAACTCGACGATTGGAGGGGTGTTCAAACTCGAGTAAGTGTGAATCGCCCACTTGGCATCGGGCGAGAACAAATAGTTGTGGGTTCCAATTTGCTCGGTAGGAGACACTAATTCAGGCTTGCCTGAGCCGGTTAGTGGAACGCGGTAGAGATATTTCTGAGTCGCATCTGCAGGAGACGCATAGAAGTAATACCAGCCCGCTTGCTCGTCTGCCACTCCTCGTTCGATGATGTCATATTCACCAGGGGTTAAGCAAGCGATACGATCTCCGTCGCAACTGTAACGATAGGCGTGCCTCCAACCGTCGCTTTCTGTGATCACCAAAAACGACTTGCCATCCTCTAGCCACAACAAGCCTGAGTTTTTCCCTTGGCTCGATTCCACCCATGTGTCGCTGGCCTCCGTGTAGATTGGCTTGGCGTCCCCGTTTGAATTGCAAAGATAGAAGGTCCTCTTGTCGCGGAAGCGGCTGAACTGTTCAACGAGGATCGCGCCCTCCGTTTTCGCACTTTCTCTGGGAGCCCACTCGACTTGGCCTAAATAAAAGCCTTCTTCGGGGGCGTCGATCCTTAGCCAGTTCAGTTTGCTGCCATCCGCGGCTGCAACCCCGACTCGGAGTTTCTCGATTTTGCCTCCAACTCGGGCAAATCGATTTTGCTGTACCCCCGGATAGGAAGGATCTCCAGGTACGAGAACCGCGCGCTGACGGACGTCGGTAACGTCCGTTTCGATGAAGAGGATATGGGAACCATCTTTGCTCCAAGCCGGGTCTCGAAATCGGATTTCTCGATCTTGCGATGCGGAGACCAGTTCCAAAGCGTTCTCGCCTTGAAGATCGGTTACCAAAAGTTTCTTTCCTCGAATCGCTACTTTTTTGGTACCGTCGGGAGAAAGGAAACGATCGCGGGACGAAGGTAGTTCGATCGAGTTCTCCCAAGGCTTGCGAGTTCCCGTTTTCGGATCGATCAACCAACTCTTGGTCACTGAAGAATTTGCATCCTTCAGCTGGACTACCACCCCTGAACTATCCGGAAGCCATTCTGGGCTGAGATTCGCCGGTCGAAACGCTCCCTTGTCGTAGATCTCTTTGAGCCAAGGCTCCGCTTTGGTTTGCCAAGATTCGCTCGGATTTGACTGCGCCCAAACCCTTTCCGAAACGGTATAGGTCGTCCAAGCGATCGCAACACAAAGCCATCGACAGACAACATGCTGTAAGACCAAGGTGGACAAAAATCTCAAGGGATGCTCCGTTTAGGTGCGAATGAAAGAGAGTCTCTAGTGCTCGTGCTTTGCTGATAACATTTCAACCATGGCCTGCCCTAGCCGAGTACCTGTCTCGAAGTAGGTTTCAGCATTGTGGTTGTAATGGTGGCCTTGATTGACAGGCGATTCCTCTGCCGGTCTCCACAAATCGCGAGTGTCGACGCATCGGACGTTCCCCCGAAACGCCTCGATTTTTCCGGACCGTCCATCGACGGCTAATTGGGCTTCGGCGATCTGCAGTCCCAATCCTTGGGTCCCCGGATTTCCGCAGCCTGTGGCGAGCACAAATTTCGCATCGGGAGATTGAAAGTCTTCGCGAAGGTGTTGGATCAAATGAATTAGGTTCAATTCATAGCGACTTGCGAGAGCTGCATTTTGATCTTTGTGACCTTGCCACCATACGAACCCGCTGATCACGTAGCCTTGATCTTGGTATTCCGGCAAATAGTCCTTTAAATTCTTTAGTACCGCTTTTGCGTGCGCGACATCCGCGTCGTATTGCCTGCCTGCATACCAAGGGACAGGTTTGGGTTCGGATCCTTTGTCCCAAAAGTTGGCGATATCTTTGTAGCCCGCATAGATCTTTCCATCGAACTCGAATCGTTCGCTTCCAGGGGGCAGGAGATCCCACCCGAGGCTTCGATTTCCAATACAAGCTTTCAATAACAAAACAGGTTCATCATGAAAGTCTCCTAGAACATGCCCAAATCCCAGCTCCGGACCGAAGCTATTCTTGGGTACAAGCCACTCATTTCGAACGACTTGAAAGGTTGTCAAATCCTTGTAGTCGACACCCCGTTTGTCCATAACATGGACGTAGCGGACATCCGATCTGGTTTTCCATTCGCCAGAGTCATTCAGAAGGAATGGATATCGGTCCTCGGTCTTTACCAAGTATTCAAGCGAGCCCTTGGTTTCGGCCGGACCTACTCGTCCAAACCCGAGCATGTTCGACTGTCCAAGCATGATGTAGACTTGGACTGGACCTGATTTCTTTTTTTCTTCCGACCTGGCTTGCGAAGTCTGCTTTGAAGGCAATTCAAAAGGGAACGAAAACACCGAACTACTATCGATCGCAATCCATAAGAAGATTGCGGAGGAGACCCAACGGATAGCACAACAATTGGTGATACGTCCTCGCATGTGATGCTCTCGCTCAATTTCTTGTCTTAATGAACGTCGACCACAACCGAGCCCAGCAGGTCGAATCGAGGCTCGATTCCAAGTCCTGGTTTATCGGATGCCTTCATGTAGCCATTCTCACGCTGGGGCGCGCCGGTCGCATTGCTAACCGTGACATAGCTATTGAAATCGGTGCTGGTGAATCGAAATTCTTCAGGGGTGCTGTGCGCCAAATGGGCAATTGCCGATGTCGTGATATCTCCACCCCAGCTATCCTCGAGGGTCATCGCAATCCCCATGCTGATGCACAGGTCACGAACTTGTTTGGTCTTTGTAAGCCCCCCAAGCTTGCTGATTTTCAGATTCACGACATCCATCGCCAAATCTGCTTTCGCTCGCAATAACATCTCCAATCCATCTACATTCTCATCGAGAACAAACGGATGGTCAGTGTTGCGTCGTACGGCCAAGCATTCTTCGTAGGTCAAGCATGGTTGCTCGATATAAACATCCAAATCGCGAACAGCGCGGACCACGCGCATCGCTTCGTGCTGTGTCCAACCTGTGTTCGCATCCGCAACCAATCGATCCGACGGCGCGAGCACTTCGCGCGCTTGTCGTATGCGTTGGATATCAAGATCAGGATCCCCGCCAACTTTCAATTGAAATCGGGTGTATCCCTCCGCCTTGTAGCCGGCGACGTTTCGAGCCATTTCATCGGGAGGCGTTTGCGAGATGGCGCGATACAGTCTTATGCTTTCGCCGAACCGACCGCCGAGGAGCTGCGTCCATTCGATGATTCAGCTTGAGCAATTCTCGCGGATCCATCCCTAAGAGGTGCGGCCCCAGTTCGCGTAGCCCCGCTCGAACTCCCTCCGCGTACGCGGGCAAGTAGAACGGCCCGAGCGGACATACTTCGCCATATCCAATGCAGCCGCTATCGGTCTCGACTCCAATGATCGTACTGTCAAAAACGGAGACCGATTTCCCACCCGACCACTTGTACGAACCTTCAACAAGCGGCAACTCAATTCGGTGGGCAAAGATGCGAACGATTTTCAAAAGACGAAGCTCCTGGCACGGGTTCAGATGGACTTCAATTCGATGTCTATTCAATCTACGCGGGACACCATGAAGGCGACGTCGCTAAATTTTGACACGAGTTTACCCAAATCCACACGACTTCGTTAGTCTATGTTGATGAACATCTAGCGTCTTGCAAGAAAACCACCCACCACCGTCAAAACGCGCATAATGCATTCTCACCGCATCTCAAACGAGCAGCTTCAAAGTGTTCCGATTACGGTTCTTGAACAGCTTTTTGATCAAGTGCCGGATGTTGCATTTTTCGTGAAGGATTCCGACGGGCGGTATCTTGCTGTGAATCAGTCGTTGGTCGAGCGACATGGATTTCATGCGAAGGGTGAAGTCATCGGAAAGAGTCCTTCGGAGATATGCAGCGGCGACTTCGGTCGCATCCCGACCGATCAAGATCGACAGGTTCTGAGGACGGGCTATCCGATCATCGATCACTTGGAAATGCAATGGGATCTTTCCGGGATGCCAGTCTGGTGTCTCACCACGAAACTGCCGCTGAGCGACGAACAAGGTCGCACGATCGGGATCGTTGGCTTTTCCAAAGACGTGCGTATGGCAGTCGAGCTTTCTTCGGTACCACCTTCTTTCGCAAAGGCGCTTGAGGTCTTTGAAAAGAATCTGCCCCCCGACGCCTCCCCATCGTGGCTTGCGAAACAATCGAAGATGCCGACCCATCGATTCGCCCGAACAATGAAAATGATTTTCGGACTAACGCCAACGCAGTACATTGCAAAAACGCGCATAGGGATGGCATCGCAACTCTTATTGCATACCCATCTATCCGTTTCCGAGCTCCATAGGTTCTTGGTTTTAAGAAACTGCACCAGTGCGACTACGGCAATGATACTGTCGACTACTTGTTGCATGGAGCGTGGCCCCTGATCCTGAAGGTTCGGGAAGCAGAATGCAGCTGTGGTCCTTGGTGTTGTAATGCAAACTTGGATAGGCAACATGATTGCGTTACCTACGAAAACTACTCCGGAGCCGACTCACCTCCCGCTCGAGTGCAATAAGCCCTCAAAACGAATTCATCGATTGAGTATGGTATCCAAAAGACCGAACCGTCAAGTTTCACAAAGTTTACCCCGTTGCCATGGTAGCTCCAGGGATGGAATTGACTGCAAAAATTTGCTGCCCAACCATGCGAAAATCGGCTCGAGGAACAGTCGACGAAATTAAATGGACTGCCCCATGCGCTTGGCCTTTCGAATAGGCCTATTGCCTGATGCCCATATTCCTGTGAGCTCTGCCAACTGCCAACAAGTGGCTTGGTTGCTGTTCCACGCTCACACAAGCCAAATGTGTTGCTAAGACCATCGGTCACTTGGCTCAATCTGAGGGAGGCGTCCGACGGCCAGCCTCCGTAATCACTGGGGAATGCCCCATCGTTTTTTTCCACCGACTGCCCAACGACTCCTAGGTAGTTCGCGGGTGCGAAAAACACACCTGATATGGAATGACGATGAAGCTGGTTGGAGTTTGCATCGGACGGACACAAAAAAGCTGGCACAATTGTTTTGGATCCCGTGAGGCCGTCCCACGGAATGCCCGCTTCAATCTCCTTTGCAACTTTTGCGTGAAGTGGCGCTTCACCCATCTCAGGAAGGACTACGTAATGCCAGTGAACTAATCCTGCAAACCTTCCTTTGTGCACTGGTAGATGCTTCAGCCTGGCTTCGTACGACAAAACGCCAATCCCAAGCTGTCGCATTCGATCCTTGCAAGTCGAATGACGACTGGCCTCTCGGGCTGTTTGAACAGCAGAAAGAACTAAACTAAGTAACAGAGTAACGACTGCTACGACAACCAGCATTTCTATCAGCGTAAAGCCGCATTTTTGGAATCTGGTTCTGAAAAAGCATCTAGTACGCATATTTGCGTGCAACAAAAATAATGCCAACGAGCACCAATGCGACAATGGTGGAAAAGATTGATACGCTTAGATAGTTATGTGGATTAGGTGGCAGTTTGTCAAAGTCAGGTTCCGATAGGCCATAGTACGAAGAATAGAACTGTTCACCCTTCATGTTTGCCTTCTTCGCGGAGCACTCTTCCCACTTAAGCGTTGATCTTGATAACCTCGTCGGATCGTCAACGTTCTTGTCAACCACAGAAAGCTTTTTGGGTAGGCGAACTCCATCTACAGTAACGAACTCATCGACAACCAAGATTGAATGTACGCGCCCAATCTGCACTTCGGCCTTGTAAACGCATCCCTCGTGATCAGTAGTCAGTTTCAAGGAAGATTTGTCTGGCAGCCAATCCGGGAATACTACCTCTTTCAAGGATTCATCGGCAGAAATGGAATCATGCGTCATCGTTTGAGTTTGAACCCAATTCGGAAATTGAGACAAGAACATGGGGCCACCAAATGAGAAGTATGTCCCAAACATTTCTCGCCTTTGTATATCTTTGATCCAATTCGGATCCAATTTTGAAAAGTGTGACATGGCGAATGGGGATTTTCGCAAATCTGCTACCTCAGTCCAAGACTGAAGTGCAACATTCTTCCTCAGATTTGCAGTAAGCAGAGTGCAGTACCGGTCGTTGCTGATATACGCATAAACTGATCCACCAGGAAATGTCTTTACCGAACAAGCGAGTTCACTTTGGCGAGCAATGAAGTTTGTATCCATCAAATGCTCCTTTCTGTCTTTATTAGCAACGGTTGTTGATCGCACGCATTCTGCGAAAAAACCCTCGCTTCGACTTAGAAGCCCCGACACAGCTTCCAGTTGCCGTGTTTGGTAGTCTAATATACTGCGGGCTATTTCTTCTGCTCGAGCGACAAGACAGAGGGATAGCCAGAGAGAAATGGATATTATCACTGACCTGAAAGTGTGGCGCATTTGAATGATAAGCAACACGTTAAAATCGTGATGCCTGTAAAGGTTTTCGTCGCTGAAGTCCGGTGGTTTCTGTTGTTTCAGTTTCGAGGATTACTAAGGTTTCCAAAGACGGTGAGTGTCACCACATGCAAGTTGGCCGATTCAATTTCGGCAATAGTTCTGTTGCAAGACTCCGTAACTACGGTGCCGAAGATTGCTCGGTTCAAGCGATTGATTTTGGTTTTGGTCCTGTTTGGATTGTAACGGTCTCGTTCTTCCGTTCAGTTTGCCGATCTTGCAAACTTGGTGAGGCTATCGACATGTCTTTGACATTTCGTCAGAATTGCGATTCGGCTCGTCGTTCGACTGGAGTGGTCTCTCGGTTTCCAAAATGATTTGCATCGTTGCCTTTCGGATCAGTTTTTGGATCGATACTGTGTGTGGGGGCTTGTTGTGCCGAGATTTTGCGTTCTTTGTGGTACTTCCAGATCGAATGAAAGCTTCGGAGGCCGAGGAGGAAGGCGTGTTATCTGCAGAGAATGCCGAAAACTTCCGAAGGGCGAATTGAAGATGAGATTGGCGACGAACGAAGTTATGGGATTCTTGAGCCAATCCCGTATCTCGCAAAAGAACATCGCGAGGCTGGAACAACTCGCCGATATCGAAGACTCTGAGTTTCAACGCCTCCGTCTGTACATTCTTGAAATTGCTCGTTTGCACCCAGGAAAAAAGCGGCGCTGGATCAATCTCAGCAGAATCGCTCCGCACTTATTCGAGGCGCTCGTCGAAAGTGAGTTTTTCGACGAATGGATCGATGAAGCGTACTCCAGCACCAGATATCCCTTTTCCTTGGATGACCCCGACCAAGGAGATCTACTCGGAAGCGAGTCTTTGGTGGTCCTCAATCGATACCTCCAAGAATTGGCCCAAGAGGCGTCGGAGTCAGAGCTAGAATACAATACTTCGCTGGAGCCTGATTGAACCTCTCCCGTTGGATCCGAACACGGAGCGATCCAGTATGCAAACTCAGTCAATCCCAACGACGCTATCGAGCGTTTTGAGAGCTTCTCTATTTTGCTTTGCACTCACCTGTTCTTGCATTGCCGGTACGTCAGGGAACTTCGCGATCGCTCAAATAGACGCGGAGCGGGTTTTTGCTGCCAAGGTGGAGCCGATTCTCACGAGCAAATGCTTGAGTTGTCACGGCGAGGAGGCAACCAAACGTGAAGGGGGATTCAGCGTCTCCAACCGCGAGTCGCTCGTCCAAGGTGGAGATAGCGGCCAACCTTCAATTATTTCTGGCTCCGGTCTCTCTAGCCCACTGGTGCTTGCCATTTCACGCACCCATGACGCGTGGTCGGCGATGCCTCCCAAAGAGTCCGAACGGCTCAATCCCGAAGAAATAAACGCGATTGTGAAATGGATCGATGCCGGGGCTCCTTGGCTTGATTCAGAACGCATGAAAAAAGTTCGCGAACAAATGTCGGAAGAGTCAGCGACAAACGATTTAGACGCTACCGTTTCCTTGCATACGAGCGGTGGAACATCTCAAAGCTGGTCGAATCGTCTGTACAAGCGATCGGATGTATGGGCTTACCAACCCCTTTCGCGACCAACGATCGCCCAGGATGGTCCTAAAGCGATCGATGAACTAATCGCCTTACGCATGCCGGAAGGTTTGAAGCCAGCTCCAGCGGCGAAGGCCTCGGATTTTATTCGACGTGCGACATTGGACCTAACAGGATTGCCCCCGACGGCAAAAGAGATCGAGGTCTTTGAACATCAATACTTGGTAGACCCTGATAAAGCGGTTTCAACTCTCGTTGATAGGTTGCTTGCAAGTCCGCATTACGGGGAACGGATGGCACAACATTGGCTCGATGTCGTAAGGTATGCGGACTCTTCGGGATTAGCGAACGATTACGAACGAGGTAACGCTTGGCGATACCGCGACTACGTCATTCGCTCGTTCAATACGGACAAGCCATTCGACCAATTCGCGACCGAGCAAATCGCCGGCGATGAAATCGATCCAGCCAATCCGGAATTCTTGATCGCAACGGGCTTCCTGCGAATGGGGCCTTGGGAATTGACCGGAATGGAAGTTCCGAAAGTGGCGAGACAGCGATTCTTAGACGATGTCACCAATAGTGTTGGCGAAACGTTCTTGGGCCATTCCCTCCAATGCGCTCGTTGCCATGACCACAAATTCGATCCTATTCCAACCCGCGACTATTACTCTGTTCAAGCGGTCTTTGCGACAACTCAGTTTGCCGAACGCGAGGCGCCCTTTCTCGATTGGGAAAACCAATCTGGTTTTGGTGAAGCTCGATTTCTTTCGCGACGAGAAGAAGATTACATTGCGACGCTCGAACGCCTTAATGCGATTCAAATCGAAGCGGCGGAAGAGTGGTTTCGTAAGGAAAAACTTCCCTCTGACGACTGGCATCGAGAGCTAGCTCGACTTTCGAAATTACCCCCCAGCGATTCCGCGGAGCAGACGAAGGGACGAGTCGATACATTCGCGAAGGCACGCGAATCGCTTCGTAAAAAGGGGAGCGGAGAGGAGCATGTTCCACCCGTTCATATCGGATTCGGCCCACAAGAACACGGCCATTATCGGCTTGCTAAGAAGGGGTTGGAACGGATTCGCTGGCAACAGGATCGCTATCTACCCCTAGCATTCAGTGTCTATTCCGGCCCGACCCCGAATCGAAAGAACATGTTGGCTCCGCCGCGGATGCCGAAGAATCCTGAGGCGAATGCAGAATTGGAACAGACCTCTATACTTGCGGGTGGAGATCCCTTTTCACCAGCAGCGCAAGTAACGCCAGGATTCTTGAGTGTGGTTTCGGATCTCGGCGTGTCGATGCCCGACTCAATGGCTGGCAGGCGCACTGCCTTGGCGCAGTGGATTGTTCATCCTGCCAATCCGTTGACAGTGCGCGTCTTAGCGAATCGCATTTGGATGTGGCATTTTGGCGATGCGATTGCAGGCAATCCCAATAACTTCGGGGCCACGGGTAAGAAACCGACTCATCCCGAGTTACTTGATTGGCTCGCATCGAAACTCATCAGCAATCGCTGGTCTATCAAATCGATGCACCGTTTGATTATGAACAGTCAAGCCTACCGGCGCAGCTGCCAGCATCCGAAGCCATCCAAACTATTAGAGCTTGATCCCAATCGCTCTTCCTATGCAGCCTTTAGGCCTAGAAGACTTACAGCGGAGGAATTGCGTGATGCCACACTATTGTCGACCGGAGAGTTAAATTTGGCGATCGGCGGAATCCCTTGCAGGCCAGAAATCAATTTGGAAGCGGCCATGCAACCTCGACAGGTCATGGGTACCTTTGCCGAGGCTTGGGTCCCCAACGCATTGCCGCACCACCGAAATCGCCGATCGATCTACACTCTTAAGCTTCGAGGAGTAGTGGACCCTTCGCAAGAAGTGTTCAATGCACCGGCGTCCGACTTTTCCTGCGAACGGCGCGAGACCACGTTGATAACACCGCAGATCTATTCCTTGTTTCATAGCCGTCAATCTTATCTTCGATCCCTTCAGCTAGCACGCCGTGCCCTCGGCGAAGGGAACGAATCGAATCAAGCGATAGTTGATCGTCTTTTCCTCTTTGCGTTGGGAAGAACTCCTGATGATGTCGAGCGGCATGCAGCCATAGAGCACTGGCAAGACATGGAGAAAGTCCGAGCACAGGAGCCTATACAATTGGAAGGCCAACCGCTGGTCATCCACCGTGAAGCGGTAGAGGAGAATACAGGGGAGAAGTTCCAATTTGATGAGAAACTCTATGAAAATGAAGAGTTCGTTGCGGACATCGATATCAAATCGTGTGATGCGAGAACCATGGCTTTAGCGGAAATCGCTCTTGTTCTGTTCAACTCCAATGAGTTTATCTATGTTTACTGACCCAGCGCTCGCCACCTCGGATTCTCGACAGCATCGACGTTCCGTACTTTATTCGCTGGGCGCAGGCTTAGGGAGCATTGCGTTCTCTGCATTGTTGGCAAAGGAGCAAAGGCTTTTCGGGGCACAATCCGTCAATGATAAATTGAAGCCTCATTTTCCTAATGCTAAGGCTAAGCGGTGCATCTTTTTGATGATGGAAGGTGGTCCTTCGCATATCGATACGTTTGATCCCAAACCTGCTCTTAAGAAATTTCATCTTCAAGAGTTCGTCCGCGAGGGGGCGCAAAAGTCCGCAATGGAAAGCGGCAAGAGATACTACGTCGAAAGCCCCTTTCGCTTTATCAAGGCGGGGCAATCCGGTGCGGACATGGCCGAAAACTGGATTCATTTAGCCAAGGTCGCGGATGAGCTTTGTTTTTTTCGGGGATGCCAAGTTGATAGTGTCAACCACCCGACAGCCATGTATCAGATGAACTGTGGCAATCGATTTGGTGGGGACCCGGCCATTGGATCTTGGGTTACCTATGGTTTGGGAGCCGAGAATGAAGATTTGCCCGGCTACATCGTGTTACCCGAAGTCAGTTATCCTCAAGGAGGGGCAGCGAATTGGGGAAATGGTTTCTTGCCTGCCTCGCATCAAGGAACGCCGCTTCGAGCCAAAGGATCCCCTATCTTAGACTTGAGTCCTCCCCCTGGCGTCGCACCAGAACATCAGCGAAAGGGTTTGGATCTTCTTCGCGTCTTGAACGACAAACATTCTCGAGAACATCCATGGCATGACGAATTGTCTGCGCGTATGCAAAACTACGAGCTCGCATTTCGAATGCAAATGCAAGTTCCCGATGCACTCGACATTTCTGGTGAAACGGAATCCACTCGACTTGCTTACGGTATCGGGAGACCGGAAACGGATGCGTTCGGTCGCAAATGCTTGTTAGCGAGAAAGCTAATCGAAAAGGGGGTGCGGTTTGTTCAGCTCTATCAAGGGTCCTGGGATAGCCATGATTACCTTGCACGGGCCCACAGCAGTCTGGTTCGTAGCGTCGATCAACCCATTGCGCAGTTAATCATCGATCTCAAGCAGCGAGGGCTACTGGAAGAGACGCTTGTTGTTTGGTGTGGCGAGTTTGGCCGCACTCCTGACAACGGTGTGCGAGGGGGGATTGCCTATGGCCGCGACCACAATCCAAACGCAATGACTATTTGGCTTGCTGGTGGTGGCTGCAATGCAGGTATTACCGTCGGAGCCACTGACGAATTGGGAATGACGGCTATCGAAGATGTTCATCACGTAAGAGATTTTCACGTGACTCTCCTTCGCCTTTTGGGCTTGGACGATAACCGCCTGACCTACTATCACGCTGGCCGGTTCAAACAGTTAAGTCAATTTGGCGGTGAATCCATTGCGAAGCTAATTGCCAGTTGATTGTCGGATTGGGGAGTTCTGTGTTGAAAAAATAGGGTAATTGCTGCTATCCTAAGAGAATCCTCCCTCCTAGCAGTCCCACCCTTCAATCGCTGAAATCGTTCGGCGATTCTCCAACCACGTTTCGTCGCACCCGCGATGGCACTGAAATGACGTTCCGAATCGCAAATCTAGTCAGTCGATGCAAATGCCATCTTTTCTGGCTCAGCTGTCTTCTGGCCATTGCTTGCCCGTATGGCTGTTGGGAGCGTTGGCTTCCAACCGCCCGAGCGGACCAACCTGAAGGACTGAAAGAGGAAGTTACCCATCAAGAGCTAGAGAGCTTGAAAAGAATAGGTAGGGAACAATCCCGATACCTCAAGCTGGACGCAGCCATTGCGAGCACGATTGACGCCAGCCTGGTCGCCCCCAAGCCTCGTCTTGACGTTTTTGAACAAAAAATTGCACCGATCCTTCGCAAGGCGTGCTTCGATTGCCATGGACCTGACGAGCAAGAAGGCAACATTCGTATCGATACACTTGATCCGAATTTGCACCAGGGAAAGGATGTCGACTGGTGGAACGATGTCTTTGCGGCAGTTAGCAAAGGGGAGATGCCACCTCCCGACAGCGGAGAGCTCTCGGACGAGGATCGGAAGCGCGTCGTCGAGTGGCTTGCAACCGAGCTGCAGACCGCGTCGATTGTGCGCAAGGGGACCGCTTCGCATAGCTCGTTTCGGCGACTAACTCGGTACGAGTACAACTATGCCCTTCAAGACTTGCTCGGTTTGCCTTGGGACTTCGCCAAAGATTTGCCGCCTGAAGCCCATTCGGAGGATGGTTTCCAAAACAGTTCAACGCAGCTGCATATGTCGGTAACTCAGTTCGAGACCTATCATCGACTTGCCAGAACAGCAATCGCGAGAGCCATGTCTATTGGCGATCGGCCGAAGTCGCTCTATTGGGGGATCCCCATGTCCGCTCCAGCGAAGCTTTCTTGGGAAAAGCAGGAGCAACAGATCGCTCAAACGAAAAAGCGATTGAAGGACGAGCCGGATAAACTCGCTGCAGAACTCGAACAATTGGAAGAGAGCTCGGGCAAGGAGCATCGGCGAACCTACTACAAATCGACTCGAACAGGCAAAACCGCGCCGGCAACGTGGGAATACTACGATGCCAAGTATGCGAATGCGCCTACCGATACCCCCACGCCGATGCCTGAAAGTGTCGATCAGATTGCAATTTTGCCTGCAGGTCAGTGGCTCAATATCGAGCTTGGAGATCAGTTGCCAGACGAGGGGACGTTGCGTGTTCGTGTGAGAGCCAGTAGATGGGATCCCAAAGGGGAACGAACGCCAAGCTTGCAGCTTCATTTTGGTTGGCAAGCCAGTAATGAGGGGAGGGCATTACTTCGAGTTAGCCAGCAGGACACATCGATCGATGCTGCTCCCGATGCTCCGGTCTTTTACCAATGGGACATTCCTTTAGGAGAGATTTATCCTCGGAACTCGGTTCGAAAAACATCCCCCATGGGTGCGATGCCCAGTCCTTCGGAGTACATCCGCTTGGTAAATAGTTCCGCTTCGCCCGACGCGATCGCAATCGATTACGTTGAAGTCGTAGCGCCTGTGTACGAGCAATGGCCTACCGCTTCGCATCAACGGTTATTCCCATCAAGTTCCCGAGCATCGGATCGTACTGCGTATGGCCGCGAGATTATCTCCAAGTTCATGACGCGTGCATGGCGGCGCTCTCCAACACCGGAGGAGTTGGATAAAAAATTGCAGTTGCTTGCTCGGTTGGAAGCGGAGTGCGAGCATTGGGAAGAGGCTGTCGGTGAAGTTTACGCAACGATTCTTTCGTCGCCTCAGTTTTTATACACCGCTCAAGTTTCCGCACAGGAATCGGCAAGTTCAATTGCAACACATGGAGTTGGAGCCGAGGAGCGATTGACATCGCATGAGCTTGCGACTCGTTTAGCACTTTTCCTCTGGTGCAGCATTCCGGACGACGAGCTTCTGAAGTTGGCGGAATCTAATCAATTGCTAGACGAGTCCGTACTTGAAGAGCAAGTTGCTCGGATGCTTAAGGATCCGAAGGCCAATCGATTCGCGGAGCATTTTGTCTATCAGTGGCTCAACATGGAGCTTTTAGAGTTTTTGAATTTCAAGCAGCATTTGCCAGGGTTCGATCCACTTCTCAAAGAAGCGATGCAGCAGGAGCCGGTAGAGTTTTTCAAAGAGGTCCTGAGCCAGAACGATAGTGTCCTCAATTTCCTTCATGCCGACTACATGATGGTCAATGAACGCTTGGCGAAACACTATGGTTTGGGGGATGTTCAAGGCAATGGTTTCCGGCGTGTTTCTACGAAAGGAAACATTCGGCTGGGTGGCCTTTTGACCCAAGCTGGCCTTTTGGCGATGAATTCTGACTTCCCCGATTCGCATCCTTTGAAACGTGGAAAGTGGCTGTTGGTTAGCTTGCTCAACGATCCACCGCCTCCACCTCCTCCGGCCGTTCCGCAGATCGATTTGGCCAACCCCGAGATTGCCAAAATGACTCTCAAGGAGCGAATCGAAGACCATCGCAATCATGCCGCCTGCATGTCCTGCCATGTGAAGATTGATCCGTGGGGAATTGCTTTCGAAAACTACGATGCTTTGGGGAAGTGGCGAAGCGAGATACAAGGCAAACCAGTCGATGCTTCGAGTGAGCTGTTCAATCGAGAAGTTCTCGATGGAATGTCGGGATTGAAGAAGTTCCTGCTTATGAATCGCCAAGATCAGTTTGTCACTGCCATGGTACACAAAGCCAGCACATATGCTCTGGGTAGGCCTATTCAGTTCACCGATCGCGCCGAGCTAGATCGCATCGTTGCCCAAGTTCGATCTCAGGGAGATGGCCTCCGATCGTTGTTGACCGCTGTGGCTACCAGCGAGCTTTTCCGAACACGATAGAAACAGAAGCAATATTTACAGGATAACCAGGTTATGAACATCCGATTGGACCGAGTTGATCGCCGACGATTCCTGCGGGGATCGGGAGTTGCGTTAGCACTCCCTTTGTTCGGAACGTTTAAAGCTGTAGGCAGTGAAGTCGCTTCGACGAATCCAAAGCGGTTGGGCTGTTTTTACTTCGCCGATGGGGTTCCGATGCCGCTGGCTAGCGACCCAGCCTACGAAGATTGGGCTTGGTTTCCGCACGGGAATGGAACGGAATTCAAGTTCACGAAGTGCATGGAGACGTTGGAGCCTCTTCGCTCTGAGTTGACGGTCCTTTCGGGCTTCTCCCACGTTGCGTCAAGAAACGTACACGGCCACAACAATGCCGATCAATTCTTGACCGGTGCAGCGACAGGGGACGGGGACCGAGAGTACAAAAATTCGATTTCGCTAGACCAGCTGTACGCATCCCATGTCGGTGACCAGACAAGGTTTTCGTCTCTGGTCATGTCGACCGACGGAGGTACTGGAACGGCTCGGGGTGCCCACACCATTTCGTTCGATCGCAATGGTCGTCCCATTCCGGCAGAGCATCGCCCCAAGCAGGTATTCGATATGCTGTTTGTGACCAGCGATAAACAGTCGGCCAAAAGATTATCACTCACCCGAAGTGCATTAGACGACATGTTATCCGATGCTCATTCGTTGAAACAATCGCTTTCGCTTGAAGATAGAAAGCAGTTCGACGAATATTTGGAATCGGTCCGGCAAGCGGAGATCAAAGTAGAAAAGGCGAAGAAATGGCTCAACGCACCTTTGCCCAACATCGAGCGTGACCACCTCGATTTGGAGCTCACCACCGACGAGCCTCGCGAGTATCTCCAGACCATGTTTGAACTGGTTTACCTAGCGTTCCGGACGGATTCAACGCGTGTTGCGACTTACCAAATAACACGTGAGAACGGGATTGGTCGCAGTGATCACTTGTCGCGTGCTGTGGGATTCAACTTGGCACATCAGCTGTCGCACGAGACAAAGAATCCCGATGGCTGGAAGAACTTTGGAATCTATTGCCGATTCTTGAACGAAGAGTTTGGGCGATTCATCGAGAAGCTACGCAGCACCCCCGAGCCAGCCGGGTCTGGTTCCATGCTCGACAATACATTGGTGTTGTACGGATCGGCTTCGAGCGCTTTTCATTTGTCTCGCAACTATCCGCTTATCCTTGCTGGTGGAAAGAACATGGGTTTAAAGCATGGTCGGTACATCAATCATGCGGGCAATAATTTCCAAGGGGGACCTTGGTTAGGAGATCGCGAGCCTTGGCAAGACAAAGCTACCGGTGAAGACATCCCGTTGTCGAACTTGTTTGTCAGTATGCTTCAGAAGCTAGGTGTACGCGCAGATCGGTTCGCCGATAGCACGGAGCCCGTTGCAGGTATCTAAGTGTCGATATTGCGCTGGCATTCGGTGAAAACTGTTGGAGCGCCGTCGAATATAACCATAGGTAGGAAAGTGGAATGACTAGCGACAAGTTTTTGATAATCTCATGGAGCCTTCTGTTGGCCCTCCTTTCCCCTTGCGCGATGGCGGCTCCACCGAAGGAAGTCGATGTGTTCGTTCCGAAAGAAGATGGGTTCGCATCGATTCGAATCCCTTCGCTCGTGGTCTCGAAAAAAGGGACTTTGCTTGCCTTTGCCGAAGGTCGGGCGGCGGACGCTGATCAAGCAAAGAACAAGATCATCCTGAAACGCAGCTTGGACGGCGGGAAATCTTGGAGCAAGGTTGCGATCATCGCAGAGGATGGAGACAAAGCTCTCAATAATCCTTGCGCAGTTGTCGAGCGGGATTCGGGAAAGATTCTTTTGATGTATCAGTCTTACCCCGCTGGGCTTTCCGAGAGGAGCGGACAGATTCTTCCTGGCTACGATGGAGACGCCGTCGTCCGCAACTGGTTGATCACCAGCTCTGATGATGGAAAGAGTTGGAGTTCGCCGCGAGAGCTGACTCGCAGTACGAAAAGAGAAAAAGGAGTTACCACCATCGCCAGTGGCCCCGGAATCGGCATCCAGCTGACGCAAGGTTCACACGCTGGGCGAATTTTGTTTCCGATGAACGAGGGCCCCTTTGGGATGTGGAATATCTATGCTGTTTATAGCGACGACAAGGGAGAGAGTTGGCATATGGGTGAGAATGTCCCAAACGGCATCATCACCGGGTCGGACGGTAAAAAAGTCAGCACTGTCAATGAGGCTCAATTTGCGGAGTTAAACGATGGTTCAATTCGCTTCAATGTTCGCCGCTGGGCAGGCAAACCGGTCCGAAAATCGGCTGTGAGCGGTGATGGCGGCGTCAGCTGGTCCAACGTGGAAGATGCAGAAGAATTGATCGACCCGGGTTGTATGGGGTCGATTCTAAGATACGAGCAAAAGGGTGCAGACAAGTCGAACCTGTTGCTCTACTCGGGGCCGCAAAGCAAAGGACGAGAGCAAGGGACCATTTCGATTAGTTACGACAACGGTAAGTCATGGCCTGTCAAGAAGGTTATTCAACCTGGTCCATTTGCTTATTCCTGTTTGACCCAGCTTCCAGACGGATCCGTTGGTTGCTTGTATGAAGCCGATGGAACTCGTCGAGTTGCCTTGATTCTATTTGATTTGGAGTGGATTGAGTCCAAGGCACAATAAAATAGAAAGTAGTTCGAAATGGCATACATCCTCTCCGAAGCCGGAAGATCACATTTAGCATCCCTGTATCGCTCGTCGCTTCTCGATGACGTCATTCCTTTTTGGTTACGTTATGGACTCGATCGAGAGTTTGGAGGTTATATCACATCGCTCGACCGCGACGGTTCGATCGTTGACACGGATAAATCGATCTGGTTTCAGGGCCGCGGTGCTTGGATGTTTTCGACCCTTTTCAACGAGGTCGAGAAGCGTTCGGAATGGTTGGAGGCTGCGAAGAGCGGAATCGATTTTCTACGACGTTACGGTGCAGACGCGAATGGCAAGCACTACTTCACTGTCACCCGGGAAGGGAAGCCGCTTCGTATGAGGCGGTATGTCTACAGCGAGGCATTTGCCGCGATTGCATATGCCGCATATCACCTTGCGTCCGGAGATGCCACCGCGGCGAATGAATCGGTCCGTTGTTTCGAAAAGTACCTTTGGTATTCCTTCGAACCCGGAGTGATGGCTCCCAAGACCATATCCGGCACTCGGCCGACTCTGTCTATAGGGCCACATATGATTTCGATCGTGACCGCTCAAGAAATCCGCAAGTGTTTGGGCGACATTGTCGTTCAAGGGAAATCATGCACTCAATGGATTGATTGGTCGCTATCGGTGATTGAATCCAAGTTCATGAACGAAGAGTATCAAGCGGTGCTGGAGACTGTGGGGGAGCACGGCGAGATTCTGGATCACTTCGAGGGGAGGCAGCTCAATCCAGGCCATGCCATCGAGTGCGCTTGGTTCGTCATGCACGAGGGCAAATTGCGAAACAACCAACAGCTCGTTCAGATCGGACTTCGCATACTGGACTGGATGTGGGAGCGAGGTTGGGACAGAGAGTTTGGCGGGCTCTATTACTTTCGGGACCTAAGGGGATTGCCCGTGCAAGAGTATTGGCACGATATGAAGTTTTGGTGGCCCCATTGCGAAGCTCTCATCGCAACCTTGCTGGCTTGGACGTTAACCGGCGATAGCAAGTATGCGCAGTTTCATCAATTGGTTCACGATTGGAGCTTTGGTCGCTTTGCAGATCCGGAGCACGGTGAGTGGTACGGCTATCTCCATAGGGATGGACGGATCTCCAATTCGTTAAAGGGTAGTTTATGGAAGGGCCCTTTTCATCTACCTCGTATGCTCCATTACAATTGGTGCTTGTTGCGAGATTTAGACGGTAAACACATACCTTCGCTTGCCAATTGAAGTCCAACTTTCGCCGCCCCTGGCTTGTTCCCGTTTTGACGCCACAGCTTTCGTCGCTGGGAAGTGTCGCTTTTGCTTTGAATTTGACCATCAGAAGGCTCCGAGGATGATCCGTCGAGTTCCCTATATTGCAGCCGTGTTACTTTTTTTGTTCGGACTGCGGTTGGCATCAGCACAAACACTGGAATCCGAGTTGCAATCAAAGCCTCTTGCAGAACTTGTTGAAAAGTCAAAGCGATTAGGCGATCCGACGCGAGGGGCACTCGTCTACCATCTGCCGCAAATGGCTTGCAGGCAATGCCATGAACCTGCTGGCGATGCAGCTTTCGCATTAGGCCCAAGCCTTACTGACCGCAGTGCACAAGCCTCAGATGAAAGGCTTATCGAATCCATTCTTTGGCCCTCCAAATCGATTCGCCAGGAATTTGAAACCCTTTCGATTAGGACGACCGAAGGAGAAATTGTCAGTGGGTTGTTGGTAGAAAGAACCCAAGCTGAGACGGTGTTGAGAGACATTGCTAAGGGAGGAGCCATCCGAAGGATTCCCGCAGAGGAGATCGAGGAATGGAAGATACGAGATACCTCTCTTATGCCGAACGGGCAAATCAACGCGTTGAAGGATGTTCAGCAGTTCTACGATCTTGTTCGCTATTTGATGGAGATTCGGGACGGAGGACCGGACCGGGCCAGGCAATTGAAACCTAGCGAATCGGCGATCGCAGATTCTATGGCGTCATCGATCCCAGAATATGAGAAAGTCTTGGACCACGCTGGGTTCATTCGAGCTTGGGATCGTGATTCCTATGTTCGCGGTGAATCGATCTACAAACGAGTCTGCGGGAATTGCCACGGAACATTGGATCAACCGGGTTCGCTTCCGACCTCGTTACGATTTGCAGAGGGGCAGTTCAAGAACGGCAGCGATCCCCACTCGATGTATCGCACTTTAACGTACGGCTTCGGACAGATGGTGGCGCAATCGTGGATGGTCCCCTCGCAGAAATACGATGTCATTTATTACATTCGCGAGCACTACCTATCGCGACACAACCCAAGCCAGTTTGCGCGAATCGACGATGAATACTTGGCAAGGCTTCCCAAGGGAAGTTCTCGCGGTCCGGAGCCCAGCAAGATTGAGGCTTGGTCCTCCATGGACTATGGCCCTAGTTTGGCGCACACCTTTGAAGTTCCGGGTGCTCACAAGAACTTTGCTTACAAAGGAATCGCCGTTCGGTTGGATGGCGGGGTAGGAGGAGTCGCTCGTGGCCGACATTGGATGCTGTTCGACACGGATACCCTTCGGATGGCAGCGGCTTGGAGTGCGTCTGCAGAAGCGTCGTTTATTGATTGGCGAGGTATCCAGTTCAACGGCGAGCACGGCATTCACCCCACTCTCGCAGGCGAAGTAGGCTTCCGTACCCCTCAAGCACCAGGTTGGGCCGAGTGGTTCTTTCGCAGATGATCAACGCGTTTTGGGTCGAGACCAAAAGCGCTACGGCCCCCTTCCTCGCGACTGGGGCAGGTTCAAAGGAGTGTACCATCATGGACAGAAAACAGTCTTCTCGTATTCGGTTGGCGGCACAGATGTTTTAGAGTCTCCTGGCTACGTGGAATCAATCGATCAAGCATCCAGACCGATCGCCCTTCGCATCTTGAATATCGGGCCGCGAGAGCAAGCGTTGGAGCTGCAAGTAGCCGAGCATCCGTCCAGTGATGTTCGGCTGCAGGTGCAGAGTATCGATGGCCATTCGATTGCGCAGCTGGCTCCAAGGTCTGACGCGGATAGC
>JALOQZ010000336.1 GCA_025459245.1 Pirellula sp.
GCGGACTGCCAAGTAGTTCAAACGGTGGTAAGCCGCCATCGCTCGATCCAGATTGTCGCGAGAACTCGCTAGACGGGGTGGGTCCAAGACGATTGCATCAAATTTTAGTCCGGCATCCACCCCCTTCGAAAGATAATCAAAGAAGTCGGATTGAACCCATTCCACGCGGTTTTCGAGTTGGTTGAGGGCGGCATGATGCGCAGCACTTTCAAGGGCACGTTCGCTGGAATCGACGGCGATGATCTCCGACGCCGCCGCGTACTTCGCGATCGTCAGAGCAAAGCCTCCTACATACGTACAGACATCGAGAACCTTCGATCCTTCGCGAATCCACCGAACAGCCGCCATTCGATTTTCGCGTTGATCCAGGTAGTACCCCGTCTTTTGACCGGCTTGCAAATCAATACACCACTTCAACCCATTTTCTAAGATCTCGATGGGGCTCTCAGGAGCGGCCCCCATCAAGAAACGTTGGCAAGGTTCGATGCCTTCGCTCTTGGCGGTACGGGCGTCGATTTGTAACTGGATGCTCGCTGGTCTATAAAGCTCATACAACCTTTGCGAAATCCCATCGACAAAGGGGAGCAATGCAGCGCTGGTCACTTGCATGACCAAATGGTCGCCGAACTTGTCCACGACCAATCCGCTTAGCTGATCCGCTTCGCTGAACACCAATCGCATCGACGATTCCGAGGAAGCGGGAAAGCGGACGCGATGCTCGATTGCACGATCGATTCGTTTACGAAAAAAAGCTTCATCGATGACTTCGGAGGAGTCCCAAGTATAGAGGCGAATTCGGATCCGACTGTTCGGGTTGTAAAGCCCTCTACCGACGAAGCGCCCGTCCTCTCGAACCAAATCGACGACTTCACCGACGCGAGGCTCCGTACCAGCGGGGAGGATCGAGTGCTCGAGAATCCAGGGGTGATGACCGTCAAACGACCGTCTCTTCGTTTGCTGTAGATAGATTTGCCTCAGACCGGGTAACGATATCGCCATGTTGATTATTGCCCAAACCCCATCGAGGATTCGACCGAGCCTCGTTGCTTGAGCATCCCGATCGACTCCGTAACGGAGTTCCAAACGGAGATGCATTCGCCGAGCTGATCTTTTGTTTTGTCGGGTGACTTTAGGATCGCCACCAATGCTTTTGCAAGTGGATCGCGATACTTGGACGCTTGGGCGAAACGGATCGAAAGCGTTAGCGGTTCAAGCCTTTGCTCTCGGTTGCTGTTGTTGTGGTAGGCACGAATGTCCGGTTGAATCAAGTCCGGGTTTGGTTGGCCGGGCCATCGCTCGACACCGTTCGTAAATTTCGCCAGTGCATCGCGTTGTTCTGCCTCGGAGAGCCAAGCCACGAATTGGGAAGCGACCGAAGTTTGCCGCGTTTTCCGACCAATCGAAGCTTGAAGCCCCAAGCAATTGTTCAGAGTCAGCTTGGAACAGCGAATCGCCTCTCTGTTTTCACCTTCCGTCGATGCGTCGGACGATCGAGAAGGGAATGCAATCGCGAGCATCGCAGCATCTTCTTTTGCACCTACAAGGCGTTGCCAAGCCTCCGAATGAGTCGCCAAAGTCGTGCTGGGAAAGAGATCGGCGATACGAACCAGAACCTCAGCCGCAAGGATGAATTCTGCAGAAAGGAGCCTGGGTTGAAGACGGGTCAAATCAAAAAGGCCACGTCGCTTTGCGTTCGTCGAAGCAGCAATCCAAAGAAAGCGATCGACCAGTGCATCTTTTTGTTCTTTACCCAAACCATCCAGCGATTCGCGCCAAGTCTTGTCTTGCGAGGAAGGTTGGGCCATTGTGCCATCCAAGATTTCCTTCCAGATTTCGTTGGCAGCCGTTGTGCGATCTTCGACTGGTTTTGCGGAATCCTCCAGTCGATCTAATTTATCGACGGGTACGTTCCTGCCAGCAAGGCACAAGAGTGGGGCGCCGAGCGGAAGACCGTAGTTGGCTTCCCCAAAACGAGAAACCAATCGCCACCGTGCTGGCCAGGACTCAATGGTACTTATCTCGCTATTCGCAAACTCATTGTCCGGTTGATAGGGTTTTCCGGCTGCCGCCGCGGGCAACGGGACAAGACGTTCGCTCGCGACAAACTCGCCGAGCAAATGAGCTGGATAGATCCAAACATCCGTTGCGTCCGCCGACCGCGAAAGGGCTTGATCCGCTGTGATCGCATCGACTTGGAGGGGCTGCTCTGAAAAGGCCTGCCAGCGAATTTGCAATTCCTCTTTGAAGGAGCCGTCTACCAAAACGACTTGAAGAGGTGGTCTATCCTTGGCAGGGATCGTTTTCGGGGCGGACTCTTTTTTGGGCTGGTCGCGAAAAAGATCGCAACCGGAGAACGAAGCGACAGCGGAAGCAACGAGACCGCCGACCAGCCTTCGACGCGTGGGAATCGGATACTGCATGGATGAGGAGCCCGAATTTGGGCGGCGGAGGATAGTACTGCAAAACCAGATTCGCCAGTATAGTATCGAGCCGGGAACTATTCTATTCCCAAGCTGCCGGAGTTCATCCGTCCAAACCTTCCTTTCCTCTTCTAAACGCTGGGTCGCGAGACACACCATGGGATACTACATCGGAATCGATATCGGAACATCGGGAACCAAGAGTTTGCTCGTCGACGAGGAGGGAACCATCCTCGCCGAGTCCTCGGCGGAGTATCCCGTTCATATGCCCAAGCCGTTGTGGACCGAGCAAGACCCCGAGGATTGGTGGCAAGCCGTTAAGAAAACCGTGCAAGGGGTCGTGAAGGCCGGCAAGGTGAAAAAGGGGGACGTCAAGGCGATTGGACTTTCGGGGCAAATGCACGGATCGGTGTTCCTCAACAAGAAAGGAAAGGTGATTCGCAAAGCTCTTCTATGGAACGATCAGCGAACGGTCGCCGAGTGCGAAGAGATCACCGAGCGAGCGGGAGGTCGAGAGGCTCTTATCGACATGGTTGCCAATCCCGCTTTGACGGGTTTCACAGCTCCAAAGCTTTTGTGGCTTCGCAATCATGAGCCTAAGAATTACGACAGCTTGGCCCATCTGCTTCTTCCGAAGGATGAAATTCGACGCCGGTTGACCGGAGAGCTAGCGACCGATGCCAGCGACGCAAGCGGTATGCTATTGCTCGACGTGAAGAAGCGAAATTGGTCCACCGCATTGCTAAGCAAACTGGATATCGACCCTGGCATTCTTGCTAAAGTGTACGAATCCGAACAAGTCACAGGGACGCTGCTTCCTGAAGTCGCAGCGGAACTAGGGCTTTCCCCCGAGTGCAAAGTCGTCGGTGGAGCTGGGGATTGCGCGGCGGGAGCAGTGGGCAACGGGATCGTCAAACAAGGAGTCTTGACTGCCTCGCTCGGTACGTCTGGAGTGATGTTCTGCCATAGCGACGAACCTCAATACGACAAACAAGGCCGTCTCCATACTTTCTGTCATGCGGTTCACGGCAAGTGGCACATGATGGGAGTAACCCTCTCAGCCGCCGGTTCGTTGCAATGGTTTGTGAATCAGCTCTGCTGCGAGTTGGCGAAGAACAAAAAGGTGGATCCTTACGCAATTATCAATGAGGAAGCAGCCGCTGTCAGCGCTGGTTCCGAAGGGCTTTACTTCCTGCCCTACCTAGCAGGCGAGCGTACGCCACACGCAGACCCCAATGCGCGTGGCTGTTTCATCGGATTGACTAACAAACATGGACGAGGGCATATGGCCCGATCCGTCATGGAAGGAGTCGCCTACTCCCTTCGCGAAAGCCTTGAGATTCTGGGAGAGCTGCAAGTCCCCGTCAAAGAGATCCGCGTTAGTGGTGGAGGTGCAAAGAGTCCTCTTTGGAAGCAGATTCTGGCAGATTGCTTTGGCCAAAAGGCTTGCACGATCAATGCGGAGCAAGGCCCAGCGTTTGGAGTCGCATTGCTAGCCGCTGTAGGCGATGGTGCTTACAAGAATATCGAGGAAGCTTGCAAAGCGACCATTCAAGTCGTCGATCGCGTACCACCTCGCAAGGCTTCTCAGAAGACCTACGACGCGGGCTTCCCCCTGTATCAATCGCTCTACCAATCGCTTCGAGGACGCTTTGAAGCCATTGGCAAAATGTCTTGATCGCATCAATTAGGAATAGCTCATGACTATCCATCGGTTCTTTGTCGATGCGATCCAACCAAGCGGCTTGCAAACGATTGACGGAACCGAAGCTCACCACGCAATCAAGGTGCTTCGGCTTCGGCAAAGCGACGAGGTAGAGTTGTTTGACGGGCGAGGAAATGTAGCTTTGGCGACCGTCGTTGCGTTAGCAAAACGGGACTTCCAAGCTGCCATTCAATCTTGTTCGTTCGATCCTCGCGACAGCGAGGGACGCATCCATTTCGCAGTTTGCTTACCGAAAGGGGATCGGCAGCGCAGCGTGGTTGAAAAGCTTGTGGAGCTCGGTGTCGATTCCTTG